>JAFRSR010000042.1 GCA_017427485.1 Kiritimatiellia bacterium
AGACGCTGCAAGCAGTCAGGGATGCACTGGCGCGTGTTCAACGCATCCGCCATGTGCGCGCTCGTGGCGCGAATCCGTACCCAGCGGAAGGCGGCGTGATGCTACGACTTGCGACTAATTTAAAGCTCACCCGCTATACTTGCACGGCGCGGTTCCCTCTTGCTTTCTGCACGGTTTTTCGCTATACTATCCGCGAAACAGACTAAAAGAAATGATGAAAAACAAGCAAGAAGGAAAGATTAAAATGGCAGGAAAGACGAAGTACGTGTACTTCTTCGGCGCGGGCCAGACGGAAGGCAACGCCAACATGCGCGAGCTCCTGGGCGGCAAGGGCGCGAACCTCGCCGAGATGGCGGGCCTCGGCCTTCCCGTGCCGCAGGGCTTCACGATCTCCACCGAGGCGTGCACGCGCTACTACGACGACGGCCGCATGATCGCCGACGACATCATGAGCCAGGTGCTCGAGTACGTGGGCAAGCTCGAGAAGTCGGCCGGGAAGAAGTTCGGCGACGCGAAGAACCCGCTGCTCGTCTCCGTGCGCTCCGGCGCGCGCGCCTCGATGCCGGGCATGATGGACACGATCCTCAACCTCGGCCTCAACGAGACCGTCGTCAACTCCCTCGCGCGGCAGACGAAGAACCCGCGCTGGGCGTGGGACTGCTACCGCCGCTTCATACAGATGTTCTCCGACGTCGTGATGGAGGTCGGCAAGAAGCACTTCGAGAAGCTCATCGACGAGATGAAGGCGAAGAAGGGCGTGAAGCAGGACCTCGAGCTCACCGCGGCCGACCTCAAGGCGCTCGCCGGCAAGTTCAAGGCCGAGTACAAGAGCGCGATCGGGAAGAACTTCCCCGACGACCCGAAGGAGCAGCTCGTGGAGGCCATCAAGGCCGTGTTCCGCAGCTGGGACAACCCGCGCGCGAACGTCTACCGCCGCGACAACGACATCCCCTACTCCTGGGGCACCGCCGTGAACGTGCAGATGATGGCGTTCGGCAACCTCAACAACCAGTCCGGCACGGGCGTGGCGTTCACGCGCGACCCGGCGACGGGCGAGAAGAAGCTCATGGGCGAGTTCCTCATGAACGCCCAGGGCGAGGACGTGGTGGCGGGCGTCCGCACCCCGATGCCGATCGCGAAGATGGCCGAGGTGATGCCCGAGGCGTTCAAGCAGTTCCAGAAGATCTGCGCGACGCTCGAGAAGCACTACCGCGACATGCAGGACATGGAGTTCACGATCGAGAACAAGAAGCTCTACATGCTCCAGACCCGCAACGGCAAGCGCACGGCGCGCGCCGCGCTCAAGATCGCCTGCGACCTCGTGGACGAGGGGATGCGCACCGAGGAGGAGGCCGTCCTCATGATCGACCCCCGCAACCTCGACACGCTCCTCCACCCGCAGTTCGACGCCGTGGCGCTCAAGCGCGCTCAGCCCGTCGGCCGCGGCCTCCCGGCCTCGCCGGGCGCCGCGTGCGGCCGCATCGTGTTCACGGCCGCGGACGCGAAGGAGTGGAAGGGCCGCGGCGAGAAGGTGGTGCTCGTGCGCCTCGAGACCTCGCCCGAGGACATCGAGGGCATGAAGGCCGCCGAGGGCATCCTCACCGTGCGCGGCGGCATGACGAGCCACGCGGCCGTCGTCGCCCGCGGCATGGGCGAGTGCTGCGTCTCCGGCTGCCAGGAGATCGCGATGGACGAGGAGCACAAGAAGTTCACGCTCGCTGGCAAGGTGTTCAAGGAGGGCGACTGGCTCTCCATCGACGGCTCCACCGGCAACATCTACGACGGCGTGATCCCCACCGTGGACGCGCAGATCGCCGGCGAGTTCGGCCGCATCATGATGTGGGCGGACAAGTTCCGCAAGCTGAAGGTGCGCACGAACGCCGACACGCCGCGCGACGCGAAGAAGGCGCGCGAGCTCGGCGCCGAGGGCATCGGCCTCTGCCGCACGGAGCACATGTTCTTCTCGCAGAGCCGCATCACGCCGTTCCGCGAGATGATCTGCGCCGACACGGTCGAGGAGCGCGAGATCGCCCTCAACAAGATCCTGCCGTTCCAGCAGGACGACTTCGAGCAGCTCTTCGAGGCGCTCGACGGCCAGCCCGTCACGATCCGCTTCCTCGACCCGCCGCTGCACGAGTTCGTGCCGCACACGGAGGACGAGATCGCCCTCCTCGCGAAGACCACCCACAAGCCGATCAGCCGCATCAAGGAGATCATCGACTCGCTCCACGAGTTCAACCCGATGATGGGCCACCGCGGCTGCCGCCTCTGCGTGACCTACCCCGAGATCGCGGTGATGCAGACGAAGGCCGTGATCCGCGCGGCGATCAACGTGCAGAAGCGCCACAAGGGCTGGAACGTGCGTCCCGAGATCATGATCCCGCTCACGAGCGACGTGAAGGAGTTCAAGTTCGTGAAGGACATCGTGGTGCACGTGGCGAACGAGGAGATCCAGTCCGCCGAGATCAAGCTCAACTACGAGGTGGGCACGATGATCGAGGTGCCGCGCGCGGCGCTCGTGGCGGGCGAGCTCGCGGAGGAGGCGGAGTTCTTCTGCTTCGGCACGAACGACCTCACGCAGATGACCTTCGGCTTCTCGCGCGACGACGCGGGCAAGTTCCTCGGCTCGTACTACGACAACAAGATCTACGAGAACGACCCGTTCGCCCGCCTCGACCAGACCGGCGTGGGCAAGCTGATGCAGATGGCCGTCACCGACGGCAAGGCCACCCGCCCGAAGATCCACTGCGGCATCTGCGGCGAACACGGCGGCGACCCGTCCTCGGTCGAGTTCTGCCACCGCATCGGCCTGAACTACGTGAGCTGCTCGCCGTTCCGCGTGCCGATCGCCCGCCTCGCGGCGGCGCAGGCCGCCCTGCGCAAGTAGCCCCGGGGGCAATGTTGCCAATTGCCAATGTTGCCAATGTGGTAATGTTGCCAATTGCCAATTGAGACATTGGCGGTTTCCCCCTGGTAGGGTCGCCTCGCCGAGGCGACCGCCCCCCAGCGGGAGCGGCCGGCTCCCCTGGGGGAAGCGGCGTCTCGCCGCTTCCGGCAACGCCGGGATCGCAACTGTTGGCGCACCGGCGGCCGTCGCGCCGGGGAAAGGTTTGTGATCATCACTTCCCTTTCTCCCGTGCGCGCACCAAAGGCGGAGCATTGGCCAAGCACTTGGCAAAGCGCTTCCAAAAACGGCGCGGCCACAGGCCAGGTGAGCGAAAGGTGAGCGCTTCCCCTACCCTTTCCCCTGCCCAAGGCCAAGCGCTCGGCCAAGCGCTTCCAAAAACATTCAGGTTCCGCAAAAGGCCAAGCGACTCCCTCAAACTTTTTCCAACTTTTTTCCCGCGCCCCCTTGCACGCTCCCCCCGCTTTTGCTACACTTGCAACCGTCAGCAGCTGGGCCGGGCCTTCCGAAGAGGCGCGGATACTTCCTATTCCCCTTTGGATTGAAAGGAAAAACGAATGAGAAAGCTAATGCTTGCAACGGCCCTTGTGGCGTCCGCTGCGGCCTTCGCTGATCCAATCAACGCGATCAGCTTCGAAGGTTACACGGCCGACACTGGCGTGACGGTCGGAAACAAAGGCGACACCCCAGATGCCCAGACGGGAAGTAACGCCGCCTACTTCTGCTATACCGACGGCGACCAGGACGGCTCGACGGTGAAGGCCTACGGGGGCGAAAACCTCGCTGCGCCCGGCATCGTGCGCCCGACTTACTTCGCCGATGCCAATAACGCGAAATACCTCGAGCTCAGCACGGAGGGTGGCATCCTCTGGCGTTCGATCAACACCATCGCAAGCACCACTGTCGGCGAGACAACCACCTATGGTCTCGGCGATCCTACGAATGTCGTCTCCACGGGACTCTACCTCGACACGCTCGTGCAGTTCACGCCCACCGAGGACGGTAACGCGCCGACCACTGAATCCGATGACAAGCTGGCCATCTGGCTCAACGTCGACTCAAGCGGTAGTACTCCCGTGACAAACATCATGGTGCGTGCGGCATATGTAGAGGACACTGGAAGCGTTGTCTGCACTCCGACGAACTTCAGTGCCAGCTGTGGGAAGGATATTGTTCCCGGTCAATGGTATCGAGTGACGATAAAAGCCATTGCTGACGTCACAAAGGCTGGTGCCGACAATGCTGAGAATGCTATTCTTGGATTCCAGATTTACATTGACGGCAATCCTGTTGTTGCTACGGATGCGACGTTTGCCGCTACCTACATTAGCACGGCAATCGATGCCGACTTTGGATGGATTCCTGTTGGGGATACGACGACGATTCCTCTGTTGCAGGGTAAAACAGTGTTCCCGTCATTGAAAGGACTGTCCAGGACGGCAACCCTTGCGGGCATCGGCTTCAAGGGCTCGGGCGCGCTCGACGATATCGTGTGGACGGAGGAAGAGCCGAGCTTTGAGGCTGCCGGCATTGACTTCACGCTCACATGGCCGACGGGTGTCACGCCCGTGTCGTACACGATTGACGGCGGCGAGGCTGTTTCGCTTACAGGTGCAACTTCCGGCACGCAATTCTCGGTTCCGGCCGGTTCGACTGTCGCGTTCACATTCACGAACGCCGATGGCGTGACCAAGACGATGTCGCTTGAGGCCGCCGCTGATGCAAACGAGATCGACGCGTCCACCGCGACCTACGTGTGGGCCGACTACCTCGGCGATGCCGTCAACGGCGCGTACACGATCGACGACGCGAATGACCTCGACATGCTCCGCAAGGGCGTTGATGCTGGAATTGCGACGACTGGCGAGACCTTCAAGCAGACCGCCAACATCGACATGACGAGCGCTGCTGCGTTCGCCGGTATCGGCACGTATGCGGCCAACGCGAATGCTGGACTTCCCTTCCAGGGCACGTATGACGGTCAGGGCTTCACGATCTCCAACATCACGTTTACGGATCGCGACTACGCGGGCGTCTTCAACCAGGTCAAGGGCGGCGCGATCAAGAACCTGACGGTCGACACGATCACCTTCCCCGGAGTGGGCAGCAAGTGCAGCGCAGCCATCGTCGGCAACGCGGGTCTGGGCACGACGCTCCAGGGCCTCACGGCGGCGGGTTCCTTCGGTACGCAGGCGAATCCTGCCAAGCACAACGTGGCCGGTATCGCAATCCGTCTGTCCGGTGGCGCGTCCAACGTCGTCGACGGCGTTGTGGTGCTTGAGACGCTGGTCAAGGACTGCACGAACAACGCGACGCTCTACGGCAACTACACCAAGGCTGCCGGCATCACGGCCCTCACGCAGGACCAGAACGGCGTGCCGAACGACTACGTGTTGTTCGACGGCTGCGTCAACAACGGCAACATCGTCATGGTGAATGGCACTGGGACGGAAGGCCGTGATGGACTTGGCGGTATTCTCGGTTATGTGGCCGACGGCACGAAGATGCAGAACTGCGTGAACAACGGCACGTTGACCTCGGTTCTCGCGACGGCCAAGATCGGTGAACTCATCGGTTGGGCGCAGGGCCGTACGCTTGATGACCTCGGCGGCAACGTCGCTTCGGCAGCCAAGAAGATGATTGGCGATCCTGCTGGCTCGACGATCACCGGCTTCAAGTATGCGACGGTCGCCGACAACAAGGCCACCACGGTGCTTCCTCCGCTCACGGCTGGTGCGACCTACCTCCTCGAAGGTGCAGTTGGCGCATCCGATGATACGGGCGTCACGCTGGCCGCCGGCCAGACGATTGCGTTCGACGCGGCCCTTGACAACGCCTATACTTTCAGCGGCATTGTCGGCGCGGCGGCGCCTCTGGTCGCCATCCCCTCGACCAGCGGCACGATCACGACCTTCTCGGCCGGCTACTTCCCCCGTACGGCGACGGCTGGCCAGGATGGTTCTGCTGCGAATCCGTTCGAGATTGCCGATGAGGACGACCTTCTCGCCCTTCAGGCCGCTGTCGATGCTAACGTGGGCAGGAACCTCAGCTATGTCCAGGTCGCTGACATCGCCCTGACCGCCGCTTGGGGCGGCATCGGTGTCAAGGGTGGCAAGGACATCGTCTCGGAAGCTTCTTACGATAATGGTGCCTTCACGGGCGTCTATGATGGCGGCAACTACACGATCTCCAACTTCCTGATGGAGAACGGTACGGATTACGGTGCGCTGTTCAACTCGATCTATAACGCCACGATCAAGAACCTGAAGCTGTCTTGGGGTTCGAGCACGCTGTGCGCGAATTCTTCGGCCAGCGGCGACGATACCGGTGCGTCGTTTGTCGGCGTTGCCAAGGCATCGACGCTCCAGAACCTGACCACCGTTGCGGGCACCGTGACGACCGTCTCGGCCTCGAAGGACTTCGGCGGCATCGTCGGCTACCTCATGGCTGGTTCGACGGTCGAGTCCTGCACGAACGAGCTCAACGTCGCCTCGCTCAAGAATACTGGTAGAAAGTGCGGTGGTATCGCCATCATCACGCAGGGCGGAACTGGAACTGCGGTCATTCGGAACTGCAAGAACAGCGGTACGGTCAGTGCGGCTAACAAGGGTGGTATCCTCGGCTATGTTGGCGTTGCCACAGAGATCGACGGATGCGAAAACACGGCGGCTCTGCAGCTCTTCCACTTCCAGAGCGGAAGCGTCACGGCGTCCGGCGTGAACAAGGGCAATGCGACGGTCGCCTCGAACGACAAGAGCGGCGGTGTCTCGGGCCTCTACTTCGCGACGGTCGACGGCGACGTTGCCACCTTCGTGGCGGACAACGCGCTGGCGCTCAACGGCTCGTACAAGGTGATGTCTGCGGGTGCGACGGCGACCTTCGCCTTCGCCGAGGCCGGCACGATTGCGTTCGACACGGCGCTCTTCACGCCGACCTACGCGATCACGGCGGCCGAGGGCCTCACGCTCACGGACGCCACCTCAGGCACGGTGAAGACCTACACGGCGGCTGCGCCGCAGCCGGCGTATCCGACCTACCTCACGGACGCCGACGCGGACGTCAAGGCCGCGTACGACACGTGGAAGGTTGCGAACGGCGCCGACACGAACAGCGAGTACGAGAACCAGTTCCTCGTGAACGCGGCTCCCGCGACGGCTGTTGCGGCCGATGCGCTCGCGATCACCGTGATCGAGCAGAACGAGACGGCGGGCTGGGACATCACGGTCGAGTGCACGGTCCAGGGCGTTGACCTCGGCGGCACGGTTGGCACGGCGAAGGTCGGCAACGGCTACCTCGCGGTGAGCTACGCGGCCGACCTGACCGGCCCGTGGACGACGGAGAACATCGCCATCACGGCTTCCGCCAACGGCAAGGTCACGGTCAACGTGAACAAGTCCGGCGCGAAGTTCATGAAGGTGAAGCTCTCGCCTGTGCAGGAGCCGCAGAACTAAGCGGCCGAAGCGGCAAGAGTGCCGCTGCTCTGAGTAGGGTTGAAGCGGCAAGAGTGCCGCTTCCCCGAAAGGGGCAGAACGATAGCCAAAGGCGAAAGCCAATGGTACGCACGAAGGGCGCGGCAGCAATGCCGCGCCCTTTGTCATTGGGGAGGGTCGCGCTGCTGCGCGACCGCGCGGCGCCGGCGGGGGAAGGGGCGTTTTTGGACAAGCGACACGCGACAGGCCTAACTGTGAAAGCCGCCTTCCAGACGGCGGTTTCAACGGGCGAGACGCCCGTTGTCTCAGTGAGCGCCGCCAAGATGGCGGCTTTCCCAGTTAGCCCGCCGCCCGCGCTTCGCACGGGAATGTAAATGAGGATAACTTCTGTGTTTTTTTAGACAGGATTACAGGATTATCATGATTTACAGGATTTAAAATCAAAAAATCCTGTCAATCCTGTAGAATCCTGTAATCCTGTCTGAAGTTATAGGCTAGCGCCGCCAAGATGGCGGCTTTCCCAGTTAGCTTCCGAGGGGAGGGGAGCAATTTATTGCGCCCGCACGGAAATGGTTGCCACCGCAAAAATGCCCTTGATTTCGTCGAAGAATTATGGGATAATCTTGTCGAAAGATTTGGAGAAACTCTATGCCCATCATCAAACCAGTCTCGGAATTGCGCAACTACCCTGATGTCCTGAAGGAGGTCAAGGCTGGTGTGCCGGTCTATCTCACAAAGAACGGTTCCGGTCGTTATGTGTTGATGGACATTGCCGACTATGCGAATGTGGAGGCGGCTGAGCGGCTGAACTACGAACTGATGCGTGGGCGCCTCGCCGGAGAAACCCAGGGATGGATTTCTAAGGAAGACATGCGTCGGCATTTCGGCGAAGCGAAATGATTTGCGTCAGGAGTGGAGATGGTTCTGTTCTATTCACCGCTTGCACGTCGGGATCTCGACGAGATCAGGGATTACATTTCAAATGAGTTGTGTAATCCGGCTGCGGCCATGGAAACAGTCAACGCCATTCTTGATGAAGGCGAGACGCTTGAGGATTTTCCGCTCATTGGCCATGCGGTAGAGGGGTTGCCGCTCATGGCTGATGAGTATCGGTTTCTGCCTGTCCGCAATTATCTCGTGTTTTACCGCGTGGCGGCGGAAGGGGTGTTTGTGGATCGTGTCCTCTACAAGAAAAGGGATTACCTTCCGCTGCTGGGGGCACGGTAGGAGCGGTACAGCCTAACTGGGAAAGCCGCCTTCCAGGCGGCGGTTTCAACGGGCGAGACGCCCGTTGTCCCAGTGGGCGCCGCCAAGATGGCGGCTTTCCATGCGGGAGGGGCGCGCTGCTGCGCGACCGCCTGGTAGGGCCGCCTCGCCGAGGCGGCCGCAAGTAGCAAGGACGAGGGCGCCCTTGCCACATCGCGCGGTACGGCGATAGTCTCATCTTTTCAAAAATCGGAAAAATGAGACTATCCCACTTGACCTCTCAAACGTAAACGGCTATACTTACGTTGAACTCTTGATTGGAAGAAAGGATTCGACATGAGCATCACGTTGTCAATTCCCCCTGCGGTGGTGCAGGAGGCCCGCGCGTACGCCCTTGAAAACGGCACGACCATGAGTCGCATGAGGGTGGGAATACTTTTTGACGCCTGACGTCTGAGGCTTGCAGCCCCGCCCGTTCGGAATCTGCCGCAGGCAGACTTCATTTTTTTAGATTTTTACACTTGCGGACGTGCCGTGCTTGTGGTAAAATACGGGTTTATGAAACATAGTCCCCTTAAAAAGGCGGCCGCAGGCCCCCGTTCCTCCGCCGAGGTTGCGGCGGAGATGTCCACCCTCGGAGCGATGCTCCCGGGCAGCATCCGGAAGACTTTCCGGACTTACAGCACCAAGAAGCGCGG
>JAFRSR010000372.1 GCA_017427485.1 Kiritimatiellia bacterium
CTGGGCGGCGGGATCCTCGGGAAGGGGTTTCGGGCCGAACGCGGGCAGGAGGTGGTCCCACACGAGGTTGATCTCCTGCTGCATGTCGCGGAGGCCGGCGTGGATGGAGACGACGGCGTCCTGCTCGGGCATGACGATCGTGTACTGGCCCGCCGCGCCGTCCGCGCGGAAGGCGTTGTGGCGGCAGCGCCAGAACTGGAAGCCGTACCCCTGGTGCCAGTCGCTGCCGTCCTCGCCGGTGACGGCGATCGCGCCGGACCACGTCTGGCGGGCGGTTGCGAGCGTAACCCACTCGCGCGAGAGGAGGCGCTTGCCTTCCCACATGCCCTGGTCGAGGTAGAGCTGGCCGAAGCGGGCGAGGTCGCGCGTGGTCATGTTCATGCCCCAGCCGCCGCACGCGACGCCTGTGGGCGAGACGGTGGACCAGGGGCTCGTCATGCCGATGGGGTCGAAGATGCGCGCCTTGAGGAAGTCCATCAGTTTCATGCCCGTCACGCGCTCGACGATGGCGGCGAGCATGTGGGTGGCGCAGGAGTCGTACTTGAACACGGTGCCCGGCTCCCTGTCGACGTTGTTGGCGAGGAAGATGCGCACCCAGTCGCCGTCCGGATTCTTCTTCTGCGGGTCGGAGACGCTCGCGCCCACGTTCATCGTGAGGAGGTCGCGCACGCGGAGGGCCTTCAGGTTGTCGGACGGGTTGGCCGGCGCCTTGTCGGGGAAGAACGAGAGCACGCGCGCGTCGAGGTCGAGCTTGCCGTCGTCCACGAGGAAACCGATCGCCGTCGAGGTGAAGCTCTTCGAGTGGGAGTAGAGCATGTGCGGCCTGTTCAGCGTGTCGTAGGGCGCCCAGGTGCCCTCCGCGATCACCTTGCCGTGGCGGACGACCACGAAGCCGTGGAGGGAATGTTCGGGGCCGATCTCGCGTTCGCAGGCGTCGATCCAGCGGACGATGGCGGCGGATGGCACGCCCTGCGATTCGGGCGTGGCCTTGTCCATGAGAGTGGCGGATGCACCCGCGGCGGCGAGCGCAAGGGCGAGGGAGAGGAGCGTTTTCATTTGTTTGTTGATCGTTCGGGTGGTTGGGAAAAGGCGCCGCGCTAGCGTAGGATGATCGTGGTGCTGGCGATGTACTCCAGCACGAGCGTTTTGCCGTCTCCGTCGAGACGGACGATCCAGTCCTTGCTGTCGCGCGTGAGCTTCGACTCGTTCCAGTTCAGCGTCGAGGCCGTGAGGACGGGGAAGGATTTCCGGCCGTTGCGGGCGATCTGGTCCGCGTTCGTGAGCGTGACGGTTGCGTCCGGCGCGAAGGTGACGGGCACGGACGAGACGAGCTGACGTCCGGCCGCGAGGTCCGCGCCGTCGATCGTGAACGAGTTCGTGATCGTGAGCGCGGCGGCGGACGTGGCGTCCGTGCACGTGTTCGTCACGACGGGCCAGCCCATGATCTCGTTCGCCGCGTAGGCGTTGCCGTTCAGGTCGAGCGTCGTGCCCGGCTCGAACGCCAGCGTGCCGAACGCGGGCAGGCGTTCGGTGGCATTCGTGTAGCGCGTGAAGAGCGCGCCGTCGCCGTCGTCCGTGGCAAGGACGAAGTTGTTCGTCGTGGAGACGTCGCCGCGTCCCTGCGGGTCGTAGACGAAGCCGAATTCGTTCGCCCAGTTCGCCGGCTTGTGCGGTCCCGTGGAGTCGTCGTCTCCGTTCCAGGCGCGCCACTCGAACGCGTGCGGGCCGGGCGTGAGCGTGACGTCGGCGGAGGCGAGCGCGGCGGCGCCGCCGGAAAGGACGATGGAACCGTCGATGGTCACCGTCACCGGATCCTTGATCGAGCTCGCGAGCGTCCACGTGACGGGCGCGCCCGTGCGGTTCCAGATGTAGCCCGTATAGGTGACGAGGCTGTTCCTCGACCAGGCGGCCACGTTGTCCTTTTCGCGCACGTTGGCCATGTACGGCCCGCGCACGACGTAGTTCGTGGGCGTGGCGGAGCCGTTGAAGGCGTTCTGGGCGTTGGCGGCGCTCGAATAGGTGGCGATGCCCTCCCACAGGCCGGGCGCCGCGCCGCGCGGCAGCTTGAGCGTGCCCGCCTTCACCTCCACGCGCGGCGCGCCCACCTCCGAGTAGTACTCTAGCGTGCCCGCGCCTTCCTTCACGATCTTCTTCCACGCGCCCTCGCCGCACTGCACGCGGGCGGTCTGCGTGCCGCTCACCTGCAGCTCCGGCAGCGCGTAAACCTCGCGCGGCGCGGGGAACGCCACGCCGTCGTACACGCAGCGCACCGTGTCCGTGGCGGTCTTGCGCATGAGCTTCACCGGGCCGCCGTTGGCTGGGATCGCGCCGTTGCAGTAGGACCAGATGACGCCACGGTCGAACTCGAAGCCGCCCGTGAAGGAGTTGGCGGAGTTGTTCAGGTGCAGCCATCCGGAATGGCGGTTCACGTTGCCGGTGCCACCGTATCCCCTGGCGGTCACGAAGCCGCCCGGGCCCGTCACGGTCGAGGTGAAGCGCACGTGGGCGTACCAGCGGTCGACCTGTCCGTGCAGATGGATCATCTTGTTCAGCGTCACGGGAATGCTGAACGTGTCTATCGTCTCGTTGCGGCGGTTGAAGCCCCAGTCGCCGAAGAGGTCGTTGCAGTCGGCCGCGAACTCGACGCTCCACTTGTCCAGCGCCGCGCCGCCGAGCGAGGAGTTCACGAAGCGGAACTGGGCGTTCTTGCCGATAAGGAGCGTGTGGGGGACGGTGGCCTGCCGGAATTCGATGCTGCTCCCCAAGCGGAAGGCGGCGTTCGTGACGTAGATGTTGCCGTCGCCGATGAAGTTGCCGACGTTGAACGTGTTCTCGGGGTTTGTGCTGACGAACGTGAGGTCGTGGCCGTTGAGGGTGACGGACGGGTAGGAGATCCACGAGTTGCCGCCGACGGCCGCGTCGCCGTCCAGGTAGATCATCTTGCCGGCCATGCCGTCAAGACCGTAGATCTGGCCCACGCCGCTGTTGCCGCCAGTCTTGTTGTTGATGTGCAGGGCGCCCGTGCCGTCGGGCCCGCGCCCCTGGATGCGGAAGATGCGGTTGGCGTTGTGGTTGTGGGCCTTGGCCTCGCATCTGTACTGCGCGTTCGGGAAGACGGCGATGGGATGCGCGTCGTTGGGCGTCTTGCCCAGCGCGTCCTTGGCGTTTGAGAAGAGAACGCCGCCTTCCACGCGGATCGTGCCCTCGTAGGATGCCATCGCGTTCGTGAGGCTCAGCTGTCCCGCGCCGCGCTTCACGAGCGTGCGGGCCTTGTCGTCGCCGCCGTTGAGCGAGGCGAACGTCACGTTCTCGCCCGTCGCCAGGTTGTACGCCGCAAGGGCCTCGGGCAGGTAGGACGTGCCCGCGTCCACGGTGAGGACGATCGGGTCGACGGCCGGCGCGCGGTCCACGGTCACCTGCCCGTCGCCCGTGATCCATTCCGCCGCCGTGGAGCCGTTCGCGCCCGTGGCGGTGTAGGTCCCCGTCGCCAGCGTCTGGCCGCCCGCCCGGCCCTGCATGAACGAGAGGTTCACGCCCGCGGCGAGGTCCAGCTTGCCGCCCGCGGCGATGTCCAGGTTCGCGCACACGAATCTCGCGCCGCTGCCGCTCTCCACCTTGAAGGTGCCCGTCGCGCCCACGTCCAGGCGCTGGAGGTAGGTGAAGGACGCGCCCTCCGCGAGGCGCACGGTGCCGTTCGTCACGGCGATGCCGCCGCCCGCGGCGGAGACGGCCTTGGCGAAGGTGAACACGTAATCGTCGCCGCCCGCCTGCTTCGCGCCCGGCAGGAACGCGATGCCGGCCGTGTCGTACAGCTGGCCGGTGAACCGCTGCTCGGCGAGCTTCGGCGTGCCGGTGAGGCGCAGGTAGTAGAGACGGCCGTTGGCGGCGTCGCTTGAGAGGCCGTGCGTGGTGTTGTCGACCTCGGCGCTCTCCGAGATGGAGCCGTTCTGGATCGTCCAGTCGCGGGGCTGGCTTTTGGCGGTGGTGAACTTCAGGCGCAGGTCGGGGTCGTTCGAGTCGAACACGAACTCGTGCCCCGTGCTGGTCTCGGTGGTACGCATGATGATCGTGCCGCCCTGGAGCTTGGTCTTCATGGGGTTGTAGATGTTGCCGCCCTCCCAGGCGGTGTTGAACGTGCCCCCTCCCTGCTTCACGAGCGTGACGGCGACGGTCTTCCCCTCCGTGCGCACGCCCTTCTGGTTTTGGAAGGCGGTGCCGGCGGGGACGACGATCGGCGCCTCGCCCGTGCCGGCGATGTGGATGCCGCCCCACCAGGTCATGTCGCCCGAACAGGTCTTCACGATGCCGTCGCCGCCCGCGAGGATGCTCACGTAGCCCTGGTGGATGATGTTGTTCGCGTTGAACTGAACCCGCTGCATCCCGGGCGCGATGGAGCTGTCCGGGTAGACGGACATGTAGGAGATCGTCTTGTCGAAGATGGCGGTGTCGCCCTGCTGCGGCGCGCGGGGGGCGGCCACGAGGTTGTCGTTCTCGTCCTTCACCTGCCAGTTGTCGGCGGCCGTCCAGAGGTAGACCGGGGTGCTGCCGATCTTCGCCGTCGTGCCGCCGCCGTTGGCGTAGAAGGTCTCGGCGCGGGCGGCGAGCCCCATGAAGAGCAGTCCTGCGGCGAGAAGGAGCAGGTTTTTCTCGGTCGTTCCAAATACGTTCGGTTGCATGTCGTTTGGTTTTTCTGTTTGTTATTTTGAAGTCGCTGGCGTGTCCTTTCGCTTGAGACCGGACGCGTACGGCTTAAAGTCTATCAATTCCGCTTTCCGCCGTCAAGCCTTGCCGCAGGCGGCGAAATCATGTATAATGCACGCACATTTGCCATGTCCAACAAAAGCATCTACAGAACCATCTGGGAAACGATCTCAGGCGAGGAACGCATCCGCGTGGCCGTCCTTGGCTCCAAGGGGAGCGGGAAGACGGTGTTCCTCACGTCGCTCGCGAACCATCTCCTGAACCACGACCCGGCGCGGTGCCCGCTGAACGGCTGGACGGTGACGCCGGCGGAGAGCGACCTCGCCGCCGGCGTCGCCTCCGACGGCATTCCCCTCTATCCCTACGCCGACGCGCGCAAGTGCCTCGCCGAGGGCAGGTGGCCCCGGAAGACGAAGGACTGGTCCGTGCTCCAACTCGCGCTGCGGCTGCGGAACGGGAAGCGCCGCCGCGACGTGCGGCTGGAGGTCCTGGACCTGCCGGGCGAGCGCGTGGCCGACTTCCCCATGCTCGGGCGCTCGTACCGCGAATGGTGCGAGTGGATGGGCCATGCCTTTGGCGGCGTGTTCGGCTCGTCCGACCCCTACAAGGCCTATTGCGCGGCGGCGGCTTCCGCGAAGGAGCTTCCGGAGCTCTTCGCCGCCTACCGGCGCTTCCTCGCGGACGAGTACGCCGCCTGCTCGCTTTCGCTTACGCCGTCGACGGTGAAGCTCGGCCGGGACGCCGTCTCCCGCACGGGGGCCTCAGCCGAAGATTTCCTCGCGAACATCGCGGACGTACCGATCGGGCTTGACGCGGAGCGGCAGTTCGTGCCGCTGCCGCCGGCCTGCTTCAAGTCGGATGCGCCGTGCAGGCAATGGCTGAAGCAGTTCGAGCGGAGCTACAACGCCTACCGGCGCGCTGTCGTCAGTCCCATTGGCAACTGGCTGCAGGACGTGAACCAGTTGTTCTACTTCGTCGACGTCCTCGGCCTGCTCCAGCGCGGCCCGGACGTCTACAACGCCGAGAAGGCGTTCGGCGCGCAGGCCCTGCACATGTTCGCGCGGCCGGATTCCGCCAACAGCCTCGTGCGCGGCCTGCAGTGGCTGCTCGACACGTTCCTCCGCACGCACGTCGACGGCGCGACCATCGTCGCCACGAAGGCCGACCTCGTGCTTTCGGAGGAGAACAGGTCCCGCCTGAAGAACCTCGCGCGCCGGATGTTCGGCACCGCGCTCCTGAACCTGGGGCTGGACGAGCGGCATCTCGACGTCCTTTCCTGCGCGGCCGTGCGGACGACGGACGAGTACCTGCACGAGAATGCGCTGGGCGCGCGCCTGGACGGGGCGTCCGACGCGGTGACCACGTACCGTGCGGCGGACGTGCCGGATGATTGGCCGGACAGCGCCACATGGGGAATCGGCGACGCGCGGTTCGATTTCCAGCCGACCTTCCCGCGCTTCGACCGACGCGAGGACTGCGCGCCGCCGCACCTCGGTCTGCAGGACATCCTCTTGCGGATGCTTTCGCTTCAGCCAGTTTGACGGAGGAGCCGACCATGACGGACGAAAACGTGAAGGGGAGATCGCGTGACGAGAGCCGCGCGGACGACGGCGACATCCGTCCGTCCGTGCCGACGGCGCAAGAGGTGTCCGTCTCTCGCGCGCCGGACACAGCCTGGGACGACCTGCCGCCGCAGGCTACGCTGGACGACGGCCGCGTGCGCTGGGCGTTTCTACCGTATTTGGCCTGGGCGACGGTCGCCGTGTTCTTCATCTGGCTCTCCTGCCAGTTACTGTCGCTTTTCCAGATGGTCTCCTCATACGACGGATGGCGCTTCTACGCGGTGCTGGGCGCGGTGATGATCCCCGTCCTCATCCTGGCATGGGTTCTCCTGCGCGCGCTGTTGCTGTTTCGCCGCCTGCCGCCGATTGCGCAGCTGGCGGAAGGCGAAATGGACGGCCTGGTGCTGAAACGCCAGCTCCGGCAACGGTACCTCGCCAAGATGCCGCCGACGCGGGACTACGTGGCGCGATGCGGATTCAAGGAGCCGGAACGCGTCCGCGGCCTGCTTGACAGTCTGCGCGGCGCGGAGTCGCTCCACTCCGACGAGGTCGGCTGGCTCGACGAGTTTCGCCAGTTCCAGTCGCTTCAGGACGCGCGTGCGAAGGAAGTCGTGGCAAGTTGCTGCAAACTCGTTGCGCTGAAGACGGCGGCGAGTCCATGGCGGATGCTCGACATGTTCTGCGTGTTCTACAATTCCACGCGGATGGTGTGCGAGCTGGCGGTCGTGTACAACCGACGCATGTCGCGCGCATGCGCGTTTCGTCTCGTCTGCCGTTGGTGCGCGGCCATCTACGTCTCCGGCGAACTGGGGTCGATCATGGAGTCGACGGCGAAGAAGGGCGGGGAATACGCGGCCGACATGCTGAGCGACGGCGACCTGATGGCCGGCGTGGCGCAGTCGATGCCTGTGCTGGCGAAGATCGCGGGCAAGGCGGTCGAGGGCGGCGTGAACGCCTACTTCGTCTACCGCATGGGCCGGCGCGCCATCGAGTCGTTCCGCGTGTTGGCGCCGCGCGCGTGATTCCGGGGAGGTTGTGCATGTCGGGGCGTACGGTGCGAAAGCTCATTTTGGCGGGTGCCGCGATCGCGGGACTGCCCGCGGCCGCGGAGGGTCGCGCGCGGGACTTCATCGAGTTCCTGCCGTCGTGCAAACGGCACTATGTGGACAACGACAAGCTCAACAACCGCACGTGGGATCGAGCCTGGACGATCCGCGACGAACGGTTCAACGACGTCACCAACCTCTTCCTCGACATCGAGCATCCCGAGACGTTTCCGCGCGAGCTTTTTGACTCCGCGACGAGCGCGGGCGCCGTGAAGGGATGTTTCGGCTGGGGCAAGGACGCGGTCGATCCGCGTTTCGCCGAGGACGTAGAGCCGCGCACGGGCAAGGACGAGCAGCCCGCGAAAATCGGCGTGAAGAAGGTGGCGGCGGAGCGCCTTGCGGGCATGGACGCCGTGCGCTACGACTTCCTCCGCGAGCAGCTGGCGGAGATCGAGGACCAGATCGCGGGCAGGGTCAAGCTTCCGAAGGGCGCGGTTGAGCAGCTCGACAATCCCGAGCTCGTCGTGAAACCGGGCGAGAAGACCGCGTTCGCCGTGATCCTGCGTCGGCTCGGCGCACTTCTCGCGGACTACCGCACGCGCGGCATCGACACGTCCCCATGGATGGCGGAATACGCGCGCCTCGCCGCCCTCACTGCGCCGACGTACGCGGATGCGTTTGCGCTCTGCGACTTGCGCCGTCGTGCGATGTTCGCGGATCCCGCGCTCGGGGCGTCGGACAGGCTCCTCTTCCTTGCGCGCGCCACCTACGCGGGGAGCCGCCTCACGAACTGGCGGAACTCGGACGCGACGGGCGGGCACTTCGCCACGCAGTGCTACGCGTTTAACACGGTGCGCGGCGGCGGGCTCTTCGTGGCCGACGGGTGGAAGGGCGGCGCGCCGAAGGTGCGGAACCTCCTCGACTGCTGCGTCGTCACGAACGGGCCGCTTGCGGGGAAGGCGCTCGACTTCGGCTGCTTCTACTCGTTCGACCTCGACTACGACGGCAAGACGCTCTACTTCACGCACGCCGCGCCGAAGATGCACCGGTGGATCTGGGACGAGTCGACCACGTGGAAGATCTTCCGGCTCGACCTCGCCACGGGCAAGATCGCGCAGCTCACCTTCGGCAACACGAACGACTTCGACCCGTGCGTGCTGCCGTCCGGCCGCATCCTCTTCGCGAGCGAGCGGCGCGGCGGGTTCATCCGCTGCTTCACGAAGGGCGCCAACCTGCGCGTGCCCGTGTTCATGATGCACACGATGAAGCCGACGGGACGCGACATCTACCCGATCTCCTACTACGAGACGAGCGAGTGGCAGATGAGCGTGGACAACGCCGGCATGATCGTCTACACGCGCTGGGACTACACCGATCGCGACGACTGCCTCGGCTCACACTTCTGGATCTGCTATCCCGACGGACGCGACCCGCGCGCGCCGCACGGCAACTACCCCTACCCGTGGCACACGTTCGCGGACAACACGCACGGAAACCACAACCGGGGCAACGGATGTCCCTGCGCGAAGTCCGGCTTGCCGAAGACGGAAATGGGCATCCGCGCGATCCCCGGCTCGCCGAAGTACATGCTCGTGGCCGCGCCGCACCATGGCGAGTCGTTCGGGTCGCTCTGCCGTCTGGACGTCGAGGTGAAGGACGACAACGAGATGAGCCAGCTTCGCCGCATGACGCCGTACGTGGCGTTCCCCGAGTCCGAGAGCCCCGGCCGCAGCCAATACCAGTACGGCACGCCGTGGCCGCTCGACGCGAACCTCTACCTCTGCAACCGCTGGGAGGACGTCGTGCTGCGCGACCGATTCGGCAACGAGGAGCTCGTGTGCGCGCGCGAGTCGCTGCCGTGCGGCTACGACCCGCGCACGCGTCTCACGCACGTGCGCCCGTTCGGCGCGCGGCGGCGTCCGCCCGTGATCCCGCAGCAGACCGCGCAGGGCGAGGACCGGCGGCATCTCAAGCGCCCGGCCGTCATCTCCGTCGTGGACGTGCGGCAGAGCGACATCCCGTTCCCGACGAACCGCGTGCCGACGCGCCTCCGGGTGCTGCAGGCGATCGTGAAGCCCGATCCGTGGATGGACTGTCCGTTCATCGGATACGAGCAGGAGAACTGTCCGCGCATCCCGCTCGGCACCGTGCCGATCGAGGACGACGGCAGCTGCCACTTCGAGGCGCCGGCGGGCAAGCAGTTCATCTTCCAGGTGCTGGACGCGGACGGCGCGGCGATCCAGACGATGCGTTCGACGGCGTTCGTGCATCCGGGCGAATACCTCTCCTGCGCGGGGTGCCACGAGCCGAAGCAGACGACGATTCCGCGTCCGCCGCAACGCCCGAAGGCGCTCCAGCGTCCGCCCTCTAAGCTGGAACCCGAGGGGATCGGCGTGGAGCCGATCACGTACGCGCGGCTCGTGAAGCCGGTGTTCGAGCGGAACTGCCTCACGTGCCACCGGCGCGCGGGGAAGGGCCCGGCCGACTTCTCCTATCCGGCGCTCAAGCCGCTGACGTTCCACTTCAGCGGCGGGTTCGACAACTCGATCATGAAGAAGGACACGGGCGGGTCGCGTTCGATCCCCGGCCGCGTGGGGGCGGCGAACTGCGCGCTTGGCAAGGCGCTCCTCGGCGAGCGGCACCGCGCGCGCGTCTCCGAAGCAGACCGTCGCCGAATTACGCTCTGGCTCGACGCCAACTCGCTCTACTACGGCGCCTTCTACGACTTCGAGAAGCAGAAAGATGGCAAGGAGATCGTCTGGCCCATCCTCGACGTCGACCCTGACAATCCCCTCGCCGACTGCGAGTAGTCCAT
The DNA here is from genome assembly GCA_017427485.1 of Kiritimatiellia bacterium. Classification (GTDB taxonomy): domain Bacteria; phylum Verrucomicrobiota; class Kiritimatiellia; order RFP12; family UBA1067; genus RUG572. Next base: position 10,125 of record JAFRSR010000372.1, read on the forward strand.
GCGGTCGCGTAGGAGCGTGCCTCTTCCGCATTTGCCCTTGTTCGGGCACGGGCGGTCTGATATAATGAACCGTGTCTGACAACAACGAAAGATACGGATTGCCCATGAAAAAGATCGTTCTTGCGCTCGGACTCGCCGTTGCGCTCGCGGCGGGCGCGGCCGTGCCCGTTCAGTTCAAGGTCGAGACCGACCATGCCGACTGCCTCTACCGCTGCGGCGAGAAGGCGTTGTTCACCATTACCGTAACCGGCAAGAACGGCAAGAAACTCTCCGAAGGGCACTTCACGGCGAAGCTCGACAACTTCGGCGCGAAGGTCCTTGCCGAAAAGGAAGTGGACCTCGCGCAGGGGAACCCGTTCACGGTCGCGGCCGTGAAGGACACGCCCGGCTTCATGCGGCTGTCCATCGGCGCGGACACGCAGGCGTTCACGTTGCCGAAGACGGCCGGGCAGGGAGCATTCCACTGGGGCGTCGCCTACGAACCCGAGAAGATCCGTCCCGGCGCGGAGAATCCCGCCGATTTCGACTCGTTCTGGGCGGATGCCGTCCGTAAGCTGGACGAGACGGTGCCCGAGGATGCGCAGCTGGAGAAGATCGGCGCCAAGAGCACGGCGGGCCATACGTACTACCGCATCAGCTTTGCCTCGTACGGCGGACGGCGCGTGTGGGGATGGCTCAACATGCCGACTGGAAGGGGACCGTTCCCCGTGCGCGTGAGCGTGCCGGGCGCCGGCATCGGCGCGCAGGGGACGGGCGTCTCGGACTCCGAGATCACGCTCACGATGAACGTCCATTCCTACCCCCAGCCCGACACCGACGCCGCGCGTCAGGCCGCGTACAAGGCGCAGGACGAGAAGTACGCCGCCCCGCGCGGCGTGGCGCGCTACTGCCAGGCCGGCATCCACCTCTCGCGCGAGGACTACTTCTACTACGCGTCGCTCCTCGGCATCAACCGCGCCGTCAACTGGCTGTGGCTCCAGCCGCAGACGGATCGCCGCAACTTCACCTACTCCGGCACGTCGCAGGGCGGCGGCTTCGGCTTCATGCTCACGGGCCTCAACGGTCGCTTCACGAAGAGCTGCATCTTCGTGCCCGCCATCACCGACCTGCTCGGCTCGCGCCAAGAGAATCGCCAGAGCGGCTGGCCGCGCATCATCGAAGCGCAACAGCCCGAGAACCGCGCCGTCGCCGAGAAGAACGCGCCTTACTTCGACGGGGTCAACTTCGCCGCGCGGATCACCTGCCCCGTGCGCGTGGTCGTGGGCTTCGCGGACTGCGTCTGCGCCCCGGCGGGCGTCTACGCGGCCTACAATCTCATCCCCTCGAAGGACAAGCAGATCATCCACGGCATCGGCATGGGACACGGCGTCTATCCGAAGTTCTACAACGAGCTCGGCAAGTGGCAGCGCGAGCAGGCCGGGGGCGTGCGCTACTTCTCGAACGCCGGCGACGACGCGGCGGACGGCCTTACGCCCGCCACGGCCTGGCGCACGCTTGAAAAGCTCGCTAAGGATCTCCCCGCTGGTGGCGAGGCGCGCCTGCGCCGGGGCGACGTGTTCTTCGGGCGGGTGAACCTCAAATCCGGACCCGACGCGGCACATTCGACTGTGCTCTCCGCCTACGGCGAAGGCGCGGCTCCAGAAATCTGCGCCTACAAGATCGCGAAGGCCGATCCGTCCGTCTGGACCTTCACCGGCACCAACAACCTCTGGCGCATCGGCCTCGCGGACGACTCGAAGTTCGACGGCAACCACATGACGAAGGACGGCAACGTCGGGTTCCTGAAGGTTGACGGACGCATCTTCGGGCGCAAGATCTTCGCCAAGAGCGGGAAGCTGCCCGAGCGGCAGTGGGATTTCATGGACGACCACCGCTTCCTCACCGTGTGGAGCGCGGACAACCCCGCCCGCCTAGCCAAGGACATCCGCATCGCGCCCAACATGGGCGTGATTCCGTTCAAGAGACACGTTGAGGTGCGCGACGTAGTCGTGCGCGGCACGGGCGGGCACGGCGCGAACGGCGTGGGCTTCGACGTGCGTTTCTTCGACTGCGGATTCTTCGAGATCGGCGGCTCGCACCTGGGCGGCCACGGAAACGGTATGACGCGCTACGGCAACGGCGTGGAGTGCTGGGCAGGATCAAGCGACGTGCAGGTGCGCCGCTGTGCGTTCGCTGAAATCTACGACGTGGGCTTCACCATGCAGGGACCCAACCCGTCCCGTTCGTGGGAGAACACTCACGTCACCGACTGCACGTTCACGAACTGCACGCAGTGCTACGAGCTGTGGGCGACGAAGTGCCGTCCGGGCATCGGCATGAAGGGCTGCACCTTCCTGCGCAACCGCTGTGTCGACACCGCGCGCGGCTGGGCGTTCGACGTGCGTCCCGACAAGGCCAACGCCACGCCGCTCCTGATGTACAACATGCAGACGGAGGTCTGCGACATCCTCGTGAAGGACAACGTGTTCGTCAACTCGCGCGGTACGCTCATCTTCAAGTCGGGCGGACTCGCCGAACTGCCGGAAACCTACCGTATCGTGGACAACACGATCGTCGGCCCGCTGGACCGTCCCCTCGCCTACTGCGTGGGCAAGGACAAGGCCGCCGCCGAAGCCGCGCGCGCGAAGACCATCCGCGCCGCGAACAACTTCCTCGCCCAGGAGCGCTAGTTCCTTGGCCGTTGCGCCAGCAGCCGGCGGCTTGATGGGAATGCCGATATTTGGTAAACTACATCGCGTTGAAGCATTGCACGAGGTCTATGATGGCTAAAGTGGCAAACAAAGGCAGGAAACAGGCGCGCGCCGTCAGACCGGCGCGCATGGACGGGCTTTTGCCGCCGCCTGTGGGGACGAGCGACTGGGCGACGTTCTCGCGTGATTCCTATTGTGTGGACAAGACGCTCATCCTAAAGGACCTCATTGACTCGAAATCGCGCGTTGTTCTGTTCACGCGTCCGAGACGTTTCGGCAAGACGACGGCGCTGGAGATGATCCGCGCGTTCTACGAGGACGATGCGTCGCTGTTCCGCGACAAGAAAATCTGGGCTGCGGGCGCGAAGTACCGCAAGGAGCAGGGCGCGCATCCTGTCATTTTCCTTTCGTTCAAGGACGTGAAGTGGAATACGTTTGCAGAATCCATAAGGTTCTTGAACGCCTTGATTGCTCCTTGTGTGGGGAAGTTTGCAAAGGCCGTCGAGGCGTTGGAGCTTGAGGCGGAGCGTGAACGCTTGTTGCGCGTGCTGCGGGAACAAGGTGACGAAACGGATCTGTCTCTTTCGCTCGGCCTTCTTTCCAAGGCGATTCACGCTTTCACGAAAAGTCTCCCAGTCATCTTGATCGACGAGTACGACCAGCCGATCACCTCGGCATCAACGCACGGGTATTACGACGAGATGTGCGCCTTCATGCGCGTGTTCCTCTCGGGTGCGCTGAAGGACAACAAGCATTGCCACATCGGGATCATGACAGGCGTCCTGCGCGTCGCGAAGGAGGGTATCCTCTCGGGGCTCAACAATCCCGCGGTCTGGACGGTCTTCGAGCCGGAGTACTCGCAGTATTTCGGCTTTACCGAAGACGAGGTCGCCGAGATGGCGCGGTACTACGGGGCGGCGGACAAGCTGCCGGAGATCAAGGCATGGTACGACGGCTACGACTTCGGCGGCACGGAAATCTACAACCCGTGGAGCGTGCTGCGGTATTTCCAGTGCAATTGCAAGCCCGACGCCTACTGGCTCGACACGAGCTCCAACGACCTCATCACCGAGATCGTGCAGGAGCTGCCGTTTGACATGGA
>JAFRSR010000373.1 GCA_017427485.1 Kiritimatiellia bacterium
CGAGGCCGGCGTGGGCTCCGCGCGCGACAAGATGGACTGGCCCCGCGCCGTCGCGGCGCTTGCGGCGGACGGCTGCCCGTGGCTCACGGTGAAGCCGACGGCGCATCCCGGCGCGCTCGACGATCTCCGCGCGAGCCACGCCTATCTCTCCCGCATTCTCTCTCAAACCTAAAATGTCCGAATGACGTATGTTGCCTCCGCAGGGGGCGGAAATGTGATACAATAGGCAAAACCATGAAAGACAAGAAGCCTGCCAATCCCTTTCTCAAGAAGGCGTCCGGTGCCAAGCCGCCCACGCGCGCCGCGATCAAGTCGCAGCAGAAGCACGGCGGCCTCGGCCGCGTCGGCCGCGGCCTCGATTCGCTGATTGGTCCGGGCACGTCGTCGTCGGTGCCCGCGCCGCCGCCCGTCGTGCCGCTCGTACCACCCGCCGCTTCCGCGTCGGTCGGCGAGCGCGTGCTGCAGGTTCCGCCGTGGGAGATCGAACGATCGCCGTGGCAGCCGCGCACGGAGTTCAGCCGCGAGGCGCTGGAGGACCTTGTCGAGTCCATTCGCCAGAACGGCATCATCCAGCCGCTGACGTGCCGTCGGCGGAAGGACGGCAAGCTGGAGCTCATCTGCGGCGAGCGCCGCCAGCGCGCGGCCACCGAGGCCGGCCTGAAGCTCGTGCCCGTGGTGGTGCGGGACGTGGACGACGCGACGGCCGCCGTGATGACGATCACCGAGAACCTGCAGCGCGACGACTTGAACCCGATCGACGAGGCCGTCGGCTACCGCACGCTCAAGGAAGACTTCAACCTCACGTACGAGGAGGTGGCCGAGCGCGTGGGCAAGAAGGGGCGTTCGACGATCGCGAACGCGGTGGGCCTGCTCGACCTGCCCGAAGAGGTCCAGGGGCTTGTCCGCCAGCGCGCGATCTCCGTGGGCCACGCGAAGGTGCTGCAGGGGCTCCATGCGCGCTACGGGAACGTGGTGGAGACGTGCGAGCTCGCCAAGGCCTGCGTGCCCGTGCTCGACCCTCGAACCGGAAAGCTCGTGGGCGGACTCACCGTGCGCGAGCTTGAGCGGCGCGTCGCGAAGCTGCATGCGCCCGTCGTGGAGCGCAAGCCGGGCACGCCGGACATTCCCGACAGCTACGCCAATTCCGTCGTGGAGGAACTCCGCCGCACGCTCGGGTGCGCCGTGCGCCTCACGAGCGGCATGACGCACGCGAACGGCAAGCACACGAAGGGCGTCCTGGAAATCGATTTCATCAACAACGACGACCTCGACCGCGTGCTGGCGATGTTGGGCGTGAAGATGGGCTGAGGACAAAAGGAAAATGAAGAATGGGGTATGGGGAGTTAAGAGGAGAAGGTTGAGTTGAAGAGGTTTGGAGGAGTTGTGGCGTGCGCGCTGGCCGTTTGCACGGCCGTCGCGGCGCCAGTGGTGTTTACGGGGGACGACGCGCGGGCGGCGCATGAAGCCGCTGGCGCGTTCGTGAAGGAGTGCACGCCGCGCCATGCTGGCACGCTACGCGGCCGGTTGGCCGCAAACTGGCTGCTCGACCGCGCGAGCTGGTGCGGGGCTGACGCGTCGCTCGATCCTTTCCGCGATGAGACGCCCCTCGGCGAGCGGCCGTTCTGCAATGTCGTCATCGAGTTCCCTGGCACGAAGACGAACAACCACTGGATCGTGATCATGTCGCATTTCGACACGCCCAGCACCGCGAAGCAGCCGTGTCCGGGCGCCAACGACGGCGCCTCCACGTGCGGACTGCTCATTGCGCTCGCCGACGCGATCAACCGCACGGGGCCGCATCCGGACAACATCGCGCTCGTCTGGACGGACGGCGAGGAATGTTTCAAGGCCTACGGCCCGAACGACGGTTTCCACGGGTCTCGCCATCTGGTGGACCAGTTCCGCCAGAAGAAGCGGAGCGTCAAGACGGCCATCTGCCTCGACATGCTGGGCGACAAGGACTTGCACATCATCGTTCCCGGGAACTCGACCGCCATCCTCAAGAAACTGGCCAAGCAGGCCGCCGAGAAGGCGGGGTTGAAGGACTTGTTGAAGATCGACGAGTCGCTTGTGGTGACGGACGACCATTCGGCGTTCTTGTCGGCCGGCTGCCCGGCCATCAACTTCATCGACTTCGACTACGGCCCCGGAAACGCCTGGTGGCACACGCCCGAGGACACGATGGACAAGATCTCCGAGAAGTCGCTCCTGTCGTCCGGCCGCCTCGTCGCCGCGTTCCTCAACATCCTCCTCTACGGGAAATGAGATGAAGACATTCAACGATCCGAAGAAACTCCAGCGGTGGGCGAAGGCCCAGCGTCTGGCTGGCAGGAAAATCGCGCTTGTCCCCACGATGGGCGCGCTCCACGAGGGACACCTCTCGCTCATCGCGGCGGCGAAGCGGAAGGGCGCGGACGAAATCGTGGTGAGCGTGTTCGTGAACCCCACGCAGTTCGGTCCGAAGGAGGACTACGCGCAGTATCCGCGCGACCACAAGGCGGACGCCGCCAAGTGCCGCGCGGCGGGTGCGACGGCGATCTTCTTCCCCACGCCCGCGAACATGTACGCGCCCGACCACAGCGTGTGGGTGGTGGAGGACGGCGCGCTGTCGGGATCCCTCTGCGGCGCGCGGCGTCCGGGACACTTCCGCGGCGTGTGCACCGTGGTGGCGAAGCTCTTCAACCTCGCGCATCCGAACTTCGCCGTGTTCGGTCAGAAGGACTTCCAGCAGGCGACGATCATCCGCCGTATGGTGCGCGACATGAACTTCGACCTCGAGATCGTCGTGGCGCCGATCGTGCGCGAGCCGTCGGGCCTCGCGCGCAGTTCGCGCAACGCGTAC
>JAFRSR010000374.1 GCA_017427485.1 Kiritimatiellia bacterium
CCATGTCGCCGGACGCGGAGCTCGTCGCGCCGGAGGTCGGCTCGGACTCGGCCTCGAGGGCCTTGACCTGCTCCTCCGTCATGTTGACGGCCGTCATGGACAGCCCGATGCGGCGGTCCTTCCGGTCGACCTTCACCACGCGCGCCTCGACCTCCTGGCCCTCCTTCAGCACGTCCTTGACGTGCGTCACGCGCTCGTCGGAGATCTGCGAGATGTGCACGAGGCCGTCCACGCCGTCCTCCAGCTCGACGAACGCGCCGAACGACGCGATCTTCGAGACCTTGCCCTTGACGAGCTTGCCGACGGGGTACTTGGTCGCGATCTCGCTCCACGGATCCGTCTGCGCCTTCTTGAGGCTGAGCGAAATGCGCTGCTCCTTCGGATCCACGGCCTCGACGATCGCCTCCACCTCGTCGCCCTTGTTCAGGCACTCGGACGGACGGTTGATCTTGCGCGTCCACGACATGTCCGAGATGTGGATCATGCCGTCGATGCCCTCTTCGAGCTCGATGAACGCGCCGTAGTTCGTGAAGTTGCGGACCTTGCCCTTCACGCGGCTGCCGACCGGATAGCGGTCCTGCACCGTGTCCCAGGGGTTCTCCTGCGTCTGGCGGATGCCGAGCGCGATCTTCTGGTTCTCCGCGTCGACCTGCAGCACGGAGACGAGCACCTCGTCGCCGATGTTGAGCATGTCGCTCGGACGCGCCACGCGCTTCGTCCAGCTGAACTCGCTGATGTGCACGAGGCCCTCGATGCCGGGGGCGATCTCCACGAACGCGCCGTAGGCGGCGAGGTTCACGACCTTGCCCGTCACGCGGCTGCCGACCGGGAACTTCTCCACGATCGTGCTCCAGGGGTTCTCCGTGGTCTGCTTGAGGCCGAGGGAGATGCGCTCCTTCTCGCGGTCCACGTCGAGCACCATGACCTCGAGCTCCTGGCCGACCTTGAGCATCTCGCTCGGGTGCTTGATGCGTCCCCAGCTCATGTCCGTGATGTGCAGGAGTCCGTCGATGCCGTCGAGGTCGATGAACGCGCCGAAGTCCGTGATGTTCTTCACGCGGCCCTTGCGGACCTCGCCCTTCTGCAGCGAGGCGAGCAGCTCCGCGCGCTTCTCCGCCATCGTGCCCTCGATGAGCTCGCGGCGGCTGACGATGATGTTCTTGCGCTCGTTGGAGATCTTGATGACCTTGAATTCGAACGTCTGGCCGATGTAGACGGTGAGGTCGCGCACCGGGGACACGTCCACCTGCGAGCCGGGCAGGAACGCCTCGACGCCGTCGATGTCCACGAGCAGGCCGCCATGGACCTGCGACTGGATCGTGCCCGTGACCACGCACCCTTCGGTGTACAGCGCCAGGACCTTCTCCCAGCGGATCTGGATGTCGGCGGCCTTCTTGGAAAGAGTCACCATGCCCGTCTTGTCGTTCTCGAGCTCGCGCACGAGCACCTGGACCTTCTCGCCGGGCTTCGCGGCGGCGGGATCGGAGAACTCGCTCAGATCGACCTTGCCCTCGCTCTTGTAGCCGATGTCGATGAATACGTCGTTGCCCTTGACGACTTTGATTGTGCCTTCGACGATCTTTCCGGGCTTGATCGTCTCGGTCTGTCCCATGCTGCCGGCGAGCAGCTCCGCCATCGCCTCGGACTTCGGGGCTGGCGGGGTTGGTTTACGGATTGCCATTTGTTGTTTTTTGTTGTTTGTTCTTGAACGCGGTTTTCTGCCGTGCCTTTCCCGTTGGTGGGCAAAGGAACGAATAGTATATCAAATCTGGGGGGCAGGTGGCAAGACCCCCCGTTCAAGAAGATCCTGCACGATCATCCGCGCGTCCGTCTCGAAGTTTCCCTTCACGAACCACTTCAGGAAATTCTGCTCGTGCAGGAAGAGTTCCTTGAGGCTCACGCCCTTCTTCTTGCCGAAGTTGATGCACCACTGGCCGTTGCACCAGCGGATGAGGCCCGTGCGGTCCGCGTTGAGCGGGTCGCGGGGGACGAGGTACTCGTCCAGCTCCGCCGTCGTCTTCGGGAGGTCGCCGTACTTCTCCAGCTGCGCCTTCAAGACATCCAGCGTCGCCCGCGCGTCCGCCCCCGCGCCGTGCGCGCCCACGTGGTCGCGGCCGCAGTAGAACCGCACGGCCGCCGTGAGGTCGCGCGGCTCCCGCTTGTGGTAGATGCGCTGCACGTCCACGTGCCGCCGGTCGCTGGAGCCGAAGTTCAGTCCCACGCGCGCAAACTCCTCCTCCAGGCACGGCACGTCGAAGCGGTCGCTGTTGAATCCGGAAAGATCGCAGTCCTTGAAAAACGCCGCGATCTCCTCCGCCTTGTCCGCAAACGTGGGGCAGTCCTTCACCACCTCGTCGGAGATGCCGTGGATCGCCGTCGTCTCCGGCGGAATCGGCACGCCGGGATTGAGGAGCCAGCACTTCTCCGTCTCCGTGCCGTCCGTCTCCACGCGGATCGCGGCGAGCTCGATGATGCGGTCCTGCCGCGCGTTCACGCCGGTGGATTCAATGTCGAAGACGACAAGCGGCCTGTCTAGCTGAAGCTGAAGTTTCATGGGGCATAGTATACCATAATTCGCCCTCAGGGCGTCAGCGCAAACGCATGCACGGGAACGTCGTCACGGCTGTCCCGTCGGATCAAGCTCAACGCATTTGGCCTTTGCCGCATCGGCGGCGGCGGCGTCTCCCGCCGCGCGTGCCAGTTCCATCTCCTTTTTCCAGGCGGCAAGCAATTTCGGGTTGAGCGTGCGCGCCTTCACGTACGCCGCGCGCGCGTCGGCCGGGCGCTTGAGTTTTTCAAGCAATGCGCCTTTCTTGATCCAGAACCGCTCGGGCCTGTGGGTCGAGACGTCGATCGCCTTCTCAATCTCCTTCAGCGCATCCGCCTCTCGGCCCTGCCCGGCAAGGGCGTCTGCCTTGTGGGCGTATGTGTCGGCAAAAGCCGGATTGACGGCAATGGCACGGTCATAGTAGTTCAATGCCAACGGTACCTGTCCCGCCTTGACGTAGACGTCGCCGAGGTGCACGAGCGTGCGAATTGCATCGGGATCGAGATCGTAGGCGAACCGCAGGTCGCGCAGGGCATCGTCGAGGTGGCCGAGTTTTTCGTTCATCTGGGCGCGCCTCACATAGAGGTCGGCGTTCATCGGATCGAGCTGGATGGCCGTGTTGAAGTCCTGTATGGCGTCCTCGAACTTCTTCATGTCGCCGCTGGTGATGCCGCGCCACTTGTAGGCCGTCAGGTAGTTCCTGTCAATCGCGATCGCCTTGTCCATCCAGACCTTCGCGACCGGGAAATTCTCCTCGTAGCCGTAGAACATGCCGATCTGATAGCACGCCTCCTTGTAATCGGGATTGATGCGCAACGCCTTCTGCATGTATTCCCGCGCTTTGGCGCAATCCTTGTCCTTCCCCCACCCCCAGGTCTCGCCCATGCCGTAGAGCGCCTCGTCGAAACGCGGATCGATTTCGAGCGCCTTTTCGTAGCAGGCGCGCGCGGCAGCCGGATCCTTCCGGCCATTGTTGGCCAACTTGCCTTTTCCGAGCCAAGCCCATTTCGAGTTGGGATAGAGCTCAAGTGCACGATCAAGCGACTTCTCGGCGCCGGGGATGTCTTTGCGGGTTATCTGCAGCATGGCCATGCGCAGGTGGACGAACGGGTTCTCGGGGGCCAGCCGGAGCGCCTGGACAAGGTTCGCCTCAGCCCGATCCGGTTCCTTGAGCGCCAACAGCACCTGGGCCTGCAGGAGGTAGGGCTCGGGCCGGTCGGGCTTGAGCTCCTGCAGAAAACGCGCCTCGGCGTAGGCTTTGTGGACGCGGTCGAGTTCGCTTTTCAGAAAGGGTCGGTCGAGGTTCAGCAGCAGGCGCGTCGCCGCCATGCCGTCGATGTAGGCCCGGAGGAAACGGTACTCGGCGGCGTCGCCGCGCAGTTCGATGGCCTTGTCCAGGAACTGGATGGCGACTTCGGGGTTGTTCTCGTTGTGGTAGACGTCCTTGGCAACCGCCACGTAGCGGTCGGCCATCATCCCCACGTCACGCCGCGCAATCAGCCAGACGAACACGTCCCACACGCCGCCAAGGAACGCCACGACCGCAATCAACTTCAAAAACGGCGCGACAACGTACTTCGCGAACCGCTTGAGGCGCGCCTCTTCCTCCGGAATGAAGTGATTGCGGATCTCGTGCAGGTACTCCGTCTGTTTCCGGATGGCCTCGGCATTGGCCCGGATGGCCTCGGCGTTGGCCGCGATCCGGTCGTCCTGCTTCTCGTCATGTTCGGTGTGCATGGATGTCTCCTTCCTAACTGCCGTCTAACCGTTTCCCCGCCGTCATTTCCGACTGTCCTCACGCATGGGCGCGAACGGAGCTTCACCGGGATTGCGGAGCAGGTTGAACTGCTCGCAGAGATCCTCCCCGACGATGCGGGAGAACCGCTGCGCCCACTGCTTCCGCTTCTCGTAGTCGCTCTTCGGACGCTCCTCCGGCGGAAGCGCGCGGTACTCCGCGAACAGCTTCTCGAACGACTCCCAGCCGTACCGTTCCTGCAGGCGCACGAAGAACTCCAATGCCAGGAAGGGATCCGACTTCCATTGCTCGTAGGGATGGCCTGCCGCCAGCCACGCCTCGTACTTCCGCTTGATGTTGGGACTCCCCATCCGCGTCTGGCGCGGCTTGACGCCGCATATCTTCTCCATGCAGTAGAGCGTGAAGAAGTTGACCGTCACTTCGCCCGAGCCCTGGAACGTCCAGTCGCGGTTCTGGTGGTTGTGCCCCATCTCGTGGAAGAACCCCCACACGTTCTCCGCGTTCCCCGATCGAATGATCTGCGCATCCACGAGCAGGTGCGCGCTCACCTTGGGAATCATGATCGGATAGCCGGCATGCATGAACCCCGCGCACAGCTGCTCGTCGACGCAGAACCGCTCAGGCGAGCCGCGCCGGGACGGAATCGCCGTCAGCTTCGCGTCGAGGTCCATGATCTCCGACCAGACCTCCAGCAGCGGCAGGGGATCTTCCATCTTGCGGATGAAGGACGACGGAACGGTGAAGACGACCTTGTCGCTCTCGATCTCCGCCATCGGCGCCGGCAGGTCGCGGAGCGCCTTCCGCCACGTCGCGGCGGTGTCGCGCCCCTTCACGAACCAGGGCGCGGGACAGGCCGGCCCGATCTTGATCTGCGTCGTCCCCGTCTTCCCGCCGGGAACGACCACGTACACCAGGCCGCCGAACGGCGACGACAGGCGCGTCTCCGTCTTGTCCAGCGGCACCTCCACATCGACCACGGGCGCGCGCACCCACTTTTCATGCGCCGTCACGCGGCAGGTCGTGGTGCCGATCCGTAGACGCAGCCCCTCCTTCTCCATCCCCTTCGGCAGCGTCACCGTGAGCGGCTCCCCCGCCACGGCGAACAGTCCCGTGCCGTGCCAGCGCGGCACCGAGAGGTCCAGCGAGACCGTGCGCGTCTCGCGCCGCTTCGACTCCGGCATCCCCGGATAGACCTTCGCCGCCGGATGCGCGCGCCAGACCTTCACCGGTTCCTTCTGCCACGCATCCTGAAACGCGGTCAACGCCAGTCGGTCGCGAATCCGTCCCACCCCGATCGGATGCTCAGGAGACGGAACGGGCAGCGGACGACTTCCGTCCAACAAATCCGCGATCTGCGGCCGACAACGGCGCTCGTCGTCCGGCAGGATCTGTCCGAACGCCGACAGGAGGAACGACGCCTGCCGCGCCGAATCAAGCGTGAGCTTCCCGGCCCCTTTCGACAACGCCAATGCCTCCGCGCAGCTCATCGCGGACTTGGACCGACCCACCGCCGGAAAGAACTTCCCCTCCACGGGCGAGACCGTGTAGTCGCCCGCGTAGAGGCCGGCCGGACCGAGCAGCGCGTTGAACGCGTTCTGCGTCTTGAACGACTTGCGCGTGATCTGGTGCCATCCCCATCCGACCTCGGAACAGAGTACGCCGCCTCCGCGTTCAAGGAACGTTCGCACCTTCGGCATCTCGTCCACGCCCCGTGACTCGACATTGACCAGAAACACGGCGGGCAACGCGACGTCCGCCAGCTGTTCCAGCCGGTCAATGGCCTGAACCCGAACATCGCCGAAATGCTTTACCACGTCGCGAAAGAGCCGCATGTGCCTGTCATAGCAGATTGTCGTCGGCTGGACCCCGCCGGCCAGCCAGACGAGCGACGACCGCACAAACGCCGCATTCGCCGGGCGCTTCAGCCCCTCAGCCGAGAGAAACAGTTCATGGCTCACTGCGACAGCCCTTCCCTTCCCCACGCGTGTGGCCGCGGCCACCGGCACGCGCGTTTTCCCGATACGCCCCTCGACAAGCGGGAAGGCCGGCTCGCCCGCGACCAAAATCACGCCGGGAACGCCGCCGCCCACGATCTCCAACCCCTTCGCTTTTTCAGCGATCTCCTTCTGGAAAATCTCAGTGTCCTGCGCCCAGGCAAACCCCGCGCACAGCACGCAACACAAGATCATACGGATACTTTTCATTTTTCACCCTCAATTACGATGCCGAAGTCGCGAAGCGGTTCCACGGGGAGCCCCATGATGTTTTCGTAGGAACCCGTGTAGGAGGCCACGATGAGATCGCCCGACTCGTCAATGTCGTAGGCGCCCGCGCGGTCGGTAGGATGCACGCGCGCGACGTACTCCTCAATCATCTCCTCGGAGAGCGCGCGGAACGTGACGCGCGACTCCACGCACGTCGTCCACTCCGCTCCGTCCTCGGCGCGGAACGCGACGCCCGTGAAGACCACGTGGGTTTGTCCGGAGAGCTCGCGGAGAAACTCCTTCGCCTCCTCAAGGTCGCGCGGCTTGCCGTATATGCGGTTGTCGAACCACACGATCGTATCCGCAGCAAGGACCGCCCGCCCCGCCGGTAGGGCCGCGCGCAACTTCGCGCACGCGTTCTCCGTGACTGTGCGCACGGGATCATGGGGGATCGAGACCTCGGGAGCCTCGGTCTTCACGACCTCGAACTCCACGCCCAGGTCACGCAGGATCTTGGCCCGCCGTGGCGAGCCGGAGGCAAGAATCAACGGCTTCATCGATCAACTCCGGAATGAATATGGACAGCGCATGCTCCGTGCCGGGCACCATCGTCACGAACGCCTGCGGGAAGATCTTCTTGAGGTAGTCGGCATTCGCGGCGCGCACGATGCCATCGCGCTCGCTCTGGAAGATGTGGACGGGGAACGTGGTTCGTGGTTCGTGGTTCGTGGTTCGTAGGGCCTCCAGATCGGCGCGGAGATCGGTCTCAAGCAAATACTTGAGCCCCCGCTCCAAATTCGGGGGCTCGTCGGCGAGATACGGATTCGGTTTCCCCTCCGGCACGCCGAAGAAACCCTCGCCGTGCGTCATCATCACGCCATACCGCAATGCCTCCAACCGGCGCGGGGACATCCCCTTCCACCCCGACTCCTTCTCCTCCATCATGCGCGGCGTGGCCGCGATCAGCACGAGCCCGGTAATCTTCTTGGGCCAGCGCGCCGCGAGACGCAGCGCCGAGCTGCCGCCCATCGACCACCCGACGAGGATGCAGCGCTCAACATTCGCAATTGCTTTTTCCGGCTCGCCATCCAGTTGCTCCACGTAGCTGAACAAACGCGTTCGCGTGAATCTGCACAAATCCCAGGCATGCGGACTCGCCGCCCAGCCGTTCAGCACGAAGACGGACGGCCGCGATGAAGCGCGGGCGGCGGCGAGGCGCTTCAGCTCCGCGGCGATGGCGCTGATTTCGCGCCCTCGACCACGTTCGTAGTCGCCGTCAGCCATTGCCGCCCGAGCCCTTCACCGCGTGCGCCGCGGCGCGCCCCGCGGCCTCGCCCATCTGGTTGCAGTTGACCATCACGCGAAGCGCGCCGTAGGCTTCGCGCTCGCAGTCGACCATTCGCCCGGCGCAGCACAGGTTCTCCGCGCCGACCGGCCGGAGCGCGCGCATGGGAACCTCGTACCAGGTGGGATACGGCCCCCCGTCCGTGCGCCACTTGCCGCGCCGCCACTGGATCTTCCCCTCGGGCGTCGCCTCCATCACGTGCTCGTCGCCGTTGAGGTAGCGGAAGGTGATGCCGGCCCCTTCATGGATGTCCACGCGGTAGGAGCCCTTTGCGATGCAGTCGTCAAAGTGGCGTCCGTACAGCACGTCCTTCGAGGTCACGCGGTACTGCGCCACGATATGGCGCGACTCGCGCAGGCCCATGTCGGGCGCGACGGTCACGAGCGCGAGACGGCTCCCTTCGGGCATCGGGAACTTCCGGTTCGCGGCGTCGACGATCTGCTTCAGCTGCGCGCGTCCCTCGAAGAGGCCTTCGGTGAGGTCGCGCGCGACGGACGGATCGCAGGCGGAAATGCGCGTCGCCGCGAGGAACGTGAGGCCGGGCGCGCCGATGACAGGCGCCGACCACTGGAAGACGTGCTTGAGGCCCGCGCCGCCCGACGGCCCCATGAGCTTTCCGAAGGAGAACGACGGATACGCCTTCTTGATGGCGTCCGCGCCCGAGAGGATGGCGCAGAGCGTGTGCGCCTGCAGATCGCTGCGCGGCTGGGTCCACGTCTTGAACCCGGCGCGCGCCGCAAGGATGGCGTCGCCCGTCGCATCGATGAACTGCTTGGCCGCGAGCGCGCGGCGTCCGTCGCGGTCCTCGATCAGCACGTGCGTAAGGTGTCCGGGACGGTCCAGCACGGCGTCCACCACCTGCGCCTTGAGGTAGGAGTCGACCGACTTCGCCTCGCGCACGAGTTCGTCAAGCGCGATCTCCAGCGCCGCCACGTTCAAGTAGCAGCCGACGCTCTTGTCGGTTTTCCCCAAGAGGCGCGCCTCGCCGCGCGCCAAGAGCTTCTGCTCGATTTCCTCCGTGATGCCGCCGATGATCTGGCGCGCGCCGTCCGTGGAGTAGAGCGAGTGCCACACGGGAACCAACCCCGCCGTGGCCGTGCCGCCGAAGAATGCGTTGTATTCGACGATGGCGACCGAGAGCCCCGCGCGCGCGGCCGTCACGGCCGCCGCCACGCCCGTCGTCGAGCCGCCCGCCACCACGAGGTCGTACGTGCCGGCTATCGGAATCGTTTCGCCTTGCGTCACCAGGCGACCGTCCTCCGTCGCGCGCACGCGCAACCCCGCCAACGTACCGCCCGCCGTTACGGCCGCGAGAAAGTGCCGTCTGCTCGTCGTCATGCGTCCGCTCCTTTCCGCTGCGCCACCGACTCGGCAAAGGACACGATGCGGCGGGCGACCGCAAGTTTGCTCATGAGGGGGAGATGCTGCACGCGGCCGTCGGGCGTGACGAACGTCACGCGGTTCGTGGTGGTGCCGAAGCCGCTGCCGTGCGCGGTCACGTCGTTGCCGACCACGAGGTCGAGGCCCTTCTCGCGGCATTTGCGCGCGGCCTCGGCGGCGGGCGCGCCCGTTTCGGCGGCGAATCCGATGCGGATAAGTGCAACGGGCGAGACGCCCGTTGTCCCAGTATGCAGTTGCCGGTTGATGGTTTTGAGGATGTCGGGGTTGCGCACGAGCTTGAGCGTATCCGACATTTCGGATTTCTTGAGCTTGCAGACGGCGCGGCGTGCAGGACGCCAGTCGGCCACGGCGGCGGTCATCACGAGGACGTCGGCGCGTGCGATTACGGTGCGGACCGCCTGAAGCATGTCGCGGGCGGAAACGACATCCACGCGGCGCACGCCGCGCGGCGTCTTGAGCGCGACCGGCCCCGCGATGAGCGTCACCTCGTGGCCCGCCGCGCGCGCGGCGCGC
>JAFRSR010000375.1 GCA_017427485.1 Kiritimatiellia bacterium
CGCCTTGATCCGGTCGTCCTCGAAATTCAGATGCACGATCCGGCCCTGCGGGACGCCAGACTCCATAAGCGCGGCCATCCGCTCGTACGTCACATACGTCTTTCCAGTCCGGCGCATGCCCTTGACGACCGTGGCAGATGTTAGATGTTCGAAATACGCGACGTCACGATGGACAATGCCCGAAGGCAGTCCATCCTGGTAGAATTCTCGCAACACTTCTTTTATAGCGTCTTTCATGGCAAGTATTGTACCAGATTCCGGCCAATGCCGCAACCGTTTGGCACGTTTTTTGTGCCAAATATCGCGCTCGGAAATACCCGGGAGGGCCGCGCTCCGTCGCGGCCATTGTTCACAAATCACAGTTGCCACAATTGTTCACAAATCACAAATATCAATTGGCGCACTGACTGGGAACGCCGCCATCTTGGCGGCGCTGGTGGAAGAATTGTCCATGTAGAACATGTAGAACGTGTAGTTGTGCGGTAGGTCGAGGCGTCCCGCCGAGCCGCTGCCCCAAAGGGTCTGTCCCCTCATGTTCTCACGAACATTTATCCCCCGCGCGGATAGTCGTAGCTGCGGAATCTGCGATGCGTTTTATGCATTAGTTGGAAACTCTTCTGAAGATTTTTGCGGTCTCAATCACGTCATACTCGGAAGATGGTCTAAGAAATCCCCCTTCAGCTTTGATATGGATAATTTCTCTTCCCTCTGAATCATGTCGAATACTTCTTTGAACACTATTCTTTGCATCACTTGGAGATACTAATCCTGCTAATTGCAATTCAAAGCTCCCATCTTTTCTCCACAAGACAGTGTGCTCTGTCGTATATCCCTCACTTGTGACCCGCCCAGAACTGAATGTAGGACGCTTAGACTTCGGAATAATAGTGACACTGCTTGTACGCTGTATTGTAAGCCTATTCCCATATAATGTCCATCTTCCTTCTGCTGTGGTAACAGTATCACCGGATGTACTGGGCACCGTCATTCTCCCCCTAAAGTCACCATTTGGCAAGAACTCATATTCGTAATGGCAAGTAAACCCATAACTGTCATTAACCGTTGAACACCTCCACTTCCCCGGCAGGGACTGCATGGCCTTGCGGCGTTCTTCTTGCCTGCGCCGCACTTCGGCCTGCCGCGCAGTCTCTTCCTGATGCCGTCGTTCGGCTTCGCGCGCCTCCGCCAGTTTTTCCTCTTCTGCCCGCTTTTTTTCCCGCACCTCATCCACGCTTCCTTCAAATTCGCGCGCTGCCTTTGCAAATGTCACAGCAGCGGATGCAAACTCCATTCGCGTGAATTCAGCGGCGGCCGCGTTCCACGTCTTGACGGCACCATTCCAGCTGTCCTTTGCGTACGTCTTTGCGCCTTCCGCCTCCGCATTGCGGAACGCGGCCTGGGCCGCGCTTCTCTTTGCCAAGGCCTGCTGCCGTTCGCCGTCCAGCGTGATCACGCTCTTGCTTTGCTCGATGTAATCCTTGTACAATGCCCCCGCCTCCGTCCAGCGCCTTGCCTTCTCGTCGTAGAACGCCTCCGCGCGGATGAAGACGTCTTCCAACGCATCCTTTCGCGCCTTGAATCCGTCACCGTCAGAAATACGCGCCACTTTGCCCTGCTGAACCTTGGCTTCGATGCGAATCTCCGTCGCTGCGTCCTTGGCCTTTCGCTCGGCGGCCAGTCGAGCCTCTTCTTCAGCCTTTCTCCTGAGCTCTGCCTCCTCCCTGGCCTTGCGTTCCTCATCGGGCAGCCGCCTCGCCGCCTCCTCCTGCGCCTTCCGATCGGCGGCCATACGCTCCGCCTCTGCTTTTTGCTCGGCGACAATTCGAGCCTGCCGTCGAGCTTCATCTTGCTGGCGTTGCCGATGGCCATGCCACATGATGCCACCAACGACCACCAGAACGAGCGCGGCAACGGCAAGCCAACCCTTCAAGGCCGCGACGGGGCGCGGCCCTCCCGATTGCGGCGGCGTGGGGACACGCCGCCCTAGCGGCTCGGCGGGACGCCTCGCCCCACCTAAATCATCTACACGTTCTACATGTTCTACACGGCCAAAATCACCCTTGCCCTCCAGCGCATCCACAACCTCGCCGCAACTTGTGAAGCGTTCCTCCGGCTGCTTCGCAAGCGCTTTGGCGAGCGCGGCGTTCATGTGCGCAGGCAGATCGTGGATCGGCCCCACTGGCGCGGAAAGAACGGCGTGGCCCAGCACCACGGGATCGTCGCCGTCGAACGGCAGATGGCCGGAGAAGAGCCAGTACGCCATCACGCCGAAGGAGTAGACGTCGGCCGGTGCCTGCTGGGGACGCCCCAGCCACTGTTCGGGAGACTTGTAGCCGGGCGTGCCGCCCTTCGACGTGACCGTGTTGCTCGTGCGGCTCTGGCTGGAGCGAATCTGCGCGGCGAGACCGAAGTCCAGCACCTTCACGCCGTCCTCGTCGTCCACCATCACGTTCTCGGGCTTCACGTCGCGGTGGATCACCTTTTCGGCATGCGCGTAGTCGAGCGCGGCGGCCACCTGGCGGAGGATCGCGAGCTTTGCGTCGCGGTCGGCGTCCGGATGGCGGCGCGCCCAGCGCCTGAGCGTCATGCCGACGGCGAGGTCCATCACGAGGTAGTAGTCGCCCGTCGAGCCGTCCAGCTCCAGCGTGCGCGCGCCAGCGATGTTCGGGTGGTGAAGGTCGGAGACGAGGCGGTAGTTGGCACGAATATCCTCCATCTCGTCCTCGTTGCGGCTCACCTCCGGCGGCAGGCACTTCACGGCCACCGCCACGCCGCCCACCTTGTCGAGGCACTGGTAGACGATGCCCATGCCGCCCTCGCCGAGCACCTTCTCCACCACGTAGCGCCCCGCGATCACGTCGCCGGGCACGAACGCCCCAGTGCCGCGTTCGGCTTTCGGTCGGATCGTGACGTCGTTGCCAATCGTCTTGTCCATCTTCGTTCCTTTTCCGATCAGGTGCGTCAGCAGACAACTTGAACGCCATACGCAGCGAAACGACTATCGCTTGGAGCAGTCATCAAAAAGGTCGGCATCGTCGATGGAAACGCCGACAAGGCGCGGATCGGGTTCCAAAGACCTCTCCTCGTCGATCGGCACGATCCGCGCAACCGCTTTCCCGTATCGCAGGATGGTAATCGGCGTACGCGAAGCTGCCACATGGCAAATCACGCCTGAAAAGCGCGCTTTGGCCTCGTTTACATTCATTGTCGTCGGCATAAACAACTCCCTGTTTGTTTACCGCCGTTAGTTTAACACATTCGGACCAACCTAGTCAACTCCTGCTCGCGCAGACATTGGAAAAGAACGAAAACGTCACACACAGCGTGAGCGGCGCTCGCGTCGACCGCGCTTACCGCGACCGTATGGAGAGCCGCCATCTTGGCGGCGCAAGCAGAAGGATTGGTGGGGCGAGGCGTCCCGCCGAGCTGCGGACGACGGTGGAACGCCGTCTACCAGATTTTTCAACTGTCTTTTGCTAATACAGGAAACCCAAAAGCCAAAGCGGGATCTTGTTGCCGTAGCCGGTCTCGACGTCGTCGGCCACGACGAAGCTGTCGGGAAGGTCCTTGATCTGCGAGAAGCCCTTGCCCGCGCCGCCAACCTCGAAAAGGTAACGGCCGTCAACAAGGAAGTCTCCCTGTTGAGGATAGGTGACCTCGTGCCCTGCGGAGCGCAACTGGTTCAGCATAAACGTCTCCCGGGCGCATCCAACGTCCACTTCCCGCGAGAGCGCGTGCATCAGGCAGGTGTTGTCAAGGCAGATCTTGTCTGGCCGGGACATGTCCTTTAGGGCAACTTTCTCGGACGACAGAAGCTGGAGAAGCCCCGCGCGCGCAAGCGCCTTCAGAACTTTCAACCCCTGGTTGCGGTCGGTTTCCAGTTCGCGGTAGAGCTGCGCCATCTTCGGCGTCTGCGGGACGCTGTCGGCCAGGACGGCAAGCATCTTCCGCGCTTTCATGATCGTCGCAACGGAAACGGAGTCGATCATCGGATAGTCGATTTCGAGTATCTGGTTCACGACCTCCCGGAGCCGGACGTCGAACTCGCCCACGCCCTCCTTGTAAAACGGATAACTGCCATGCTTCAGATAGCGCGAGAAATGCTCAAGTATCCTGATCCTGCCGCTGATATCCGAGGCGATGGACAGGTGGTCGTTCAGGATCGCATCCAGCGACACGGCCTCGGCGTCGAGGACGTTCTCGAACCTGAGGTATTCGCGGAACGACAGCACGGGAAGCGTGTACGGAACTCTCCGCCGCGACAGATCGCCGCTGCCCGACTCCAGACGAAGCATCGAAGATCCGGTATAGACGATGTTCAGCGACGGGTAGGAGTCGTATATGTTCTTGATCGCAGTCTGCCAATCCTTCATGTGGTGGACCTCGTCAAGGAACAGATGCGTCCCGCCGTGCTTCCAGTGCCAATCCGCCAGGTCGACGACATCATGCGCGGCGAACCAGAGGTTGTCGAGCGAGACGAAAAGTGCCTTGTCGTCATTGGGCGAGAATTCTTCGCGGATATGCTGCAAGACAAGCGTCGTCTTGCCCGTTCCCTTTGCGCCGCGAATGCACACGAGGCGGTTCCCCCAGTTGACGCGCGCGCACAGATAGCGCCTGAACGACATCGGCACCTCACGGACAAGGCGCCTTGACGTCTCATAAAGCCTCACGACATCTTTTTCTTCCATTCTACAATCTCCACCAATGTTTGCAATCACTCTTTCCAGCCGAGAAACAATGTTTCAAGACATCGTTTCATCGGCGAAAACAATGTTTACAAACATTGTCGGTATTATACACTATCTCGCGCCGCCGCGCAAGAGCCGCAACAAGCGTGCGCGTTCCCGGTGAGATTACGGTGCGGAACGGAATCGGCCTCACACGGGCGGTGCCGCGATCACTAACTGGGAAAGCCGCCTTCCAGGCGGCGTAACATGGAGAGCCGCCATCTTGGCGGCGTGAGCAGAAGAATTGGTGGGGCGAGGCGTCCCGCCGAGCCG
>JAFRSR010000376.1 GCA_017427485.1 Kiritimatiellia bacterium
GGGGCGGCGGCCGCCGCCGCGCACGCGGCGAGCGTCATCAGGACAATCAGCTTTTTCATCTCAGTCTCTCCTGTTCAGTTCCAGAACCATCGCCTTTTCGGGGCAGGTGAAGGGATTGGCGTATTTCGTGCAGTTGATGCAGCCCGTGTAGAGCTTGTACATGACCTTGTCCTTCGGCACCTCGCGGAAGCCGAGCCTGCCGAAGAACTCGGGCGAGAACGTCAGGACGAGCGCGGCCGCCGGCTCGAACGCCCGGACGCGCCGCACGATCTCCAGCACGAGCGCGCGGCCGACGCCCTTCCGGCGCCACGGCGCGCGGACGGCGACGGACTGGATCTCGACGGCGGTGTGGAGCGGCTCGCCGATTTCGGGGAAGATGCCGTACGTCGCGCAGCCCACCATCTCGCCGTCCACCTCGGCCACGACGAAGCGGTCGATGTTCTCCACGATGTTACCGAGCGAGCGCGGCACGAGACGGTCGCGGTGGAGGTGGATGAGCGCGAAGATGCGCTCCGCGTCCACGAGCCGCGCCGTGCGGAGCGCGCACGGCGCCGGTTCTGGTGCGGGGGCGCTCACTTCTTCGCGGCGGCCTTGAGGTCGCGGATGACCTTGAACATCACGCTCGGGTAGTCGGTGGAGAACCCGTCGCAGCCAAGCTCCCAGAGGCGGTGGTAGACCGCCTCCGTCTCGCCGCCCTCGAACGGGATGGAGCACACCTTCACGCCGTGCGCGTGGAACTCGTCGATGAGCGACTTCAGGTAGTCCGTGCCGAGGATGAACGGATCGACCTTGTCCTCGGGGTTCCAGTAGGTGTGGATCGAGACGGCGGTGATGTACTTGAAGTCGGCGGCGCGCACTTCGGCCATGATCTTCTCGAAGTGCTTCCGCGTCTTCTCCACCATCTTCGCGCGCGCGGCGGGGTCGGTGAGGCGCGCCTTCGTCTTCGGGAACGCGCCGATCCAGAGCAGGGACTTGCCGCCGGGCACGTCCTTGTTCCACTGGACGATGTTCTGGTAGCTGCAGCCGGTGTAGTACACCTGGTCGAGCACGCCGAACTTGCGCGCCTCCTCGGCGATGCGCGTGGGGCCGATGCCCTTCTCGTCGACGAAGCAGAGGTAGGTGGGGTGCCCCTTCATCGCGGCGAACGTGGCCTCGATCGTGGGGATGCGCTGGGAGGCGTACTGCGGGTCGAGGTAGGAGCCCACGTCGATGTCGCGCAGCTCCTCCCACTTCATCTCGGAGACCTTGCGCGCCTTCCAGCTGTCGGGGATGCCGCGCGGCGTGCGCTTGAGGTTGTTGTCGTGGAACATGATGCCCACGCCGTCCGCCGTCACGCGGCAGTCGCACTCGAGCGCGCTACCGTTGCCCCAACACCAGAGGAACGTCTCGAGCGTGTTGTCGGGACGCTCGAGCTTGCCGCCGCCGCGGTGCACGTGGGAGATGTAGAGTCCGTCTTCGCGCTCGCCCGCCTGGGCGAACGCCGCGAGCGCGCAGAGCGCCAGCATGATCTTCAGCTTCATATTATTTCTCGTGGTTGTTTGGTTTTCGCATAGTATACCACAAAAGCGGCACGTCACGCGACGTACGCGATCTTCAGGCCCTTCATGGAGATGTTCATCTCCATGGCTTCGTTCATCCTGTCGAGCGGGTACTTGTGCGTGATGAGGTCGGTGATCGGGAGACCGCGCTCCTGGGCCTCCTTCAGGAAGTCGAAGCTCTGCACCCAGTCCTTGGCCTGGTATGTCCAGGAGCCGACCGCCTTGACCTGCTTGTTGCACATGTCGAGGTGCGGGCTGTACGTGGTGTCGCCGTTGTTCGTGAAGAAGCCGAGCTCGCAGAAGCTGCCGCCGCGGCGGACGTACTTCCACGCGCGCGTCGCGGCCTTGGGCGAGCCGGTGCACTGGAACACCATCTCGGCGCCCGCGCCGCCGGTGATCTTCTGCACCTGCTCCACGGCGTCGGCGTCCATGCCGTTCACCGCATAGCGCGCGCCGAGCTTCTTCGCGAACTCGAGGCGGTTCGCGTCGGCGTCGCACGCGATGATGTTGCGCACGCCGAGGCAGCGGACCATCGTGAGGAGCAGCAGCCCGATCGGGCCGCACCCCTGCACGAGCACGTAGCTGTTGAACTTGAAATTGAAGATCTGCTTCGCCTGCTCCACGGCGTGCACGATCACGGCCGCGGGCTCGATGAGGATGCGGAGGTCGCGGTCCATGTCGCTCACGTTGAACACGACGCCGCCGGCGTTGACCTTCATGTACTCGCCGAACCAGCCGTTGAGGTAGTGTGCGGGCCCCGGCATGAGGCCGAAGATCTCGCCGCCGTTGCAGAGCTCCTGGATCTCGGGATGGAATTTGCACGTGTCGCACGTCCCGCAGGGCTTGAGGCCCGTCACGATCTTGTCGCCCACCTTGAGCGGCTTGCCCGTGAAGTCCGCCGTCACGTTCTTGCCGAGCGCGACGACCTCGCCCGTTCCCTCGTGGCCGAGCTGCACGGGACAGAACCCGAAGGGATCGCCCTTGTACTCGTGCACGTCGGTGCCGCAGATGCCGCAGCCCTCCACCTTCACGAGCATTTCGTCGTCTCCGATCGCCGGGATGGCGACCTCGACGAGTTCCATTTTCTTCGGTTCCGTGAGAACCGAAACCTTGCATGTGGCCGGAATGTCCATTTGTCTTTCTCCTTTTTTCTGTTAAACGCTCTCCATCGCGGATGCCGATGATTATACCACAAATCCGCCCCGTGGTGTAGTTGGTCAGCGCCTTTCGTGGTTGAAGCGTTAGCGGGCGGCCCCGCGCACCTTCAGCAGATCGGGGGCTATGGCGAGGCGGAACACGGTTTTGGGATGGTTGAGGGCTGAGTGGAGCTTCTGCCGGGGCGCCAACAGGAGGATCTGCACTTGCTTGAAGTTCGGCTGTCCAGCATAATGAAGCGGATCGACCTCGCCGTCCGTGAAGAAGTAGCCGAGACGCCCCTCTTCGAAAAAGTCACCCGAACACTCTTCCGTCGAAACGGTGTCAAGAACGGTCTCGAACCCGCCGCCAGCGTGGAAGAAATCGTGGATGCCCCAGGCGTTCGGACAGTGCTCGCCCACGGGCGCGAACACCTTGCTAGAATACGGCAGCTCGCGCGCGCCGCCCGCGGCCATCCGCCGGGTCTGGACGGCGTTGTACTCCAACTTGACGCCCCTGCGATCCAGAACCGACAGCATGTCCTGCACCGACATGCGGTATCTGTCCATCTCTTCGGACGAGAACCGCCGTCCGCCGCCGTGGAACCAGGCATACGGATCGTCAGGATCCGTGGAATTGGCGCGCAGCGCGTATTCCCATTCGGCCTCGGTCGGCAGACGGACGACGTACCCATCCGGCAGACGGTCCTCAAACTGCCGCGTCAGTCGAACGGCGAGGTCCCCGATTTCGTGCCAGTCCCGGTTGATCGGCATGCGCGGCCCCATCGCGCGCTGGGCCGCGTTCAGCTCCGCATGGCCCATCACGTTCGTCCACTGCTCCACCGTGACCGGGAAGCGTCCGATCCAGAACGGACGCGAGATCGTGGCCCTGTGCTCGTAGTACGGGCTTTTCGGATCACGGTCTCCGGGCCGCCCCATCCGAAAGCTGCCGGCCGGACACGCCACGAACTCCATCGTGCCGCCACCGCGCAGGGGCAACGCCACGTCCTTGCCAAACGCGAACAGATCCTTCGGCGGCTCATCCCGCAGGATGGCCTGAAGCCTCTGCGAATTCTCCCGCGCGGCGTCTTCGCCGGCGACCAGCTCGACGAGCACCGCATGCGGGACGTCGGGGATTTCGCGCCGCATCTGCTCCAGGACGTCGGCGGCCGCGTCGTAATCCCCGCCGCGCGCGTAGAGCTTGAACGCGCCCTGCAGGAGAAGGTAGCGCTCGGCGTCCGTCACGTTCCGGGAAGCCAGAAGGCGCAGGGCGGCGGCCGTCTCGCCGACGGTCCTCGCGCCGTCTCCGAGCGCCCGCAGGTCGGCCGCCGTCCGCTCGGCCACCGCCCCCTGCGCCTGCGCAAGCTCGCGTTTTGTGGGCATGGCGCATGCAACCGCCGCTGCCAGCGCGCACGCAACCACCAGACAGGCCCGTGCAGCCAAACTGCCTTGACGAAACAAATGCGTTCCCGCTTTGCTCATATCGGCAACACGTCAGCAGCGGACGAGGTGGACGGTTTTGTCCCCGAAGGACATGTCGGTCGTCGAGATCTTGCCGTCCCACGGCTTCGTGACGTCCGCGTCGGCCACCACAAGCCAGCCTTCGTCCACGCCGAGGCCGTCCATGTACTTTAGAATCTGCGCGTGCGCCTTCTCGGGCGACTTCGCGTAGAGCGCGGAGGTCTTCACCTCCACGGCGTACTTCTCGTTGCCGAAGACGACGCCGAGGTCGAGACGTCCCCTTCCGATCGCCATCTCGCGGATGATCTGCCCGCCGCCGTTGACGACGCGCTGGAGGAACGCCTGCAGGACGAAATGCGGGTACGCCTCGTGGAAGTTCTGCGAGACGAACGAGTCCGGCGTCGCGTTCTCGCGCCAGAAATCCTGGAACGCGGACATGAGCGCGGGCATGTCGAGCCTGCCGTCCTTCACCCACACGTTCTCCGGCGTCTCGGAGAGGATGGAATCCTGGGTCCCGCGCGTGAGGTACCGCCCGATCGTCTCGGTGTAGATCGGATTGGCGGGGGCGATGGCCCCGGCGTCGTCCATGAGAAGGCCGAGCTCGATCGCGTACCGCAGGTTCTCCTTCTGCACGTCGCGGTCGATCGTCTCGCCGACCATCATCTTTTCCACGATGGGCTGGATGCGCGGGTCGTACACCTTCTCCATGAGCGAGTCGAGATGCGTGCCGCGCTCGCGGATTAACCCTTCTTTCGCCTCGTCCATGTCGGCGGCGGTAACGGGCTTCGAGAAGTCCTCCTTGTGGATTTCCTCAACGCACCAGCGCGCGAGCGCGTTCACGAGCCAAGGCTGGCCGCGTGAGTAGTCCCACGCCTTCGCGAGCGCCCCCTCTTCGAACGCCTGCCCAGTCTCGTCCGTGTGCTGACGGTAGAGGGCACGCATCTCCGCCTCGGTGAAGAGGCTGATCGTCATCGCCTTCGTGATGACGTTGAACGGGCTCGCCTCGCCCGTGGACTGGTTCTGCGGCCTGACGCGCATCTTGTAGTCGCGGATGTTCCGAAGGCCGATCAGCGCCATGGAGACGGGGAACGTGTTCGGTGCCGTGCAGCTGATGCGTCCGTTGCGCAGCTGCCGGAGGAAGGCGATCAGCACGTCGCCTTCAAGACAGTCCACCTCGTCGAAGAACACCACGAACGGCTTCTTCACCCGCTCGGCAAGCCACTTGAGCGTATCCTTGACGACAGACGCCGTGGGGAACGTCTTGACGACCTTGGACAGTTCCTCCTTGGCGTCTGCGCCGAAGACGTGCGCGTACAAATCAAGGTCGGTCCACAGCTGCGCGGCAAGCTCCGGCATGGCCTTGTCCGGGTCCGTCCAAGTCTGCACGGCCTCCACGGAACAGTACATCGCGGCCATATCGCCCTTCGCGTTGATCTCATCCATCAGCGCGCGAAACGCGGTCGTCTTGCCGCACTGCCGCGGGGCGTGGACGACGAAGTACTGCTCTTTCCTGATGAGCGACCTCACTTCCGGCAGCCTCTCAGATGCCGGAAGCATGTAATGCTTGGCCGCGATGCACGGCCCTGCGATGTTGAACCACCTTGACATGCCGCACATTATACCATAAATCCGCGCCAGCGTGCGGCGTTGCCGCGCCACGCACACTTTTTCCGCTTTCCGCTGTCATCGGCGTTGGCGCCGTGCGTTTACATTTAAGAGGACGAGGCGGCACGCCTGGGAAGGCGCGTCGCGCGGACGGTACATCGCCTCCGTTTCCGCTTGTGCGGCGAACACGGATGTGGTATACTTCCGCCCGTCAAGGAAGCAGGAGAGAA
>JAFRSR010000377.1 GCA_017427485.1 Kiritimatiellia bacterium
CCCCCCGCCGGGTTGGGCGCGCTCACCGAGCGCGCCGCACGCACTTGCCGCAGCCGCGGCCAAACAGAAATCTCGTCTTGTCATGTTCATTTACTTGCTTTCCTTTCCATGGTTATGTCCGCAGCGGATGGCGGTGGCAACGGTTTCAGCTCTCCGGGGCCCAGGCGCATCGTTTCGCGCGCGGCGCCTTTGGAACGCTCGACGACCACGTCCTGGGAAAGATGCGCTTCCGTGTTGAGCAGGTAGATCGTGCCGTCAGGGTAGACGCTCCAGCGCACGGTGTCGCTGCACTCGACCTTCGGCCACGTGTCCGCGCCCACGGCCTCCATCGCCTTCGCCAGCAGGAAGGAGTAGAGCTTGCGGACGCCGAACGCCCCCGGTGAATCGAGCGACGCAAGAAAGACGACGCGCCCCTTCCCGATCTCGTTCACGAAGCCGATGCCCTTGCAATCGAACATCTTCTTCTCGATGAAATTGTCCGACTCCACGATAAACGGCTTAGCCGTCGTCGTCTCGAGAGCCGGAATGTCAAACCCGCCTTCGATGAAATCCGGGTCCCACATGTTCGTGAGCGGTTGGAAGTTCCAGTGCGGACCGGGGTTCTTCACGAACTTCATTCCATGCGGCAAATGCCACGGCTTGCCGCTCCGCATCTTGACGCCGACGAGCTCCGACCAGTCGCCGCCGTTGTACGGAACGAACGCACCGTCGGGGGCGTCCTGTACGGTCAGGTGGCTCGCCGCCAGCATCAGCGTGCCGCCGCCCCTGACGTACTCGACGAGCTTGCGGTAGAGGTCCGCATCCATCACGTTGCGCCCGAGGAAGAAGAGGAACTTGTACTTCGCGAACTCGTTCGCGGACGCGTCGAACGGCAGGATGCCCGCCGCGCCGAGAGGCGGGTTGCCCGAATAGTCGGCTTCGCCCCAGCTGTCGCGCTCCTGCCAGCCGCGTCGGCGGTAGAGCCCGTCGAAGAGACGCCACGCCGTGCGGTCCGCCTCGGTCACGCGGAAAGCGTCGTTCGTGCGTTGCCCGAAAAGATGCGTCTGGAAGATTCCCACATAGCCGTCGAAGCGGCCCTGGATCGCGCCCACAGTCGCCAGGGGATAGCCGTCCGCGCGCGGATGCGTCTTGCACCAGGACGTGAAGTCGGCCAGCACCTTGCGGTAGCGGCGGGTGACGGGATCGTCGTGCTCGAACTTGCGTCCGTGGGCCTTGAGGCTCATCAGCCCGTGCTCGTTGTAGATCGGGTCGGCGCCGCGCACGTAGGCGTGGTAGAGCGAGGTGCGCCAGCGCGCCTCCCACAGGCCGTCGCTCTGCATCCCGCCGTACCAGTCCATCGCCATGTCCGTGCCGAAGCTCGGACGCCCGAACGCCTCCGCCGCCGTCTTGGCCCCGGCGTAGGAACGCTCCAGTTCGTCCGAGTAGACGACCTCGAGGTCGACGCGGTCGTATCCCGCGCGCAGCAGGAAAGGCGAAAAGCCAAATGCGCACTCGATGGAGAAGATCGGACTGGGGAGACCGGCGTCCTTCGCCAGCTGGAGGTCGCGGCGCGTCTGGGCGCACGTCTCGGCGTAGGCTTGCGCGAGCGAATGACCGCCCTTCGCGATGCGGGGCGACGGCTGCCCGCGGTGCATCGCGTTCTTCGGATGCCAGTAGAACATCAGCCCGCCGGACTCGCTGTAGTGCTGCGTGCCCTCGCACACGTCGGCGTATTCGCGAATCACGGCAAGAAGCTCGTCCTTAATGGGCGAGTACTCCGGCTTCCAGTCGCCGCTCCACCGGTTGAACATCTCGTCCATCGTGAACGTGCAGCCGTACGTGCGACAGTGCGCCCCCACGGCACGCACCTTCTCAGGTGTCCACTTGCCGTGGAAGAGATTCAGCAACGTGCCGCAGCCGTCCTTCGTCAGCGTCTCGGCAGTCGCCACGCCGAAACCGCCCTCGGCGATCGACCCCGTCCGCACGACATGCGCGGCCGACGCGATCCCGGCACTCACAGCAACCACCGCCCAAAAAAGTAAACGCTTCACCGCCTTCCTCCTAACTAACCACTAATCACTAACCACTAACAACTATACGGCTGCGTCCAGGCCGTGTGATGCGCAGGATGCAGGCAGCGCTTGCGCTTGAACTTCGTCGGCCAGCCCTTCTCCTTGCCGTTCCCGACGGCCATCCACTTGTCCGGATTGTCCTGGAAGCGGTTGTGGTCGGAGATGGAGATGAAGTCGTAGCCCGCGTTCTTGTACGCGGCGACGGCCTGCTCCGGCAGCGCGCGCCCGTCCGACCAGTGCGTGTGCATGTGCAGCATGCCGCGGTACCAGCGCTTTTTACCGTCCCCTGGTAGGGCGGTCGCCCCGCGACCGCCGCACACACTCGCCGCCGCAGCAGCCAAGCAGAAATCTCGCCTTGTCATGTTCATTTGATTAGATTCCTCTCTTTGCTGTTTTAAGATTGCAAATCCCTAGTTACTTGTCGCGAATGCCGGCCGTCCGCGCGTCGAACGGCTCGAACCCGATCAGGCGCGCCGGCGAATCCGGCTTCAGCGTGAAATCGCCTTTCGCGGAATCTGCGAAACCCGGTTCCGCCCAGATCGAGTGTGCATTCATGCCGCCGTCAACAAGGCGTTTCATGCCGTTTTCGCGGGACTCGCCCTCTTTATAGAAGAGATTCCAGTCCGCAATGGCATGGTCGCTTCGCATCGACATTTTAGGCGTCCTGGAAATCACCGCGTTCCTGTAGGAGTACGGCGTGGGGGCTGTCATCCGCTCCCAGGGGTGGACGATGCGCCCCTTGGCACCGGCATAGAAGATGTTGCCGTAGCAGTAAAGGGTCACGAACGGCTCAATTGCACCGGTGTTGAAAAGCGTGTCGCGTCCATACGCCACGATGTTGTTGCGAAAGACGATCTGTCGCCCGTAATGAATGTTGAACACATGCGGCGCGTCGTAGAGGAGGTTCTTCTCGATGAGGACGCCCTGCGTTCCCTCGTCGCAATAGACCGCATGGCCGCCATACGTCCAGCTGCGGACGTCGTGGACCACATTTCCGCGGACGATCGTGCCGGGCGCATTTCCAAGCAGATAGATGCCGCCCATGTCGTTCAGCAGGCCCTTCCCGATCCTCTCAATGCGATTGCCCTCAATCAA
Source organism: Kiritimatiellia bacterium (assembly GCA_017427485.1). Taxonomy (GTDB): domain Bacteria; phylum Verrucomicrobiota; class Kiritimatiellia; order RFP12; family UBA1067; genus RUG572. Next base: position 3,147 of record JAFRSR010000377.1, read on the forward strand.
GTTGTCGCGCGCCACGGAATCGCCGTAGCCCCATCGCCAGCCGACCGAGATGGCCGTGTAGAACCCGTCGTGAATCCAGTTGTGAACGATCCGGTTGCCGTCCGCGTGCTTGATGAGGATGCCGACCGCGCTGGCCCAGTCAAGCCCGTAATCCGCGATCTCGCAGTCCTCGACGGAAACTCCGCGCGTGCGCGCGGCCGGATGCGAGCGCTCGTCGCCGCCGTCAACCTGCACCGCTCCCGCGCCCAGATCCCTGAACGTGCAACGTGAGAAGGACACGTCGCGCGAACCGCCCAAGATCTTGACCGCGAAGCCGTCCAAGGCAGAAAAGGTGCAGCGCTCGAACCGCACGCCCCTGGCCCCCGAAAGAACCAGCGCCGCGCCGATCTTCGCAGATCCCTGGGTCGAATTGATGTCGCCAGGCTCCAAGCCGGCGTCCGCATCGCGAAAGGCCACTCCGCGAAAAACGACATCCGCGACATACTCCCTCTTCTTGACGGGGGCGCTCGTCAATGTCACCAGTTCGCGCAACGTGGGAACGACGGCGGCGAAATCGCCCTCTCCCGGACATTCGCCCGCCCGCGGCAGATATTCCAGGATTCCGCTCTTATGGTCGCAATACCACTCGCCCGGCGCATCGAGAAACTCCCGAACGTTCTCGACGCAGTAGAGACCCGGTTTCTTCGTGTTGTGGTGAAGGCCCACGTAATAGTCCGCCGGACGGGCGAACCAGACCTTGTTCGACACGGCGTCGACGCGCCCAATCGTCAGGTGCGAGTCAACCCACCAATGGAACACGCGGATCTCCGCCGTGTCCGGCCGTGCAATCGCGGCGAAGTCAATGTCCTTCGGATCATAGACCAGCGCAGGATGACGGCGCCCCCCGGCTGAAGGCGTCACGCTGTTCGTCACGAACGGGATCTCCTCGCCAGCAGCCATGAAGCAGCCCGTGTTCGGATGGCGGCAGCGCGCAGCGCGCGCACCGTTGACCGTCAACTGGTGGAACGGACGCCCCTTGTGGACTTGCGTGCGCCAGGTCCCGTCCCCATTTCTGCTCCAACCGGCCACGCGCCGCCCACCCGAAAGGATTGCCTGCGCACCAGACGCCGACTCGAACACGAGGCCAGAATCCTCGGGGCCGAGGCGAAGCGTATCCGAAAGCTCATGCACCCCCGGCTCCAAGCGCAACGTGACGGGCTTCGGGAGCGTTCTTGCACGTGCGACGGCCGCATTCAAGCTGTCGCCGACCTTCACCCGAACAATCGAACCGGAAACGTCGTGGACGCCGTTCGTGCCCAATGGCCCGCATGCGATCGCCTCCGACGCCTGCGCCGACAGGCAGAAAACGCCCGCGAGCGCTCCTGCAAGGATGCGGATCTTATGCATGTTCATGTCGTTCTCTGAAAGCGCTCAACCATGGATTTCGCCAAATTCCTTGGCTGCGCAATCAACGAGATAGCGCGTCTGGGAGTCGAACGAGAGACCGATGAGCCAAATCGGGCGGCCGTCGGCAAGATAGGGCTCGGCGTACTTCTTCTCGCAAATCTGCTTGAAGGCCTTGTCCACCGGTTCGTCCACCTTCAGCTCGAAGACGTAGATGCCCTTCTTGTGCTTCGCCACAATGTCGGCGCGACCGTTCGACTGCCGATCCTCCGAGACGACCTCGACCCCCTGCGACGCAAGAAGCGCGTAGAGGATACGCTCGTACGAAAACTCCTGGACATCGTCCTCCTTGGGCCCGTATGGCAGGTGCGCGTAGAGCGACTTGAGGCCTACGAAGAACTTCGGCCAGTTTGCGTGCAGCAGCGTCTTGCCGAGATTCGCGGCCCATACGTCCGTTTCCCCTGCGGCGACGCCGGCGATAAGCGTGGCAAGGTCACGGCGCACCTCCTCGTCGGGAACGCCGATCGTGTAGTCCTCGCTGTCCGCGTCGTAATCCTTGACCGTAAGGTAACCGGACTGGAAAAGAAGTGCCGTAGCCGTCAGATTCCTGAGATCGGCTACGTCAAATGCGGCCGCCGGAACGCCAGACATCTTTTCGTAGTCTATCGAGAGTAGATCCTCGCGCTTCAGGTAGTTCATCAGCATCGACGGACGCCCCGTCGTCGCCCACGTCGCCTTGAAACCCGATTTCGACTTGGCGGCGAGCGTATAGGCCACGGAAATAGGATTGTAGACTGTCGTTTCAACATCTGGCGAAAACCGGAAGCCATTGTACCACCGCTTCATCTCAGCACGATAGTCCTCGTAGGACTTGCCCATGATGGCCGCATGCTCGCGCAGATGCTCCTCGAAGTTCGCGGTCAACTCCTCCTCCGTGTAGCCGAACATCGTCGCGTATTGTTCTTCCTGCGACATGTCGCGGATGTTGCTCAGGGCCGAGAACACGGAAAGCTTCGTGAACTTCGAGATGCCGGTCATGAAGAGGAAGCGGATGCAGCCGGTGCGATCCTTCATCTGCGCGTAGAGCGAGGACATCCGCGCGCGGATCGCCTCGGCCTTGGGGATGTCGTCGAGGGCGTGCCCCACAGGCGCGTCATACTCGTCGATCAGGATCACCACCCCCTCGCCCTTGCCCTCAGGATCGGCCTCGTGGTCCTTCACAGACTTCGCGTGGAGCGCTTCGATCGCGTTAGCGAAGTTCAGGGAGTAGTCCTTCTTGTCGTCATATTCGTATCCTGCCGCCGCCAAAGAATTCTTGACGATGTCGGAGAACGTACTGTCGAACCGCTCGATGCTGTCGGTCGATGCTTCGCTGAACCTGAAATGGATGACGGGATGCGTCTGCCAATTCCAGCCGAGCCGCTCGATGTCCAGCCCTCGGAAGAGCTCGCGCCGTCCCTGGAAGAGCGCCTTGAACGCGGAGACCGTGAGCGACTTGCCGAACCGGCGCGGACGCGACATGAACACGACCTTGTTCTCCTCGTCGGAGGCAAGGCGGCGCATGTACGCGGTCTTGTCCACGTAGATGACGTTCTCCTTGCGCAAATCCGAGAAGTCGCTGCTGCAGGTGTTGATCTTCTTCATGTCGCTGCCTCCAATCGGCGGTGTTTCAGATTATACCAAAACGCCGCCCTCTCCGCAAACGCCGACAGGCACGCGTCCATCGGGCTCACTGCATGCGCCAGGGGTCGCAGTTGAGGCCGCAGAGGACGCGCGTGAGCTCGCAGCGGAGGTCCATCGAGGGGTCGGGCACCACCAACACGGCCGCGATCTCCACCGCGTCGCCGTTGCGCCAGGAGCGGAACGACACGCGGTCGGCGGCCGGCAGGTCCGCCACGCGCATGTTCGCGTAGGGATGGCTCGTGCCGGGATGGTCGGCGTAGTCCCACTTGAAGTTGGCGCGCTCGCCGGGACGGCCGTAGTTCGCCTTCTTGTAGTTGCACGCCCAGTTGCGCGCGCTGCCGAGGTCGGTCGACTTCATGTCGCCCCAGAGCATGCGCACCTGTCCCTTGGGGTCTTCCTTCGGGTGGCTCTCGAAGCGGTTGAGGCACAGCACGGCGTACTTGCCCGCCGGCACGGGGGCGATCGGGAAGCGGATCTCGGCGCCGTGGTTGCCCGCCGGCAGCCAGCCGCGCGCCTGCGGGCTCGTCGCGTCGGGCGGAAGCATCCGCGCGCCGTCCGCCACGTGGGCGTGGC
>JAFRSR010000378.1 GCA_017427485.1 Kiritimatiellia bacterium
CGGACGGTTCGTCTCGACCGACATCATCTTCGGCGAATCGTAGGCGGCGTAGAACGCCTGACGGTCCTCGCGCCGGACGCCGCCCGGCAGGTAGACGTTGCACCGGCCGTTCTCGTAGCCGGCCGTGTACTCGAAGTTCCTAAGCGCGTCGGCCGCAAGATAGCGCAGCGAACCGGTTCCCACGGACGTGAACGCGCCGCGCCAGATCGACTTCTCGTTCGTAAGGGGTTCGTGCGAATGCCCCGAGAACGCAATCGCCTGCGGGAAGGCGGAGAGCAGCTTCGTCGCCGAACCGTCGTCCATGCCCCACGCGCATTTCCCGTACACGGTGTCGCGCGGGTGCGGGTGCTGGACATAGAAGAACGGACGCGACGGATCGCACCTCTTCATCTGGTCGCGAAACGCATCGATGCAACCCGCGCATCCCGTCTCCGCCACCCCGTTGCACCAGATGCCGGGCTGCCAGTGCGAGCAGAAGAAATCGTATCCCTTGACATTCTTCGTGTAGTACGGCTGCCACTCCTCGTTGAAGCATTCCGCCCAGGCCTTCTTCGGGTCGGCCTGCATCGCCTCGCGCGCGAGGACATTGGCGTCCTTGAACACGCGCCCGCCGTTCTTCAAGCCGAACGCATCATGGTTGCCGAACACGAAGAGTCGCTCGACCTTGCGGCCGTCCGGCGCACGGTCGTTCGGAAACACCTTGAACCAGGCCTCTGCCACGGCCTTGAGCTCGCGGGTCAACCCGAGATCGGCCATGTCGCCCGCGATCATCACGGCGTCGACGCCCTGGTCGCGGAAATACGCGAACGTCCTTTCGAGCGTGTCCGTCTCATAGCCGGCGGCAAGCGTGCGCCCGTCGGCGGCGAGCCGCACGTGCACGTCGCTCACGACGCCGAACTTCAGTTTGGGGACGCCGCCAAGATGGCGGCTCTCCATATGGGGAGCCGCCGTCTCGGCGGCTAAGCGGGAGCGCGCCCCTCCCCACACCCCAGCCGCCAGCGCGGCACCGACGAAACCTCTGCGCGTGATGTCCATGTCAAGTCCCAACGCTGCCGGCGACGCCTGCGCCGTAAGCGATTACGTCGGCCACGATAATCGCCGCCTGCCAGAGACAAGACACTGTAGCTCCTATCAGACTTCCCATATCCTCTCCTCATTCATTCTTGGGCATGGCAACATTCTACCACAACGCTCGCCCCGCCGCAACCGCAGGACAAACTAATCAAACCAGACGGGGACGCCCCACTTGCCGACCGTAACCGTTTCGCCCGCCGTGCACGCCTTCTGGAAGAGCGTCACGAGGTTACCCGCGTTGAACGGATCGAAAAGACGAATCTCCGGCAAGGCCACGCGGCGAAATCCCTGCGCCTCCAGCGATTTCTTCAACGAATCCCGGTTGCGGTTCGGCATCGGCGTCAGGACGCCCAGCACGCCCGACTTCGCGCAGGTGACGGTCTTTTGCCCGTTAAGGGGAATGCGCAGGAATTGCACGTTCGTCCATCCCGCAGGCAACTGCCCTTCCGCCACCGCATAGCGGCGGTCCGTAAACAGGAGCGCGCCTGCGCGCAGCGGAACGGTTTCGAACCCCTCGCCGTTCCATGCGCCGTTACCTTTGTCGACAAGCGGCACTCCGTCGCGGTTGTCCGCCGGCTTGGGCAATCCGACCGCCGGGTAACCACGGCTCTTGGAGATGAGGCGGCGCATCCGCACCTGCCCGGAGACGTCCTTGCCCGCAAGGATATCTTCCTCGCGGAAGACGCAGAAGTAGACCTCGCGCGAGCGGACACGGTCATAATCGTAGGTGATGTAGATCGTCCCGTCAGCCGTCTGCTGTCCGTCGGGATAGGAGACGCTCGGCCGCTCATCCAGCATGAGTCCCCCTTCCCACGTCGCGCCGTCGTCGCGCGAAAGGTAGGCGGTGAGCAGCTTGCGCCCAACGTCCTTGTCCAGCGGTCCGTGCTTCACCAGAATCAGGTTCCCGGACTGAAGACGGCGGATGAAGAAGCGGCTGGAGGTGTGCTTGATGCCCTTCACGTATTCAAGCGGGGACCAGGTCGCGCCCTTGTCATGGGAAATCGCCTCGCGGATTCCGGTCCGCGTACGCGACCAGCACCAGAGGTCGCCGTTCTTCTTTTCTACGAGATTATGTTCGTCGAAGAGCCGGTCGACCTGCGGCATCGAGGCGCCGCCGCGCAACGAGAAGGTGCGTCCGCCGTCAACGCTGGCGTACACGCTCGAACTCTGCTCCTGCTGCCATTTCGCCAACGGGAAGAGCCAGGTGCCGTCGGAGAGAACGATGGGCTTGCACATCATCACGCCGCACCCGACATACTGCGGCGCAGGCAACTTCGCGGGCGGTTCCGTCTCTGAGTCGAGCGTGAGCATCCAGAGCTGGTCATTGACCGCCCCCGAGCCGTCCCGGTCCGCCCATGTCCAGCGCAGCTTGCCGTCGGGCGAAATCCACACCTCCGGATCAAATGTCCGGCGAGGACGTTTTCCATCCGGATCAGCAACGAGCACCTCTTTCCAGGTCTCGCCTCCATCTGCGCTCGTGGAGAGCACGCAGTAGTTGTTGTGGTCTTCCGCCGGAGTGACGCCGCCATACCACGTCGCCCACATCCGCCCCGTGCGCGGAGAGATGGCGAGCGAGGAGATGCCGACGTGCGCGCGGTTGTCCACGCCGTGGTAGGCGTCCGGCGGAAACACCTTCGCCGGAAGAAGCGGACGCCCGGACGCCTTGCTCACGATCTGCCGCAGGCGCACCTTGCCGGAAACGTCCTTCCCCTTCAGCACGTCCTCTTCCGTGAACGTGGCGAAGAGGATTTCCCGTGCGCTGGTACGGTTGAGATCGTACGTGATGTAGATCAGGCCGTCGGAACGCTGGTCGCCGTCGGGATACGCGGCGCCGGAGCGCTCGTCGAGCAGTAGCCCGCCCTCCCACGTCGCGCCGTCGTCGCGGGAGATGTAGGCCGTCAGCTGCGTGCGCCCGACGTCCTTGTCGACCGGCCCGTGCTTCACCAGGATCAAATTCCCGGATTGGAGACGGCGCACGAAGAACCGGCTCGGCGTATGTTTGATCTTCGACGGTTCGAGCGGCGACCAGGTGACGCCCTTGTCGTGTGAGACTGCCTCGCGGATCCCTGAGAGCGTGCGGGTCAAAACCCACAGGTCGCCGTTCTTCTTCTCCACGATGTTGTGCTCGTCGGCGGTGCGGTCGTGCTTCGGACCCGTCGCGCCGCCGCGGAAGCTCCAGCTCGCTCCTTTGTCTGTAGAGGCCGTCACGCCCGCGCTCTTCTCCTCGTGCCAGTTGCTGTTCGGCAGGAGCCAGGTGCCGTCCGAAAGGACGAGCGGCTTGCACATCATCACGCCATCCGCCACGCAGGCCGGCGGCGTCGGCGCGTCCGGCACGACGTTCGCGTCGGGGAACGTCATCATCCAGGTGCCGGCGGTTTCCTGTGCGCCACCGGTACGGTCCGCCCAGAACCAGCGCAGCTTGCCGTCGGGCGAGACCCACACCTCGGGATCGAAGGTACGTCGGATGCCCATGCCGTCCGGATCGGCCACGAACACCTCGCGCCAGGTGCGTCCGTCGTCATCGCTCGTGGAGAGGACGCAGTAGTTGTTGTCGTCCTCCGCCGGACTGGGCCCCGCGTACCACGTCGCCCAGAGGCGGCCGTTCGGCGCGATCGCCAGGCTGGGGATTCCCGTGAACGCGCGTTGCGTCACGCAATGCCGGAAGTCCGGCGCGATCATTTCCCGCGGCGGGTTCACCCGATCCGCGTAGCCAATCGACAGCGCCGCGCAGCACGCCGCAACCAACTCGACTTTTCTGTTCATCTGACTTTCCTTCTCTACCGGAAGAGGACGGTCGTCCCGCCGTAATTCTGGGCGACCACGGCGAACCAGCCCGCGTTCCAGGTTGCGGAAGACGGGTCGAACTTGTCCGTCGTGATCGTGTTTTCCGTGGAGGATATCTCCATTCGCCGACTCACGCGCGTCCAGGTTCCGTTCTCGGTACCGTCATGGCGGTAGACCACGACCGTCTGTCCCTCGCGCATCTCCCGCCAGTCGTAGCGGAACGTGAGGCTCATGCCCGTGAACACGATCGGCTCCGGATCGATGTCCGCCCCCGACGCGCTTGAAAGGCCGAACCGCCACACGCCGGCAACAACATCCCGCCCGCGGACCGGCAAACCGCGCGGGACGTCCTCCCGGTCGGGCGCGTAGAGTTCCGCGAAGTTGTAGTACGTCCCCTCTGGGCGTGGCTTGTCGAGCGTGTAGCGGAAACTGTTCATTACAGTCGGTTCTGCGCGGTTCGGATAGTCGCCTATTGTGGGATGGGAAGCGCCGCTGCAGTTTTGCGCGCGGGGATAGATGAGCCGCCCCTTGTTCACGGCAAACCACCCGTTCGTCCCGCAACCGTTCAGATTCTCCGTATTGTTCGTGCCGACCGTCCTGAACGAGGCCATGTTGAGATCGCGCGCCTCGCCTTCGCCGTCGGCGATAACCTGCCCGAAGAACCTGATGCGCAGCGTGCTGTCCACCTTTCTCACCGATCCCCACCCCGATATGCGGCCCGTCGTGGTTTCGCCATCCAAACCAAGTATCACCCGGTGTCCGCTGTTATCGCCCCTCACATAGAGCGCGCCGCCATGCAATTCCACGGAACCGCATGAGAGCGGCTTCGCGCCGATCGAAATCGAACTTGCGTTGCTCACGACGGCGCCCTCGCCGATGACGAGCCGTCCCGTCGAATTGGTGCCGTTGGCAACGCTGATCCCGGTCGAACTGGCAAACTTGAGGTCGGACCGGCATTCAAGGATGCCGGTCGACTGGTTGGCGAATCCAATATAGACAGGATTGGAACTGCCTTGCTTCTCGATCCTGCTGCCGCTTTCCAGAATGACATGCCCGAACGAATTCGCGTAGCGACCTATCGTGAGCTTGCGGGCGATGGTCAGGTTGCCCTTATTGACGACGATGCCCGTTCCGCTTTGGCCCGGGAAAATGTCGTACACGGACATCGTGCCTTCGTTCGTTACGATGCCCGAACCACCGGACTGAAGGCCGACGCGGAACTCTTCCGCACATGAGAAGCTACCGCCCGGTTTGACGTTCAGCCAGCTTGTCCCGCTCGAAGAGCCGAGCATGAAAACACTGTTCGCCGCCCACACGCCGCCCGATTCGACCGTGAGGTGGCCGCCGCCGGTCTTTCCGCTACCGCTGTTGCCGACGCGCACGACTCCCGCGTTCGTCATCGTTCCGCCGTCCTGGATCGTAATGCCGATCAAAAAGGCCTGTCCATTCGACTTGTCGCAGATTTCAAGGCCCCCGGTCTCCGCATGGACGCCGTTCGTGACGACCATCGGCTTGCCGCTTCCACTGACGTCGTTCTTGCTTGAATACAGGAACACGTAGTCGTTTGTCGTCGGAACGCGATTGATCGTTGGTACGCTGCCAGTCGAATCGAACCACTTGGCGGCGTGATCCCACGGATAGATGCTTTTGCCCGTATCGGGCTTGTAACAGACATAAGGCTCGCTTGGCGCCGCAAAAAGCGCAGACGCCGCCACGGCAAGGGCAAGCGCCGCCATGAACCGCATGTGCGCCTTGCCAGCATGATGCGTTTTGGTGTGGATTATACCTTTCATGGCTCAAAGAATACCATATCCCGCCGCCGCTTTCAAGCGCGCAGCTGGGGAAAATGCTTCCTGTTGTTGAGGACAGAGGACAGAAGACAGAGGACTGAGGATTTAGGACAGAGGGCTGAGAGTCAGGCAGGATGACGCAATTGCGCCTTACAGCCACCAAGCCTTTGTCTTTTGTCCTCTGTCTTTTGTCCTCTCTCCTCTACCGCAGCCTATGCCGCGCAATGACTTCGTCCTGGAACCGCTTCGAGAGCGAGACGAAGCGTGCGGAGAATCCGCACACCTTCACCATCAAGTTCTGGTGGCGTTCGGGATGCGCCTGCGCGTCCAGCAGTTCCTCCACCGAATTGCAGTTGGGCTGCAGGAGATGAGCGCGCTTCGATGCGAACACGCGGAAGATCGCGGCGAAGAGCGTCGGCGTCATGCCCAGCTTGTCGAACGTCAGGTTCGCATTGGAGGCGTAGAGCAGCTCGTGCGGGATGGTGCCGATGGCGTTGATGACGGCGGTGGCGCCTTCCTTGCAGCGGTACTCGCTCGGCGCGAATCCCTGGGCGAGCCGGTCGCCGTCATGGCGTCCGTCCGGCGTCGCCTTCGTGTTCATGCCCCAGAACAGGAACTCGCGGTAGATCCACGCAGCCAGCACGAACGGGGAGCCGTGCTCGTTCTGGAGACCGTCCAGGTCGCGCGCGACCGACTCGAACAGCCACCGCATGAGGCCGTTCGACTCCGGCGAGTTGTCGCCCCAGTACGGCGCGTCGAGAGCGCGCAGGCGCAACTCCTCGCCGCGCGGACCCTTCCAGTTCGACCGCACGGCGTCGAGGAACTCGGGCAACGTGGCGGACTTGTCCCTGAAGCAGACCTTGTCAATCGCGCAGAGGGAATCGACCACGTTCGCCGTGAACGCGAGCGTCATCACGCGCGGGTGGAACCGCGCGCCGCCGTCGGTCGTGTCGCGCCGGCGCGCGAGGCACCCCTCCAGGCATGCGGAATAGGCGGGATGTGGGAACACGTGCGCCGCCGACCGGCCGTAGCGCGTGTAGTCGGAGACCGTGTCGCGGAAGAACCGCATGAAGTTCGCGAGGAAGACGCGCTTGACCTCCTCGAACGACCGGGCGCCATCGATGGGGTCGAACCGCACGTCCGCCCGCCGCTCCGCCTCCGGATCACGGTGGATCATCGCCTCCAGCACGCGCAGGGGCGACATGTAGTTCGCCGCGTCCACGTCCGTTACCGAGTCGACGTTCCCGTCCCAGCAGCCGCAGCAGACGTAGTCGCCCGCGCGTTCTAGGGGAATGCCGTGTCCCACGAAGCCGCCAATGGTGACGTCGTCGTTGAACATCGCGAACACGCAATGCCCCTTGACCACCATGTCGCCGATCTTCGCAAGGTACTCCTCGGGCGACTGCGCGCCGAACCGCACGTGGAGCTTCGGGAACACGCAGTCGCAGCCGATGTGCGCGTCGAGGAACATCCGCGTCAGCTCGTTCCAGACCGGCTTGCCGTCCGTGTCGCAGCCGCCGAGCGTCACGGGCATCTCCGCCTCCTGGTCGGCGCCGGCGTCGATCGTGCGATGAGTGTCGAGATGCTCGTCCGAGATGATCAGCCAGCGCGCCACCAAGTCGCGCGCCTCGTCCTCCGTGAGCGTGCCGTTCGCGAGGTCCTGACGGTAGAGACCGATCAACCAGGCGTCGGGCCGCCCCAGCGAGTAGCTGGCAAGTCCGTCCACGTACGATGGAATCTCGCGCATGAACCAGAGGAAGTTCAGCCCCTCGAAGAACGTGCGCGGCGGTTCCCACGGGCAGCGCCGCGCGCTTTCCACGATCCGCTCCAGCCACTTGCGCTCACGCTCAGAACGTCCGCCCTCCGCAAGCCGCTTCTCAGCCGCCTCGGCGAACTTGAGTTGGAGCACGCGGATGGTGTCGAGGCCCTCCAGCGCCGTCTCAAGCTCCTTGCGTCCGAGCGGATCGTCCTTCGGGCATGACGCGAGCGCCGCCGCCGTCTCCTCGCGCACGCCCTTGAAGCCCTTCGTGAAGACCGTGTGGAACGCCGGCACGTGGTGCATGTCGTCCACGAGCGGCCCGCAGCAGAGCGAGTAGCGCTGGCGGTGCCGTTCGCGCTGACGCGCGAACGCCTCGTCCGGCACAAGCCCCTTCTCGCGGTAGAAGCGGCGGCAGAGGTTGTTCACCTCGCGCGCGGGCATGATGCCCATCACCCATCCGCCGTTCACGCCGGCCTCGAAGTAGAACGGACTCTCCGAGAAGAGGAACGGACGGAAGTGCTTCCGCATCGCACGGTAGGATTCGCGGCGAATGTCGAGCGCGTCGTAGTCGGGATGCGCCGCCGCATAGGCCCGCAGGTCCGCGCGGATCGCGCGATCGCTTTCGTCGAAAGCGGGATCCTTGCACTTGCCGTGGCACTCGTCGGGATAGAACGCGCGCAGTTCCTTCCGAAGGGCCGCATAGTCCTCGGCCCGGAACGGATTCGCCGATTCCGGCTCTGCGGCATCAATCGCCGCCGATGCGCCGAATGTCACCGCGCCGCCGATAAAACACCGCCTCGAAATGTTTGTCATGTCAAAATCACTTTTCGAAAAAGTTGATACGGACAGGATCGCAGTTGAGGCCCGAGAGAAGCTTGCGCATGTCGAGGCGGAGCTCCAGGTCCGGATCCGGTACCACCAGCACGGCGGCCATCTCCACCCCGCTTCCAGGATCGTCTTCCACGAAGAACTCCAGCGTGTCCGTCTTCGGGAGGTCGAACACCCGATACATCCATCCGTTGTAGCTCGACTGGATATCGCCGCGCATGGCCGAATCCCATTTCCAGCGGGCACGCTCGCCCGGATGCGCGTAGTTCGCCTTGAAATAGTCGAGGTTCCCGTTGATGTACTTGGCGACGCTCCATTTTTTCTTGGCCTTGACGGGATCGCGCATCATGACGAACGCCGCGTTTTTCTCGTGTCCGCCATAACGGACCAGCGGCAGCACCACGTACCGACCGGCCGGCAGCGGCGTTGCGAAACGGAATGTCGCCTTATCCCCAGACTTCTTGAAGATGACGCGTCCCTGCACGCTCGACGCGTCTGCGGCAACCTTTGCCGCCGCGCCCGAGACCTCGACGCTTTCCGCCGTCGCCAGCCGGGCGTCCGGCGAGACGAGCACCGTGAGCGCCTTTTGCGCGCCGCCGTCGTCGATTTCCACCGCGCCAAAGGCCGTGTCCGTCGCACCGTGGTCCGGCAGGTCGTCACCACGCGCAATCAAGTCGCCGCCGCACGGATCCGACGCGATCTCCAGACATCCCCCCCTCATGTCGGCCCGCACGGGACCGAACGCGCGCACGGTCGCGCCGTCGCTCGTTCCTGCAACCGCGAACCGCGCCGCTGTGCCCGGCTTGACCACCACGAGTTGCCGTTCAAATCCCGGAAGCGTGCCGGAATAGGCACCTCCCTTGACCTCGATCGGCTGCGCCGCACGCCGCCACGCGAAGGTGACGCGCGCGGGGGCGTCGTTCTCCGCCTTGAACACGACGCCGTCTCCGCCGCCCTTCAGCCAGCCGGGATACGTGCGCGGGTTGACCTCGCATTCGGTCCGGGCCGTGAAGCGCGCCACTGTCCCGATGGTCGCCTTCACGCGCACAAGGTAGTCGTGGCGGGCCTTGACCCGGTACTGGAGCGTCGCGCGCCCGTTGCGCATCGGAACGGACGAGAAGGTCTTGCCGCCGTCAGTTGAAAGCTCCAGCTCCGCCGCGCGGCCATCCGCCAGCCGCGCCTCGTAGACGCCGAGCGTGATCGGGTAGCAGCTCCGCACCCGGTAGCAGAACGAATCCGCGCCGACCGCCTCGAACGCGGGATTGCCGCGCGTCGGGCAGCCGTCGAACGACAAGACGCCGGTGGAGTAGTGCGGGAACACGCGGTCTCTGCGCAGGACCCACTTCGTGCCCTTCTTGGCCCCCACGACGTCGGCGTAGTCGAAGTTCTCCTTGGCCGGATTGGCCTCCAGCAGCGGATAGTACGTGCCGGTGGCGTGCCACTTCGTGAGGTTGTTGAACTGGCCGTCGTTGCCGGTCCACACGCGGAACCGCTCGCCCGGGTTGAGGATCATCGCGACCTTCTCCTGATAGTCAGGAGCTCCCACCGAGGAGCCGCGCGAACCCTGGCGGATGAAGTGTCCGCAACTTCCCTTGACACGGTTGAAGACTCCGGGCTGGTTGGCCGCCTCGCCGAGGTACACGGACGTCTCGTTGTCGAAGGACGGAAAGAACTTCTGCGCCGACAGGTCGTAGATGTGGTTCTTGCCGTCGAAGAACACCTGCTCGAACGCATGGCCGTACCCGCCCGTCGGCGTCGTCGGACACCCCGCCACGCAGGCGAGCATGTTCAGGGTCAGGTTGTTCAGCGGACCGCACTCGAAGCCGCAGTACGAGTTGAGCATGATCATCGCCTCGGAAATCGCCGGCCGCGGCGAGTCCGAACCCGGCGCGAAGTCGGCCTGATGGTTCATGAAGTAGTCGCTCGCGGAGATGGCGTACTGGAACACGCGGTTGACCTTTCCCTTGTCCATCAGACCCTCGCCGCCGAGCGAATCGCGCAGGTCGCCGAAGCTGCGCGGGTCGAGCGCGCCCCTGCGGACGGCGATCGGATAGAGGAGCGCCTCGGTCTGCGACAGGTTCTCGATCTCCACGTAGTCCATGTACAGGTCCGTCGGACTCGCCACCTTCATCTCGTCACCGGCCTTCACCGTGAAGCTCGCCGACTCGGACTTCCGTGATGCCAGATACTCGTCGACGCGCGGCATGACGGGATAGTTAAGCGTGTCCAGCACCCTGAAGGGATCGTTCGACGGGAGGTTCTCCTCCGGACGGTACCATCCGCCGCACAGGCGGTGCGAGACTCGGTCGCGCCGCGCGGAGATGCTCGCCGGCACGAAGCCGAACCCGCCGCCGCACACGCCGTCGAACGTCCTGTCGAACGCGAACAGCGACCGCGTATCCGCGTCCGCCGCCAACGCCACGGGCGGCGCAAAGTCGTCCGAATACCGGACCACGGAAGACGCGCGGACGAGATCGATCGCCCCGTCGAAGTACGCGTCCTTCCCGAATCCGTCCTTCCCGCGCGTGGCGTGGTGCGTGCATCCCACGAACAGCTGCTGCGCCCAGAGGTCGTTCGCCTCGTTGAGGGATTTATCCTGCAGTGGAACGGCCTCGAATTCGGGGATGGGCAGGGACAACACTTTTCGTCCGCCCACGAAAACCTCCGCAGTTCCGCCGCACCGCCACGCCACGGCCACGTGCGTCCATTTCCCGACGGGGATCTCCACGCCCTTCACATCCCCCTTGTACGCGTGCCGTTGCCAGTCCTTGATCGAGAACGAGAGCTTCTTCTTTCCCGCATCGTAGTACAGACCCAAGGCCTCGCCCATGCCCTCTTTCTTGAGCATGCGCGTGCGGATGCCCTGGTGCAACTGGAACAGCGGCACGTTGCCCTTGTCGCTCACATCGGGACGGAACCACGCCTCAATGGTGCCGTCTCCGGACGGCAGCGCGCGGTCGCGTTCGTCTCGGAACTGGTACCCCTGCGTCCAGCCGGCGCGCGTCGTCGCCTGGTGGAAGAACCCGATGCTGTCCGGCCCGCCGCTCCGCAAGGCGAAGTCGCCCGCGCGCCCGCTCACACCCGGCGCGAAGAACTCGTCGTTCCATTTCGGGAACGGCAACGGCTCGGCCGCGCGAACCTCGATACGCGAGACCTCCAGCGCCGGCAACAAGATCGACTTGTCCTTGATCGGACGTCCGTAATCGTCGAACGCCGTCGTGAGCGGACGCAGCTCGAACGACGCCCGCAGCCGCTTCGCGCGCGGGTGCACGTGCCCCTCGTCCACGTACAGGGCCGTCTTCTCGGGCGGGCGCATGTGCGACGTCCAGCGAATGTCGCAGAGAGTCTCCGGCAGCACGGTCCCGTTGCCGTCCAGCTGCTCGATCTTCACGACGCCGCCCCAAACGAGCTTCGCGCGGCTTGTGACCTCGATCTCCTGCACCACGCCCTTGCCCGCCAGCGACTCCGGAACCGGAACTTCGAAGGTGGCGTAGGACCTGTTTTTCGTGCCCTTCAAAAGAAGGCCCTTTTGTGTCTTCTCTATCGTTCCGCCCTTAAACTGCCAGCCGGCCGGGCCCGACAACGCCCCGGCGAATAGGCCACCGTCAGAGGCCCCCGCCTTCGCGCCATCCGTGCACGTTTCGCACGCCAGCGCCTGCGTGCCCTGCGGCACCGTAAACCGGAGCCGCACCGACCCCGGCTCCTTTCCGTTCAACGCCTTCACGGCGAGCGGCTTGCCGTCGGCTCGTACCTTGAACCCGTCGCTTTCGCGCATGAGGCCCATCCCGACCAGTTTCCCGGGCAGGATCTCGACTTCGCGCGGAACGGATGTGTCGTACGTCGCGTTCCATTCCAGCGGAAACGTGGCCGCCGCCACCGGCAGGGCGCTGGTCAACAGCGCAGCAGCCACACAATCGATCGTCTTTTTCATATTTTTCTCCACAACTACCTGAAGAGGATCATCGTGCCGTCGCCGGCGATGCGGATCGCGCCGCCGGGCGCGATGTGATCCGGGAGGTTCGCCGACGTGTACCGGGTGCCGGGCTTGAGATGGGTCGAGCCGTCCCAGCCGTCCGCGAACACCTGCGTCATGCCTTCCGGCACCGAGATCTTGCCCGCGTCCGCAAAGCGGATCACGGCGAACTCCCCGTTGAACGTCTCGGCCTTGCCGATCTTCAGCACGCCCGTGCCGCCCACCGTCACGTTCGTGCCGTTCAGCCAGCTGGCGTCGCTCGCGAACTCGAGCGTGCCTTGGGTTACCGAGATGTCGCCCGCCGACGCGAAGTCCTGGCTCTTCAGTCGCAGCAGCCCCGTTCCCGTCATGCTGATGCCGAGGCTCCCCTCCACCTTGCAGTTGATGTTTGTGCTTCCGATGACGGACGCCCCCGCCGCCGCGCCCCGCGTGATCTCCAGGACCGATCCGGCCGTGCCGGTCAGGGTGGGATTCGCGCCTTTGCACAGCACGTACGTGAACGGCTGCCGCGTGCCGTAGAAGTCGATGGTGCTGGCCACGTTGTCAAGGTGGAGGGGCGTGTTCTGGAACGCGTTGTCGACAGGGAGCTCCAGCCGGCCGGCGCCCTCGGCGTACATCGCGGTGACACAACGGCTGCCGCTGCACTCCATCCTCAGCACCGTATTGGCGCCCAGGTCGAAGTTGGCGCCACAGTAGATGGGCTTGTTCAGAAAAACGTGTCTGCCGTTCCCCCAGAACTTGATAGTCCAATCAAAGGTGGCGCCGTTTTCAAACACGCACTCCCCGCCCCCGCCGACGGAGATGTACTTCCAGGGGCTTGTCGCATAGAATCCGCCCTTGAAGGTGCAGGTGCAATCCGCCGGCACGCGGAACGCGCATTCGCCCATCTTGCCGCCTTTGAGATAGGCGCTCTTCTCCACCACCGCGTTGCTGATCACGGTCCTGGTGTTGCCGTCGGGGGCTCCGTAGAAGAGGAACGTGTTCTTGCCCGCCTCGCCGGAGTTGCTCGGGGAGACGGCGTGGTCCGTGTTCCGGATGCGTCCGGAGATCACCGCCTTCACGCCTGCCTGCAGCTGGACGTTGGCGAACGCGGATTCGTTTCCGACGACGTTGATTTCTCCCCCGCCCGACACGGACAGCGCGCCGGTCATCTCCACGGTGTTCGTGATCTTGAGGGCCGTACCTGCCGGTATCGTCCAGGTCTGCTGGTCTGTCGACACGAACGGCAGCCCGATGGTGTACGAGGGCGTCTCGCCCTCGCCGGGCGCGGCGAACGACAGGCCGCCCGCGCCGAGCCGCAAGAACGACGACGGCTCTCCTTCAAGCGCGAAGTCGGCACCTTCGAACGCAATGCCGCGCAGATCGGCTGCGCCTGCGAACACGGCCCGCGTCCCGCCTTCCGCGAACGTGGCCTGCAGTCCGCCGCCGACGAGCGACGGCGCTGTGCCGCTCTTCCAGTTGCCGTCGAGCGATGCGCGCGGATCGGCCGCCGCGCCCGTCCAGATGTCGGACACGTCCGCCGCCCCTTCCGTATACGAAACGTACAGCGTGGCCGTCTCGCCGCCGGGGTCGAGCGTGACGGACTTCGACGCAAGGCGCAGCCCCGAGGAGGTGCGAGACGGAACGAAGGCGTCCGACAGCGCGGCCGCGTTCGCCGCCGGGACGGTGATGAATGGGAAATTGACGAACGAGTCGTCGATCTCGTTGCCGTTCGCGTCCAGGAATTCGACACAGGAACCGGGCGAAACAGAAAGTTGTCCGTTTACAACAAGCCTGCGCCCGGCCGCGAGGCGGATCGTGGAGCCAATAAGGAATTCTGCGTCGCCGAGGGTGATGTCCTTCGTGTTCGCGAAGAGCGTGCCGCCCGTCTGGGTGAACGCGCTGACGGCGGGAATCGTGCCGTCGCCGGAAAGCGTGAGGATGCCGCTCTCGAGCATGGTCGGTCCGGCATACGTGTTGGCGCCGGCCAATTCGATGACGTTGGAGACGCTGCCACCTTGCAGCGTCAGGCCGCCGTCCGGCGTGCCCTGCGGCAAGTCGGGAGACGGCGCGAAGCCCTTGGCGAACACGGCGGTGATGGGCAGTTTCACCTTGTTCGACGCGGGGTTCGTCGCCGTTCCTGTCGAGATGAGTGTGGCGCCGCCCGCACCGAGCGTAAGCGACGTGACATCGGCCGGGAACACGACCTTCCTGTCCGTGGCAATGTGCGTATTGAGGATCGCATAAGTGGAGACCGTCGCGTCGTCCAAGAATATGTGGATGGCGCCGTTGTTCTTCACGGTCATCTGGTCGCACTTGAAGATCGCGCCGTCCCGGACGCACAGAGTTGTCACGGGGCCGCTCTTCTGCTGGTTGTTGACTTCGAAATACTGCACCAGGAACTGGGAATTGGCGCCGGATACATCTATCGTCAGCGGCGAGACGGCCCCGTTGGCGGACGTTCCGGTCCCCGTCATGAACAGATAGTCCCGGAACAAGCCGCCGCCGGTCACGGTGATCGAGGACGTCTGGCCGTCATACTGCGCCACGTCGAAGCCGGCGTAGCTGTCGCCGGCGGTGAACGTGCCGCCGAGGACTTCGAGGCGGATGTCGGAATGGAACTTGCCCCACGTCGACGTGCCTGGGTTGTCTTGGTTGCCGCCGAAGCGGAACGCCTTGCCGCCAGTTTGGGTGTAGTTGCCGCCGGGGTGGATGCGCAGCAAGGCGAGCGCGGGCTTGTCCGGCGCGGTGTTGTTGACGAACCCGTGCCGGGCGCCGAGAAGGGAGATGAGGGCCTGCGATATTTTGCCGCCGTTGCGGATGTCGATCGTCACGTCCTTTTCCGTCTCGCCCACGGCTGCGGTGAATCCGCCCATGATTCCGTATCCGCCGGTCTGCTTCGTCGTGGTGGTCTTGTTCGTGACGGCCAGCGTGCCGTCCAGCACGGTGAACTGGGAAAATCCGGCCGTGGCGTGATTGCCCGTCGCATCGAGCGCGAAGATGCCGTGCGTGTCGTTGCCGCAGTTCTCCGAGCCCGACAAGGACACTCCGAGTTTGTTTTCGCCCGCGAGCGTCAGGGCACCTGGGCCGATCTTCACGAAGCCGCCGTAGTCCGAAGTCATTTTTCCGGAGATCGTGGCCTCCGTCGCAACGTCGTACACCACGCCCACCTTCGCGTTAACCTCCACGGCGTTCGTGAACGCTTCAGCGAACACGCCCGGCGTGTCGCCTGAGTACGACCACTTCGCCTCCGGCGTTACGGTGACAACTCCCAACGCCACGCCCGCCAGAAGGCAGGTCGTGGAAACGACAACCAGACTTTTCTCTTTCATCATCTCTGTAGCCTTTCCTAACGCAAAATCATCACAGTGCCGCTGGGCAGGTTCTCGATCTGCGCCTCGACAGAGGCACCGTAACCTAAGATGTCGTAATAAGAGACACACTGATAAGTATCTGTCGTTCCGGACGCGCCATACGACACCTCCAGCGTCCGTTCCGTCGCGCCCTCCACGATCTGGCCGTTCTTCAGCCACTGGTAGCCCGCCGCGCCGGGCGCGAACGCCGTCAGCGTAGCCGTGTGTCCGCGCGAGAGGCGACACCCCTGCGGCTGCTCCGTGAAGACCATGCCGCCACCATCCACGCCCGCGCCGTGAAGCTCGAAGCCCTTCCCGTCCGTCGTCCTGTAGTTGCCGAGGAACTGCTTGCCGACGCTGTCCCACACGCCCGCCACGCCGTTCTCCACGCACGGCATGTAGTGGTGCACGAGCACGCCGTCGTCAAAGATCTTGAACGAGTAGAGCCGCCCGTAGCCGCAGTTGCCGTTGTCGGACTGCGTGGACATGATTCGCAACGGCGCGGTGTTCAGGAAACTCCCGCTCGGCAGATTCAAGGTGATCGTCTTCTTCAGCTCGCCCGTCTTGTACAAGAATCCCTTCGCTTGGGTCAAGTCCATCACCGCCTTGTAGCGCACAGGACTAGCCGAGTTCTCGCCGGCATTCGGCCAATCCGTCGTAGTTCCCTTCCAGTAGCGGAATTGGATGTTGCGGGCGCCGGTGCTACCCTTCTGGTAGTACATGCCCACGTTATTTGTGTTCCCTCGCGTCGTATCCACCGCGCCAAAAAAATACTCGGTACCCTCATACGCGGAGATGCCGAAGTCGATCTCAAGCCGCGATTTGCGCGAGGTGTAGTAGTCCGTCTGGATGCCTTGGCTTTTCGTGCCCTGCAAGTAGGCGTCCGCGTTGGCCGCCACGGTCCCGACACCTGCCGCGCATTCGATATCGCCGCCGGCCGTGAGACGGAACTTGCCGGTGCTGCTGTTCCCCGACAGGTCGGCGCTGTTCAGCGTGTCGTTCACCGTGTCGTACAGCCCCTCCTCGTTGTCCACGATGCGCGGCATGTAGTTCCGCACGAGCGTACCGTTGTTCCATATTCTCACGCCGTAGATGCGTGCCGACGACTGTCCGCCATAGGTCACGACACCCGTCGTGTTGGTTTGGGTTCTGCCGAACAGAACCAGCGGGGCGGTGGCCGTCACCGTTGGAACCGCGTCGATCGTTCCCGTATATTCCGTACCCGCAGCGGTCGCAAGCGTCACCGTTGCGTTTGGGAGGTCGAGCGTGAACGTGCGGCGGGCACTGTCCCCCGCAATGCCAGTCGACGTCCAGCTGTAGGCGTCATTGTCTGCGACGGCCCACGAGAACTTCTTGCTGCCGTCTAAGACAAGCGCGCACAGATGTCCCGTCCCTTTGAGCGAGCCGAAGACGCACTGCCATGTCGTACTGAGCTCAAGCATGGAGAAATCCACCTCGATCTTTGTCTGCGGCGTCATGCACCAGCCGGTGTTGACATACTGTCCGCTCCGCTGCGCGCGATCGCTCCTGACGTAGCCGTCGTCCGTGCCGAGGACGAAAGCGTTCCCGCGCGTCTTGGTGTACACCTTGCCCGAACAGCGGTCAAGCAGCCCCGTGACGGCCCCGCGCCCGTAGGGAATCATGTCGCGGACGAGAACGCCCTTGTCATAGACGACGAACGAGTAGACCCGTCCTTTGAAAGAGGGGGTCGGCGTTGCCGCTGCTTGCTGGCGGGCGCCGAAGATCACCAGTGAACAATTGTCCGTCTCGAAACCAGGATCGTTGGGAGTCGCATTATACACCTTTGTATCCCCCGACCACATTTCGATCACCCGGTTTCTGTAATCAAAGACGGCCTTGTAGCGCGCGCGTGTCGACGGAGAAGAACCACCCTGCCAGTTGGTGTTGGTCGATGCGCCGGTGATAAACGAGACTGCGCCATTCATCTTGGTAGCGTCGTTGCACTGGACATAAGTGCTGCACCGCAACTTTACAGGGTCGCCGCTTGCATTGGAACCCCACACGTACCGCGTGTACGTCGAATATTGTCTTTCCAGCGGCGTGAAGACAACCTCCACGCGCATATTCGTGGAGGCGATGAAGCCGGTGTCGATGATCTGCGTGCCGTCACTTTGCAGGTAAGTGTCCGCCATGTGACGGATGCGGCTCGTCGCCCCGTCCGCATACGCGCCGACGGCAATTCCAACCACAAGGAGTGCCACTAACTTACGCCCCCGCCCGAATCGGGCTCGTTTTGTCACTTTGGTCATCTTGTCGTTCTCCTTGTCGGATTGTGGCTTGAGTGAAATGGTCAACACGCCTGTATGATACCACATCCCCGCATCGGTTTCAAGTCGCAGGGGCGGCTCCGTTTTCATGGCGCAATGGCCTGCGCAAGGGCAAGGAGATCGCCGTCTTTCGGAGGCGATGGCCAGACTGCGGACGGCGCGGCACGCTCCAGCGCGTCAAGCGCCGCGCCCGGATCCTCCGGATGGGCGAAGAACGTCTCCCAGCGCTTCAGATAGTAGTTGAAGAGAAGCCCTGCGAACTGATGATGGGCATAATCGTTGAGATTGGAGTTCGGCCGCTCAATCCACGTGGTAAACAACCGCCGCAACGACCGGACGCCCCGTTCGCCGGCCCGCTTCCTCGCCCGTGCCTCGTGCGTATCAAGGCGAAACGCCTCCGTGCAGGCGAGAAGCGCATCCATCTTGCGGATGAGCGCGAGGAACTCCGCACGCGCCGCCGGCTCGTCTTTCAGGCGCGGCACGAGCGCGACGCCGCGATCGGACAGCACCTGGCGGAAGACATCGGTGAAGTCAAAACGGAAAGTCGGCAGCTTCAGCAGCTCCGGACGCTCCTGCGCAACGGCGAGATAGAGGCGCGCCGCCTTCTCCACCTCCTGCGGATCGTAGTACATCTTCTCGCGGGTCGCCCAGGACGAGGACTTCTTCACGTCCCATTTCGGACGCGCGCAGAACACGGTCTCGGAACAACCCTCCTGCATGCGGTTCACGTTCCAGATGGAACGCGCGAGGATGGGAAGCGCTTCCGCGATGCGCGGATCGCGAATCCCGTAACGGCGTTCGGCGTAGCCAGCAAGCCACTGGTCAAGGGAGAGCGCGCCGGGACAGAAGAAGAGGTCGGTGAAGAGGTCGTAGAAAACGGGGTTGGAATCAAGCCCTTCCGATTCCAGCGCGTAGCCGCGCAACGTCTTGCCGTTGGGCCCCTTCAAATGCCCGCCGAGATTGAGCAATGCGTTCATGCCGCCGTACATCCCCTCGTTTCCGCCGAAGTTGAGGAGCTCGCCCCACAGCCAGGTGATCTTGCCGAAGCCGCGCGGGAACACGCCCCCGTTCGCCATGTTCCTGTCAAGGACGATGATACGCGTCAAATCGGGATTCAAGCCGTTGAGCAAATCCTGTCGCGGCGCCGCCCCCCAGCAACTGATGCACCAGAGCGCGCCCGGGGAGGCTTTCTGCTGTTCGCGCTGCATCGCCGCCGCGATGCGCGGACAATCCACGCCCTTCGCCACGCCGCCCTCGCTGAAGAGGTTCCCCACGAAGTAGCGCGGATCGGAAATGCCGTACACCTCGTAGAGCCGCCTGTACCACATCTTCGCCAACTTCGCGTAGGCGTCCGTCGTCGCGTCAAGCAGCACGGGGCGCTTAAGGCCGCCCGCCCAGCGTCCCTGGTCGTAGATCCGCGCGTCCGGCCACTTCGCCCCGCACAGGACGTTCGTGGAGCTGTTGGGGAGGAGTCCCGTGAAGCCCTGCAGCATCGGCTCGATGCCGAGCGCGCGCATCTCCTTCACGACCCAGCGTCCGAGACGCGCCTCCTCGTCGATGCGTTCGGGCGGGAACGGCGCGCCCACGCCCTCCATCACGCCGCAGTTCGTCCACGACTGCGCCGTCTCGTCGGGGATGAACGCGGCGATCTGCGCTTCGGAGAAGCCCGCGTCGCGCAGAAAGAGCTGCCACACCTTCATGTTGCCGGTCGGGACGAGCGCGGACGTGAAACCCGAAAGCGCGAGACGGTCGATGTTCGCCCGCCACTTCTCCTCGCCGTAGAACGCGAAGGAATAGGTGAACACGCAGTAGTTGTAGGCGTGCAGATGTGGCAGGACGGCCTTGACCTTGATCGGCTTCTCCGGCAGCGGCCAGGCCGTCGGCACGCGGTTGCCGCTCCGGCTCCAGTGCCCCTTCGCGACTTCGCGGATGTAACGCCCCACGGCCGCCGCCGCGCGGTTCTCGTCCGTGGCGCGGATGAGAATCTTCCCGTCGCGCGCGGCGATCTCCGCCTGCGGCTCAGAGGCTTCCATGCGCGCAAAGACAAACTTCTCCGCCACGCCCTCTCCCGCAAACCGCCGGAGCACGCCCTGCGCCGCCGGAAAGGCGCAGGCGGCGGGCGCGTCCACTTTCGAGATCCACCAGCCGAGCGGCCCGATCGTGAAGCCGCCGTCAGGCGAATAGGAAGCGTCCCGGACGAAAAGCGGTTCGGCGGCGATTGTGCCTTTTACGTCGCGGTCGGTCTCGTCCGGGGCGAGGTACGAGGCGGTTGCACGCTTCGACACGGCGAACGACACCGTACATTTCACGGGTTTGCGCGTCCAGTTCTGGACCACGAGAATCGTTTCGCGCCCGTTCCGGCGCACGAAGGCGGTGACCGCATCCTCCGCCGTCGTGTCGAGCCAGGTGAGGCCGTCCGAACCGTTGACGTCGGTGAACGCCGGATGTTCGCGGCGAAGCACGGCGAGACGCTTCACGAAGGCGTGCCGCGACTTGCCCGGCTCGCGCGCGAGCTGCGACCAGTCCATCGGCGTCTTGCCGAACATGGAGTGCCGTTCGTCGGCGTCGGCGATCTCGTTGCCGGTGAAGAGCAGGGGCACGCCGTCGAGCGTGAACATCCACACGAGCACCTGGTCGATCGCGTCGTGTCCCCACGCCTTCTCGCGGCGCGGACGCGCATCGGTGGCGATGTCGTGGTTCTCGTAGTGGTTCACAAAGCGCGAGCCGACCGGGCATTGCCGCTCGCGCCCCGTCCACCCGCCCCGCACGGCTTTCGCGCTCATTCCCGGGAACCAGCCGTAGTCGGCGTCGAAGCCCTTGTACTGGTCGCAGACCGTGAAACCCTCGCAGAGCAGCACGGCGTTGCCGCCCGTGAGGTCGTCCATCATGTCGTGCGCGTCGCACCAGAAGTCGAGCGGGATGCCGTCGCCCACGTCGCAGCGAAAACCGTCGGCGCCGAAATCCCGGATGAGCGACTTGATGTTGTCCATGAAGTAGGCGCGCAGGCCCGGCACGGCGAAGTTGAGCTTCGGGAAGCGCCACGGGCCTTTCTTCACGGTTCCGTCGGGGTTCCACCACGTGAACTCGGGATGCTCCTTCAGGAACGGCGCGGTCGGCCCGCAGTGGAGGTAGACGACGTCGAAGACGACCTTCATCCCCAGCCGATGCGCCTCGGCGCAGAAATCCTTCAGGTCCTGGTCGGTGCCGTACTCCTCGTCGACGTGGAAGTAGTCGGCGATGCGGTACTGGTTCTTCGGGTTGTTGAAGCCGCTCCGAATCTGGCGCGGGCTCCAGAAGCCCTGGTCCATGTCCGCGTCCATCTTCATCACCGGCACGAGATAGGCGATCGTGACGCCGAGGTCCTTCAGGTACGGAAGCTTCGCCTTCGCGGCGGCGAGCGTGCCCTCCGGCGTGAACGCGCGCGGCTGGATCTGGTACATCACGCCGCGCGTGAACCATTCCGGCGACTTTCGCGCCTGCTGCATCCACGCGTTCGCCCCGAAAGTCTCGAATACAACGGCCAGGGCAGCGGCAAAAATCGCCCTCTTCATCGGAAAAGCACCGTCAGTCCGGGAATGTAAGACACCAGCCAGCCCGCGCCGTCCAGACGCACGCGCAGCTCGCCGTTGTAGCGCATCGCGCGAAGTTGGCTGTCGGAAAGACCGGCCGCGCCGTTCTCGCGCAGGAAGCGGATGTGGCCGCTCGTAAGCCGCGCCGCGGCGCCCGTCACTGAAAGCGTCGCGCCAGGCGTCCAGGCGCTCGCCGAAGAATCGGAGAACGTCAATGCCCCGTCACCCGCCCGGATGGACGAATCGGCCGTAACCGACAGCGCGCCGAGCCTGTTCGTGAACGCGCCGACGGCGATCTCGCCTCCCGCCAGTTCAAGCGCGTTCGTCATGCCGAGTGCGCCGTTGCTGTCGAGGACGATTGCGCCCTCGCGAATGCGGAACGAGTCGATCGTGCCCGACGCCTTGGTGATGTGCAGGTCTGCCGGCCCCTTCTTTTCCCAGTTGAGGCCCACCCAACCGCTGACGTCGTAGATGCCGCCTATGTACAAGTCCGCCGCCAGGCGGAACTCATGCCAATTGGAGAACGGCACGTTGCCGGCGGCGCTCGTCCGCTGTTCCGATCCGTTGAGCCTCTCGATGAAACAGGGCGGTCCGGCCAGGGTCGTCGTGCTGTTCGTGGTGTTGAATGCGCCCACGCGCATCAGCGTGCCGGCGACCTGCCCGCCGTTGACGAGCGTGACCCTGTTCGCATAGCATTGGTTCTTGGCGCGGAACGTCCCACCGTCGATCAGGACGTTCGCATTGCCGCGCGAGTGCAGCGCCCAGTCCTTGGTGATGCGCATCTCGCATCCCGTGGAAACGACGACCGAGAGGGCGTCCTGCAACTGGAAAGCGGAAGCCGACGCGCCGTTCGTCAAAACGACGACGCTGTTGTCGGAAAACTTCGTCGCATCCGGATTACCCGTGACGTCGACGCCGTCGAACACGTATCGGGCGCCGTTGAGCAAGGTGTCTTTCGCGCCGCCGAGCGTGACAGGCCACGTGTCGGGGCTGTATGTGAACGTGACGTTGTAGATGCCGTAACCACCGTTATAGGCACCACTGTTCAGAGGGGGCCCCGCCGTGCAAACGGGGGAATCGTTGCGCGAAATGTTGGTGCCGCGGTAATCGCCAGGCTTGCTTCCCATCGCAACTGCCTTCATGTACACGTCCTTGCCGGCCTGGCGGAACTCCACGAACACGACCTTGGTATACTCATTGTTCGGGCCACCGTTCGAGTAGCATTGCACCTGCATCGTGAGCGTATCGCCAGAAATTGACGAGTAGGATGCGAACAAGGACGGATCGCTGCAGTTCATCACCCAATTCCCGGCCATGGTCGCGGACTTGAAGCGGATTGTCGCGATCGACGTGTTCTGGGCCACCAGCACCTCCTCGTTAGTCATCACCCATCCGTCCTGGTGGTACTCCCGCACGTCGCGAATGTTTCCCTTGAACACGACCTCCTGAACGTCGCCCGTAAGCGAGGACGCGACCGAGATCGCCTGCGTGGGGCGGAACGTCACCCGACGTCCGTTGAGCACCGTGGGGCCGGCGGGGAGGGTGCCCTCCAGATCCACATCGAAAAGCGGCTTGACGTTGGTAAGGCCGATGTCTCCCGCCCCACCCTCAATCGAAGTGGAATAGGCGGTGCCGTATGACCCATCCACCTTGATGTCGGGATCGTCCCAGTCCCGCCCGTAGTAACTGGCCTTGGCGGGATAGGCAGCATACTTGCACCACAGCGCCTTCGCCTTGACGTCGGCACCGTCCTGGTCAAGCTGAATTTTGAAACTCCGAACCCAGCTGCCCGCGCCCTGGTTGAGGCTTTGGATCTGGACGGTCGCCGAAGCCCCCTCCGCATTCAGCCTCTTGAACGCCACGGCGATGCACGGCGTCAACCTCTGGCCGCCCCAGCGTCCGCAGATATTCCCCGTCACGTCCACGACGGTGGACAAGTCAACATTCGTCCAGAGCGTCTGGTAGTCCACCTGCGCAAAGAAGTTCGTCGCGATCTCCGCCGGCCAGCCGACCACGATTCCGTCCGACCCCGCGAGCGGAGTCAGCAACGCGCCGCCGCCCCTCACGAGCGCAGGAGACGTCAACGTGAGTTCAGCGCCCTGAAGCGTCGCCGGGGCCATGAAGTCGACCTCGCTGGCCGTCGCCGGGGCGTCCAGCGTGAACGTCCCGTCCCGCTGCTCCTCGCCGAACACGAGCCGCGTCCCGTCCCAGGGAAGAGCGTCGGCGCGCAACGCCGTGACCGCAACTGACAGTCCGACGGCCAACGCCGCCACGACAACGCTTCCCGTTAAAGTTCTGCGCTTATGAATGGTGGAATGAATCATGCTAGCCTCCTCGTTACGGCGCGTGGAATCTTCTTATCTCGCTGGTGCGGGCGAGTAGATGATGAACTTCTCGATTCCGGGGAGCTTCCCGCCTTTCTTCGGACGGATCTCCAGCACGTGCTTCCCGTTCGGGCAGTTTTGCACGAGGACGCTCCGCTCGCCCGCCTTCTGCGCGACGAACGGATCGGCGAAGAGCGGCAGCGTCTTCCACGTGATCTTGTCGCCGGGCTTGGCGGCCTTCTTCATCAGCTCGGGCTTCTTGTCGACGTGCTTCTTCACGAAGTAGTCGTACTGCCACGTGAAATGGTACGCGTCCTTCGCGATGACCGCGCGCCCCGACGTGGAGGTGAAGGCGTTGGTGCTCCACCCTTCGCCGTCGAATCCGGTCACGCTGCCCTCCACCTTGTAGTGGACGGGCTTGCCCCAGGGATCGGTGCCGTCAAGGTAGGTGAGCGTCCAGTCCTCCTTCACGGGCAACGCGTCGAACGTGACGCGGTAGATCATCGGCATCCACGAGACGAGCGTGGACGGACGCGTGCAGTACCACATCTCCTTGTAGGACGCGACGGGCTTCCCGTCGAGGAACAGCTCCGCCTCGCACGGCTGCGCGGCCGGATTGAAGTTCTGTCCGTTCGAGACCGCCACCACGCGGTTGCCGGTGAAACGGAGCCGGATCGAACCGTCCCTTGCCACCTTGACGTTCTTGCCCTTTACCGCCGGCACCTCCGTAATGGTACCGGAGACGTCAGGTTCGCCGGCGGAGCCGGGGATGCGGCACAGCTCCTCGCCGATAAAGCCGGCGTAGTACTTGAAGGCGTCGGTCTTGTTGCTCATGTGGATGCCGTCGGCCAGGAGGTTCGTGGCGGCCCAACCGTTGGCCACGAGCATCTCGCTCCACTTTTTGTTGAGGTCCACGAACATGCACTTGTTGCGCTCCGCGACGGCCTTGATGTCCTTCGAGCGCTGATCGCGCTCGGCGAGCATCTTCTTCGGGTCCTGTCCCTTGCTGAGGTGGCTGGACCACAGGACGATCTCCGCCGAGGTCACCGCGCGCGTGTTCTTCACGATCTCCTCGTACTTGTCGATCGGACCGTACACGTGGAAGAACAGCAGGTCGGGATAGTACGGGAAGAGGTCGCTCCACGCCGTGCGCGTCAGGGCCGGCGACGTGAACCCGCCGATCGCCTTGTTCGCCCAGACGAAGTTCACCGTCGGGTACTTCTCCTTGAGCATGTCCATGAGGACTTTCGTCCAGCCCTGCGCCACGATGGACTGCCCGTAGAAGAGCACCCGCACCGTGGCCGGCTTCTCGGCGGTGGACTCCTCCAGCACCTTCATCGTGCGCTGGATGTGGATCGCCGTGGGATTCTCCACGGATCCGACCTTGAACGCGGGCGCGGCAGCCGCCACGGCGGCGACCGCGGCAAATGCCAGAGCGGTGAGTTTCTTCATGAGCATGTGACCTCCTTAACGAGCGGACGACCCGCGCGGCCGAAGCAGTCGCGCGGCGTGACGGTAAAGCGGACCGGCTTGCCGACCGGCAGTTCCTCGGGCGTGAAGAGGCACTCGCCCGGCAGGTCGGCGCACGCTTCGGGATACGCGAACCCGGGTGCGACGATCTTGCGCACGACGGGAGGGACGCGCTCCTGCGCGTCCGTCACCGCCGCCTCCACCGTGTAGTCGAACACGCGGCTGCCGTTGACCGTCCTCGCGCGCGGGAAGGACACGTAGATGCACGGTTTCCCCTTGAACGACACGCCTTCCAGCGCATGTCCCTTCGGACAGAAGATGGCCGTCACCGTCGCGTCCGGCGCGAACTGCGGGGCGACCGGCGCCGCCGTGCGGCGCGCGAAGTCGAGCGGGCCGTCCTTCCGCGCCGGCAGCGGCACGACGAATGCGGGGCCGAGCGGAAGGCCGAACGCGACCGACCGGCGGTGCACGACGAGATGGTCGTCGAACACCTCCACCAGCTCGCAGCCGCCGCCCTTCGCGTCGCCGCCCCACGGGTGCGGGTCGGCCAGCGACGTCATGAGCTTCTTGCGGTAGCTCGAATGCCAGGCGGCGGTCACGTTGGCGTAGCCGAACCCGCCCGAACCCTCGTGGATGCAGCCGGCGCCGATGGACGTGAACGCCCCCTGCCACACCGTGCGCTCGTCCGAGATCGCGCAGTGCGAATGCCCGCTGAACGCCACCGCGTTGGGGAACGGCGAGAGCGCGCGCACGGTCTCGCCCAGGTCGTCGCCGGACAGCGCGGCCGAATACGAACCGTGGCACGTTCTCCTGGGCGCCTGGTGCTGGCAGTAGAAGAACGGCTGGGACGAGGCGAACTCCTGCGCGTGCTCCTTCATATACTTCTCGATTGGCGGCTTGAGGCTGGACCACTGCGAGCCGATGAACGTGTAGCCCTTCACCTCGCGCCGCCAGATGATCTCCCACTTCTGCCCGAAGAGGCGCTGCCACGTCTTTTCTGGATTGTCCTTGTAGCAGAAGCGCTTCGCGAGCATCTCCTCCTCGGTGAAGTTCTTCCAGCGTCCGCCCCAGGCGTCGACGTCGTGGTTGCCCGTGGAGATCATCAGCTCCACCTTGCGTCCGTCGGGGGCATGTCCGCCCGGAAACACCTTGTACCAGACGGCGGCGAACTTCTCCAGTTCGCTGATCAGCCCCGAATGCGCCACGTCTCCCGCGCAGAGCACCGCGTCCACGTTCTCCGACGCGAACCAGCGCAGGACCTTCTCCGCCGTCTCGACCGCGTCCGGCTTGCCGCCGATGTGCACGTCGCTCATCATGCCGAACCGCAGCCGGGGAGGGACGCGCTCCTGCGCGGCCGCGACGAATCGCGGCACGCCCCACACACCAACCGCCAGCGCCCCACCGACGAATGCCCGTCTAGTTATCATGTTTCATCTCCTTTTTGAATGTTTGAAATTTCCCCCATTCTCTGTTGCTCCATATCCCCCGTTTCCGCTAACAAACGCCGCTGGTCATCATCGCACTGACTGACCTGCGGCGCTGACACGGAGGAACTGGAGGAATTGGAGACACGGAGTTCATTTTGGAGATTGGCTTGCGCGCGATCGAATGATACCCGTTCCCCGTCCTCTTCCTCCTCTAGAACGGCCTGATAGACTTTGGGATTTTCTCTCTTAAGTCGATCAAGGTATTCTTCTTTAGTCTCATTGATTACATGCTGGATGCCAGCCTTCATAGTGGGCAAACCGAAATTCAAAACGAGCCCAACTCGCAACTGCAGCATTTTCAGATATGTTAGGCATTGCGCCTTGAAAACATAATCGTTCGACGGAAACGCCTTGCACTCAACAACGACTTTCCCTTCCACGAGAAGATCGATTCTGCGAGGATGTTCATCTTCTTGGGAAAGATCCATCCCCTTGTAGAAAACAGGACATGCCTTTTGTCTTTCAACCTTCAACCCCTTTTGCTGAAGTTCCCAGCTCAATGCTGCCTCGTACGCCGTTTCCTTCAAGCCACAACCGAAATGCCGGTGTACCTCAATCGCACATCCGATTATCATCCCCGTCAATTCATTTTCAGGCCCCTGGTACAACTGCTTCATATACCCTCCTTTGCGAAAGGTATGCTGATTTTCTGCGCGAAGAGCAAACTCCAAATCATTCTCCGTGTCTCCATATCCTCCGTTTTCTCCGTGCAAACGCCGTTAGGCTACCGATTCTTCTCCTTTTCGGGGAAACGGATCTCCTCGCCGTCTTTCTGCCACAGGCGCACCCAGTCGATCCAGTATTCGATCGGCAGCGTGTCGTCCGCCGTGATGCGGCACTTCTCGGGGCACCACCCGTGGCCGGGCGTGAAGATCTCGTTGTTGAAGATGACGCTCTCGAAGTCGTGGAAGCCGTCCATGCCGGGGACCTTGTCGGCGTGGAAGTCGTTTGCCTCGTCGATCGGGCAGCTGCCGTACTTCTTCCCGTCCACCCAGAACGACATCTCCTTCGGCGTCCACTCGAAGCCGTAGACGTGGAACTCCTCGTTCAGCTTCTCCGCGTTCGGGAACGTGAACCAAGGGGACGGAACGCATTTTTTCCTCGGCACGACCACGTGCTTGCCGCCCGGAGCCCACTTGTGGAGGTTGTAGGCCAGCGAGTTCGTGGACGAGAACACCTCGAAGATGTCGATCTCCGCCATCCACTTCGACTTGCGGAACGCGGGCGTGGCCGTCATCCAGAAGCTCGGCCACGCGCCGTGGCGGAACGGCACGCGCCCGCGCATCTCCAGGTAGCCGTACTTGAACCCCATCGTTTCGTGCGTGGCGACGCCGCGCGAGAGCATCTGCGGCTTGGCGGGATTGCCGGAGGGAACGACGAGGAGGTGCAGGCAGCCGTTCTCCACGCGCGCCGTCCGCGTGTCGTTCGAGTAGGTGCAGTCCGACGAGTTCATCGTCGCGCGGAAGCGCCACTTCGAGAGGTCGAGCGACGTGCCGTCGAACTCGTCGCCCCACACGAGGCGCCGTCCGTCCTGCGGCGCGCCCGTCGCGGCACATGCCGCCGCCAACAGCGCCAACAATGGTCCAATCCGTCTCATCCTCACAGCATTCCTTTCACTTGACATTTCTCCATGCCGGAAAGTATAGCATTTCACACCCCCCGGCACAAGCCACCCCTACGACCCCACGAACAACGACCGCAAATCCATTCGAGGTACTTGTCGTGCCACGATTCCTTGTATTCAACGTTCTGGTTTTCGTCTCGCTTCATCCTCGCGCCGTAAGCTCGTGGTGAAATTATACCACTCTCATCCTCGCGCCGGTAGGGCGGGCGCCCCGCGACCGCCGACCTTCCGCAAAACCAACGCACCCGCCGGTCCTTTCTTCGCGGACACGTTCGGCCTCGTCACCGTGCATGACGGCGTACTCAAGCAACGCGCCGGACACGCCGTAGCGCACGCGCGAAGGCGGTTCAAGTCGCTTGATCGCCTCACTCGTGTTGTCTCTCTGTGGCATCGCCATAGCCTCTACTCCACCACTCCTACTCGTGGAGTAGGGCGGAGCGTCCCTTGCCGGGTACGCCCGCCCCCTCATCAAACCGTACGTGCGG
The DNA here is from genome assembly GCA_017427485.1 of Kiritimatiellia bacterium. Taxonomy (GTDB): domain Bacteria; phylum Verrucomicrobiota; class Kiritimatiellia; order RFP12; family UBA1067; genus RUG572. Next base: position 28,788 of record JAFRSR010000378.1, read on the forward strand.
TTTTCCCGCATACGGCTTCCCGTGTGAAACTGTCATTGCCGATACCTCTTTCGAGTCA
>JAFRSR010000379.1 GCA_017427485.1 Kiritimatiellia bacterium
CCCCACGCGCCACCCTCGCCGGCGGTCGCAAGGGTCGTCACGGGAAGACCCAACACATCGGACATCACACGTTCCATCACGCCCGGCGTCTTGAACAGGCCGCCATGGCCGACGAGACCGCCGATCTTCACCCCTTCCCGTTCACGCAGGATGTCCAGCCCGATCTTGAGTGTTGACGCAACCGCGTTGAGCGAGGCGCGCATGAAGTTCGCGAGCGTGAAGTCGGCGTCGGGACGGCGGGTCACGGACGGACGCCCCTCCGTGACGCCCGCCAGCGGTTCAGCCGCCACGTAATTGCAGACCTTGATCCCGCCGCCGTCGGCTGCGCCTTCAAGGGCCATGCGGAACAGCCGTTCGTAAAGGCCGTCCCGGTGCCCGCCCGCCGCCTCGGCCACCTCGCCGAAGAGACGCATCCACGCATCCAGGTCGGACGAGCCGTTGTTGCAATGCACGAGCGCCACAGGCCGCCCTTCCGGCGTGGCCACGACGTCGATCTCCGGATACCATCCCGTCAACGACCGTTCCAGCACCACCATGGCGAACACGCTTGTGCCGACGGAGACGCTGCCTTGTCCCGGCATGAGCGCATCCGTCGCCACCATGCCCGTGGCGGCATCGCCCTCGGGCGGACATGCCGCCGCTCCCGGCTCCAGAATGCCCGATGGATCAAGCAGCCGCGCGCCTTCAGGGGTCAGCCGCCCCGCATCGCATCCCACGGACAAAGCCTGCGGCAGAATGTCCGCCACCTTCCAAGGCACGTCACGTCCGAGCGCGGCGACCTTCGCGTCGAACAGTTCGCACATCCGCGCGTCGTATGTTCGCGTCTCCGGGTCGACGGGAAAGATGCCGCTTGCCTCGCACAGGCCCACGACGCGCCGTCCGGTCAGCCGCGCGTGGACCCATCCCGCCAGCGTCGTCAAGTGGCGGATGTCCTTCACCTCCGGCGCGCCTTCCAGCGCCCTCTGGTAGAGATGCGCCACGCTCCATCGTGTCGGCACGTGGAACCCGAACGCCTTGGAAAGCTCCTCTCCGGCCTCACGCGCCGTGGTGGAGCGCCACGTGCGGAACGGCGCCAGCTGCCGTCCGTCCGCGTCCAGCGGCAGATAGCCGTGCATCATGCCGGATATTCCGAACGCCGCCACGCGCCGCAACGGACATCCGTAGCGCGCTTTTACGTCCGCCGCCAGTTCGGCATACGCCGCCTGGAGTCCCTTTACGGCCTCGTCAAGGCCGTATGTCCAGTAGCCGTTCTCGAAACGATTCTCCCATTGGAACGACCCCTGCGCGAGGACCTTCCTTCCAGGCGACACGAGCATCGCCTTGATGCGTGTCGATCCCAGCTCGATGCCGAGGATTGCGTCCCCCGACTCCACGATCTCGCAATCGTCTTTCATCCGATTCTCCTCATCGCTTGACGTTGACCTGCTGCAGACGCTGGGCGGTGAGCGCGAAGCTGTCCGCGATCGCCGCCATGTCGGAGTAGCACATCAGGAAGTCGGCGCCCATGTCGGTGAGGCGGCGCATCTGCTCGTCCGAGATCGCGAGCGAGCCGAAATGTTTCCCCGCCGCGCGCGCGGCCGCGCACGCCTGTTCCGTCGCCTTCAGGATTTCCGGCGCGTCGAGCGGACCGCGGATGCCGCTCAGCACCGAATAGTCGCCCGGACCGAAGAACAGCATGTCCACGCCTTCCGTCTCCGCGATCGCGCGCGCGTTCGCGAGGGCCGTGGGCGACTCGATCATCGGCGCGAGGAACGTCTCGGCGTTCGCCGCCGTCACGTAGGCGTCCACGTCCGCCGTGCCGTAGCCGGCCTCGGCGTTGTCGCCCGCGAACCCGCGCTCGCCGAGCGGCGCGAACTTCGCCCACCGCACGAACTCCCGCGCCTCGTCCGCATTCTCGCAGCGCGGATACATGATGCCGCTCGCCCCCTGCTCAAGCATCCGCCCCATGCGCATGAATTCGCCCTTGCCCGGACGCGCCATCACGTCCTTGCCCTGCAGGCGCACGGTGCGGAACAGGTCCGCCGCCCGCTCCAGCGAGATCGGTCCGTGCTCGAGGTCGTACCAGATGCAGTCGATGCACGGCTGTGCCGCCGCGAATTCGGCATACGCGCCGTCGGCGAGATGCAGGATCGCGCATGTGGCGGCCTTGCCCGCCGCCCATCTTTCCTTCACGAGAGATTTCTTCACTTTCCTTCTTCCTCTTCTTGCGGCTGCCTCGGCGAGGCCGCCCTACCAGTTGGTGGCGGACGCTTGCTCCAGTAGTTGGCCAGCGTCGAACCCGAAAGGTTCATCCAGATCGCCGCCGCGTTCGCCGGGAGCGCCGCCACCGAACTCTGCAGCACGTTCACCGCGAGCGCGGCGGCCATGCCGCCGTTCTGCATCCCCACCTCGATCGCCACCGTCCGCGCGTCGCGCTCGTCAATCGGCAGCCAGCGTCCAAGGAGGCGCGAGATCCAGTAGCCGAGCGAGTATCCCACAGCCGTGTGGAGAACCGACGAGAGGAAGATGAGCAGCCCCGCCTGCACGAGCAGGTCGCGGTTCGGCGCGAGGCAGACGACGAGCGAGAAGCAGATGCCGAACATCGCCACCGCCTGCAACGCGAAGTCGAGGCCCTTCTTGTGCGCCTCGTAGCGCCGTCCGAGCGCGAACCGCACAAGCCCGCCCGCCACGACCGGGAAGACGACGATCTTGAACATCTCCACCATCATCCGCAGCGTGTCGATCTCCACATACGCCCCGGCGAGCGTCTTCATGAGGAACGGCGTCACGAACGGCGAGAGAAGCGTGGAGACGCACGTCATCGTCACCGACAAGGCGACGTTCGCTTTCGCGAGGTAGGCGATCACGTTCGACGCCATGCCGCCCGCCACGGACCCGATCAGCACCATGCCGGCCGCCAGCTCGCCCTGGAACCCCAGCACCTTCGCCACGCCCAGCGCCGCGATCGGCATGACCGAGAACTGCAGCACGGCCCCTACGGCCACGCTCCACGGCGCCTTCGCCACGCGCAGGAAGTCCGCCGCCGTGAGCGTGGTGCCCATCCCGAACATGATGAGCTGGATGGACGGCCCCACGAACGACGTGAGCTTCACGCCGAACCATTCGATGTACAGCCCCGGCCACAGGTACGCCGAGGCCGCGCACAAGATGATCGCCAGCGCAAACGTCTGGCGGCGGAGAATGCCAAACACGCTCATTTCGCCTTTGGCCCGGCCTTGTTGACGATTGCCTTCAGCCGGCTTCCGGGCGTGACGAGGTGTCCCGCTCGGACATCGGCCTCGGTGAAACGGTGGTGGAGGATTTCACGCGCCTTCGTGCGCTCACGGTCGTGGACCACGTGGATGAAACCGTCCGGCCCCTCGGCGGCGTCGGGGTACGACACGTTGTCGCGTTCGTCCAGCACGAGGCCGCCGAGCCACGTCGCGCCGTCGTCGTCCGAAACGAACGCCGTGATCCGCGAACGCCCGATGCGCTTGTCCGTCGGCCCGTTCTTGACGAGCAGCATCGCGCCGCTCTTCAGCCGACCGATGTAGAAGCGGGAGTTCGGGTTCTGGATGGCGGACGGCTTCACCTCCGTCCAGGTCTTGCCGCCGTCCGTGGAGACCGTCTCGCCGATGCCGTACTTCGTGCGGACGAGCATCCACAGCGAGCCGTCCTTGCGCTCGACCACCATGTTCTCCGTGCAGTCGCGATCCTTCGGTGGAATCTGCGCACGGCCGAGGAACGTGACTGTCCGGCCTTTGTCTTTCGACGCGAACACGTTCGCCGCTTGGTATTCCGGCATCTCGAAGGCGAACTCTGGCGGAAACGGCTTTGTTATCGACCACGGCTTGCAGTTCATGAATTCGCTTGGCAACAGCCATGTACCGTCACGCGTCACAATCGGCTTGTTCTTCATGAACCCGTGGCAGAGGCGCCGCGCGGGCGTCCATGCCGTGTTCGCGTCTTCCGGGTCAACGGGCTGCATCGCCCACACGCCCGCGCGTCCGTCCCACATGCCGTAGAGCTGTGCGTAGAAGAGCCACACCTTGCCGTCGGGATCGGTCCACAGGCCGGGGTCGAGGACGCGCAGCGGCCCCGGCGGGTCGATCGCGAAAAGCGGCGGCGTCCACGTGTCGCCACCGTCGCCGCTTGTTGCCACGACCATCCCGTTATTGACATCCTCGCCCGAAGTCGCCCCCGTGTGCCAGGCGACCCATAGCCGCCCCTTCGGCGAGACGGTCAGCGACGGCGCGGACTGGAATGCCCTGTTCTCGTCATTCATGCGTTCCGGCACGGGCTTCAGCACGGGAAACGGCTTCATCGCATCCGTCTCAATGGGAGGCGCCGTCAGGCACTCCTTGGCGAATCGCGAGATCGTCTGGGCAAGATGGCGTCCAAGGGTGTCCGCGTCTGCCGGCGTGTTCGGACGGCCATCTGGCCGCGCGAATGGCGATTCAAGCGTGACGCAATATGTCGGATGCAGCGTCCTGCGCATCCAGCACGCCGATTTTCCCGCATCGCTGTCCTTGATGGGACCTGAGTTGTACCCGTCATGCTGTGGCAGATATTGGATGAACTCCTTCTCGTTTCGATGTACGGTCCGGAGGATTTCCGAGAAAAGGGAGGGCCTCGGCGAGTCGTGCGGAGTCGTCCTGATGATCTGGAACAGCATGTTATGCGCCCAGGATTTCTCGTTGTTCAGCCGCTTGCCGCGCACTTCAAGGCTGCACGCATGCAGGTCAAACCCCAGTATGATCTTCTTGTCCTTCGCCCACTCCACCGCCTTTTCCCTGATGGCGCGGACGGTGCTGTATCGGCCCGCGACATAGTCGCGGTTATGGTCGTGGGGCCGACGGTCCTTTCCGGGATCTCCGTCCTCCACGCCGTCCTTGTCCACGAACGGCACCACGAAGAACGAGACGTTCTCCTGAAGCCATCTTCCATCCGGGCTTTCCGACAGCGCTTCGCCGACAAGCCCCTGAAGGACGAACGAGGCCCATATCTCGTTCGCGTGGTGGCGCGCGCACAGCAGGACGCCGACCTTGCCAGGATTTTCGTCCTTTCCGAAGCGGAGCAGTTCAGCCTTGCGCCCTTTTTCCGTGGTGCAAAGCGTCTCGACGCGCAACATCTTCTTTTCCCGATTGACCCGATCGACAAAGCGCCGCAAGGTCGATTCCGTGTAGAGCGGTTGCCAGGCAAAGATGACGTTGTCCTCGTCGGGACCAAACGTATACTCGAAGGACTCGGACGGATTGGCCGGCACTCCGTCCGTCATCCACTTCCAGCTGACACATTCGTCATGGCTGACGGCAGGTCCACGAATGGAGAGGAACCCGAAGATCGGATCATGAGGAAAACGGAACACAAGCTTTCGTCCATTGGCGTTCCGCACCCGGAATGCCCAGTGGCGAGGAGCGCATTCGCCTCTCGACGTCCTGGTGTCCGGACGAACGCGGACTTCGTTTTCCGTCACGGAATCAACGATGACGTTCCCCGCAGGGAAGTCCGTCGAGAGGACGACAGGGGAGTGTTCCTCCATTCCTGACGCCATGCATGCGACTACAGCCGACAACACAAGCCCAAATCCGACACGAGACATGACAACTCTCCTTCGCACTCAACGCACGACTGCCGGACAGGCAACCCGAAAGCCCGAGGAAGAATCTCCCGATGTAGGAGACATCGACCTGCGGCTGGCGCTACGAAGATAGGCCTCCTGCCACGTGTACCAGCTTCCGCCTCGTCGCACACGTTCCGTTCCCGAAGCAGGGCCTGTTGAAACATCATATCCAATCGGAGAAGCCTGGTACCAGTCCAGGCACCATTCAAACACGTTCCCCAACATATCGTAGATTCCCCAGGCGTTTGCTTCATACGATCCGACCTTCGCCGTACCGTTCTCCGGCGTACAGGTGGCCGTCGGTTCTGTGACACCATCGATGAAACCTCCTGACGCCCGATATCGCGCAAGCGTCTTCAACGCCGTGCTGTCCAGTTCCGAGCCATTGTATAGCGCCGCTCCGCACCCTGCCCTGCACGCGAATTCCCACTGCGCATCTGTCGGCAAGTCAAATCCGTCCTGGCCGGAAAGAGTGCGCAATTGTCCCATGAACGACGTACTCCCAACCTTATGCCCATCGTTCGGCCAGTCAAACCCTCCGCTTGCCGAACCGCGAATGGCGTCATACTTTACCTTTTCCACGGGGCGCGTCTCTCGTTCCACCGAGAAAAACGACCCGTTGACACCTCTCACGCGTTCATACTGGCGTTGCGTCACTTCATACACGCCAATGTAGAAGTCCTCGCCAAGCGTCACATAGTGCGGCACCTCGGATGTTGCGTCCCGCCCGGATTCGGCAGGTGTCACAGGCGATCCCATTCGCCATTCGACGTTCGCCGCCGGGCACTTGCGGAACACCATTTCGTCCGTTTTGTAGAGGTCATTTGTGATGCCGAACGGCACCGATTCTGCGTTCGCATAGAACCTGATCGTCTTTTCTGCCGTGAGCGAAACGACCATGTAATTGGGCGGCGCGTTCGTCGCCCAGGCCGTGACGACCGCTTGGACGTTTTCCGTCACCTTGTTGTCTGGCCAGGCCTTCAATGGCATCCATGTGGCCGTACGCGCACCCGGCTGGACGAGCCTGTTCACGTCACCGACGAAATAGGTCAGGTGCTGGCCGCCGATCGATACGCCGTTCGTCTGGATGTCAACCGTCACGATTCCCGGCTCGTTCGCCAGATTGAAGTTGATCGTGACTCGCCGCGACGCATCTTGGGACATTGTTACGTCAGAAACCGTCGGTGCTGCGAATACAGCCGCCGAGGTACACATTGCCGATATGAGAAGACTAGTTTTCATTTGCTTTTCCTTTCTGGAAGTTTACCTGAAGATGATTATCGTGTTTCCGGGTTCGCAAGAGATGCCGATGGCATTGGACAGTCCAACCGTCCAATACCATTTGTCAATGCTTTTACTAGAACTGACATCCCTCCCGAAAGAAAACCCGTCAAGTTCTGCAATAGATGCAACTGCACATGACGGCGCGGGTTCCGTCCGTCTGGAGGTGTCGTACCGCCACGCGCTGTCATCGGCGATCGCTATACCCATAACGAGCATCAGCATGATGCCGGAACAGAGTTCCTTATGCTTTCTTGTAGCCATCGAACAATCCTTTTCTTTTTAGGTAAGGGACGGCCAATAGTTTATCAGACGCCCCTCCCAAAAAGAAATATCCAATCGTCCACAGGAATATCGGCATTGCCAAACTTTCGCAACGAAGATTTGGCAACGGAGCATGCCGTTTCCCCTAAATTGCTAAATGCAGATTAGGGGAAATTAATTCTGCCATTCAATTTATTTCCCCTAAATTGCAAAATGCAGATTAGGGGAAATTTCAATTGCGGATGGCGTGCCGCCTATGATACAATACACTCGCATTTCCTCAAAAAGGAGAACTTTATGTTTTTTGGCCGCGACGAGACTATAGATCAATTGAACGGACTTCTCAAGAAGCGCGTGGCATCGCTCGTGACATGTCGCGGTCGCCGACGGATTGGCAAGAGTACGTTGATTGAGGTATTTGCGAATCGTGCAAGATGTCGATTCTTGAAGATCGAAGGCAGAAAGCCAGAAAAAGGGATGACAAACGAGGATGAGCTCGCCGCGTTTGCAAAGCAGCTGTCCGACCAGACTTCGGCAGAGACAACCCCTCCATCGAACTGGCCAGACGCTTTTCGCCGGCTTGACTCGCAGATCCATGACCGGGAACGGACTGTCGTGTTGCTGGACGAGATTTCGTGGATGGCTTATTTCGACAATGCATTCGCGTCCGACCTCAAGATCGCATGGGACAATCTGTTCAAGAAGCACGACAAGCTTGTCATGGTGGTCTGCGGAAGCGTCTCAAGCTGGATTCGCGACAACATCATCGACAACGGCGCGTTTCTTGGGCGCCGATCGCTCGACATCGTGGTCAAGGAACTTCCTCTTGCCGAGTGCGCCAAGTTCTGGGGTCCAGCGGCCTCGCGCATTGACGAGCGGGAGATAATCGACGTCTTGTCCGTCACCGGAGGCGTCCCTCGCTATCTTGAGGAGATCGACCCTGCGTTGTCCGCGGCGGAGAACATACGCCGACTCTGTTTCCTTCCGAACAGCATACTCCGCACCGACTTCGACGAGATGTTCAGGGAAGTCATCACGCACGAACTCGATTTCTCCGCAAGTGTTCTCAGACACCTTGCAGACGGCGCGAAATCTGCGGCGGAAATAACCGCCGAGATGAATCTTGGCAAAGGCGGCCGGGTCACGGCGGCCCTTGGCCGCCTCAAGGAGGCCGGACTGGCGGCCGAGGATCTCTCCATCAATCCGGAAACAGGCAAGCCAGCAAGGGAAGTACGATACAGGCTCTGCGACAACTATTCGCGATTCTTCATCAAGTACGTCGAACCGATGAAGAATACGATCGACAACGGGATGTTCGAGTTCGTTTCGCTCGATGCACTTGACGGCATCGAGACGATTTTCGGACTTGCGTTCGAGAACCTGGTCATAAACAACTGCCGAGCGCTCATACCGATGTTGAACCTCACGGGAACCCTCGTGACATCTGCGGCGCCGTATCGGCGCAGTGCATCGGAAAGTCCACGTGGCAGGAAAGGTTGCCAAATCGACCTTCTTGTGCAGACGCGGCACACGATTTGCGTCGTGGAGATAAAACGTCGCCGTGAGATCGGACGAGAAGTCATAAACGAGGTTGACGCGAAAGTTCGGGCAATCGCGCGTCCAGATGGGGTGTCGGCCAGGGCCGCCATCGTATACAGCGGACATCTTTCCCCGACCGTAGCCGCCGCAGGTTACTTCGACGCCATTGTTCCTTTTGGGAAACTCCTCGGAATCCAACACTGAGAGCAATAACGCATGACGACGACTCACTATCTCCATCCGAGCGCGAAGGCGCTGACGGGCGCGCGGCTGGGCCTTGGCTGGCTCGACCGGCTGGAGGCGCTCGGCATCACGAAGGCGTCGGCGGCACCGCGCCATACGCACGAGTCGATGGAAATCCTCTGCTGCCTCAAGGGCGTGATCGGCTACGCGTTCGACCGCTGGCCGAGCGTCACGATGACGGCCGGATGCTTCCTCGTGGTGCCGGAGGACGCCGGGCACCGCATCACGAGCGGACTCGAGAGCCCCAGCCTCCGCATGAGCTTCTTCCTCCGCCCGACCTTGGCGGAAGACGGCCGGTTCAACCTGTTCACCGCCGCAGACTTCCGCGAGCTCTGCGCCAATCTTCTCAAGAAGCGCTTCACGCCGCAGTCCATTCCCAACGAGGTGCGCGGTGTTCTGGCCCGGTTGGCCGACCTTATCCAGACCGCAAATCCGTCTTCCGACGAGATCACGGAGGCGCGCGTGTTGTCCACCTTCGCCTTCCATGCGCTGGCCTCCGGCCGGCGGGCACCCGTCCCCAAGGCGGAAACGCGCCTGATGGACGAGGCCGTCAAGTGGCTGGAGGCGCACTACGCCGAGAAGGTCACGCTCGCGCAACTCGTCGCCTACATGGGCTACAGCCGTTCGCGGTTCTTCAACCTCTTCCGGGAACACACGGGGCTTTCCCCGCTTGACTGGCTCAACCGCCACCGCATCCGCATGGTGCAAAAGCTGCTTGCCACCGGCGATACGACGATCACGGAAGCCGCGCATCAAGTCGGATTCTCCGAACTGCCCTTCTTCTTCCGCCTTTTCCGACGGCACGCCGGCTGTTCCCCCGCCACCTACCGTCGTCAGTCGATCGCCTCGTCCGTCGCCTCGCTGTAGGCGTGGGCGTGCGTCAGCGCCACTGCGGACGCATGCGTTGCTGGTGGATGCGCGGCTCCTCCAGCAGCAGGGCGTACCACTGGTCGCCGAGGGCCGTGTTGGAGAAGTGCGCCACGCGGTTGTTCGCCAGGTGGTCGCGGTTCGCCTTGAGCGTCTCGTTGTCGCTCTTCTCGAGCGCGGCGTTGAGCGCCTTGAACGCGCCGTCCACGTCCTTCTTCTGGATGAGGATCCAGCTCCAGGCGGCGGCGAGCAGCACGTTCTGGTTGTAACGGAGGCGGCGCGTGGCCTTGGCGTAGACCTTTGCCATCTCCTCCACGGGCCGGTTCGTCATGTACATGCGTGCGAGCTTCATCGCGCTCATCGTCGGATCAAAGAACAGGGCCTTCGGCATCAGCTCGTCGACCTTCTTGAACTCCTTGATCATCCAATAAAGCTGGAATTGCGCCGTGGCGATCTGGCGCCGCATCATCGGCACCCAGTTGTCGAACTTGTGCAGCAACTCGGTCTGCTCCAGCGCCTCGCGCACGAACACCTTCTGGTCACGTGCGATCTCGGCCTGCGCCGCCTGGATCGAGCCCGGCGGACGCATCTGCCAGCGGGCCATCTTCGCCTGCAGGCGTTTTTGGCCGTCCAACAGCACGGCCTGGACCGCGTCCATCGCCGCCTTCACGCGTTTCTGGACAATCCGCCCCACGACGATCTGCACGACGACAAACGCCAGAAAACTCCAGCCGATGCTCCAGCCGACTCCGCAAACGCCGCCGAAAAAGAGGCCAAGTCCCACCAGAAGGCCAACTGTAATCGCAATCAAAAAAGAAAACATGCTATCTCGTTCCTTTCATCTCATTTCACCTTTCGTCGGCGTCGCCGAACACCACGTCCGCGTCCAGCTCCGACAAGTCGTGCACGAGCCATTCGCAACCCGCGAAGTCCTGCTGCACGTGCTTGTTGCGGTCGACGCCGATCACGCGCATGCCCGCCGTGCGTCCGGCCTGCACGCCCGCCGTCGAGTCCTCCACCACCACGCACTCGCTCGCGTCGACCTCCAGCATCGACGCCGCCTTCAGGTAACCGTCGGGCGCGGGCTTGCCGCGTCCGTAGTCCTCCGCGCCGAGTACGAAACGCACGAAGTTCTCGACGCCGCACAGCTCGACGGCCTGCACGACGTCATCGTGCGGCGAACCCGACACGACCACGCACGGCGCAATCCGCGACACCTTCTTGAGGAAAGCCACGGCGCCGGGGATGACCTGGCTCGCGGGATTGACCGCCCGCCGTGCATAGTAGGGGCGGAGCGTCTTCGCGTCCTCTTCGGCACTCGTCTTCGGCAACTGGGGGAATTTCCCGTGGAGCGTGGCCTGGATGTCGAGCCAGCTGTGGCCGAAGACGAGGGGGGCGACAACCTCCGTCGTCGTGGACGCGCCGCGATCGGCAAGCCACTCGACGATGGCCTCCGTCCAGAGCACCTCCGTGTCCAGAAGCGTCCCGTCGAGGTCAAAGAGGAAAGCCGCCGGCTTCATGTGCCCTTCCCGCAACACTTCTTGTACTTTTTCCCGCTGCCGCACGGGCACGGGTCATTGCGCCCGACCTTCGGCTCCTCGCGATGCCAAGGCGTCCCCGTGTCGATCTGGCCGTCGATGAAGCGCCACGCGCCGTCGATCTTCTTGAAATAGGACCGCTCGCGGTGCTCGCACGCCTGGTTGTTCGCCGTGTAGCGCGCGATGAACGACACGTATCCGTCGTCGTCCGTCTCGCCGCCTCGCTCGGTTTCAAGGATCTCCATCCCCTGCCAGGTGGCCGACTTCGACCACTCGCGCGTGGTCTTCTCGTCGAAATCGGCCTGGACCTCGGGACCCGAGGAATTGTAGAGGAATTTCACGTTGCCCACCGCGTAGGCGCTGTAGCGCGCGCGCATGAGCTCGGAGGCGGTCGCGGCCGCCCGCTTGCCGCCGATGATCGGCCCGCAGCACTCGCCGTACGGCTTGCCGGAGGCACAAGGACAGTTATCAGTCGTTTTCATGTCTA
>JAFRSR010000380.1 GCA_017427485.1 Kiritimatiellia bacterium
ACGCCCGTCTCCGCGCAGAAGGCCTTCGCCTCGGCGGGGACGGTGTAGAAGTCCTCCGGCCGCGCCGGCGCCGCGCCATCACCGGCGGAGCCCGCCTCGGGCGTCGCGAGGCGGCCGAGCTCGGCCTCCACGTCCGCGCCCATCGCGTGAGCGGCCTCGGTGATGCGTCGCGTGACGGCGAGGTTCTCCTCGTAGGGGAGCGCCGAGGCGTCGATCATGATGCCGGTGAAGCCGAGGCGCAGCGCGCGGTAGCACATCTCCGCGGTCACGCCGTGGTCGAGGTGCACGCACACCGGCACCTTCGCCGCGCGCGCCGCCGCGAGCATCGCGGGGCCGACGAGGGAAATGTCGTTGAACACGTTGTGCACCTCGGCGTGGGCGATGATCACGGGACGGTTCAGCTCTTCGGCCGCGCCGATCACGGCGCGGATCGAGTCGAACCCCGTGCCGTTGAACATCCCAATGGCCGTCTTGTCCGCCTCCGCGAGGCGCAGAATCTCCTTCAATCCCACGAGCATGGTCAGGCCTCCTCTCCTGCGATGCGCGTGACGCGTTCAGTTTTTTCCTTCTGGACCATTTCGTCTCCTCCTGTTGTGACGGCGCGGATTCGCGTCGGTTGGCGGAAAGTATAGCACAATCCGGCCCGCTCGGCTAGATGGGCCGTTGCGCGCCATCGGACGTCACTCGCCGTAGGCGGTGACCTTGAAGAGGGTGACGAAACCGAGGAACGTCTCCTGTTCGTAGTCGGCGAAATACACCTTCTTCAGGTTGCCGTCGTCGATGGCCTCGCGCAGCGCCATGTCGCAGACCTCCGCGCTCAGGCCCGTATATACCCATTCCTTCACGTAGACCGCTTTCGAGCCCGTGCCGCTCTTCAGGTTCGCGCACGGGACCGGTTCACGGTTGACGGAAAGCGGCGCGCGGAAGTGCGCGTACAGGCCCGTGGGCGGGACAAGCGTCCGGTCGCCCTTCACCGACACGCAGCCGCAGGCGGCCACGAGCCCGAGGACGGCGACGCAGGCGATTTTCAGGTCATTCGCCATACGCGATCACCGTCGCCTTCTGCCAGATGCCGATCACGTTGAGATACTCGTAGTCCGTGTGGTAGATCTTCTTGAGCCCGCCGTTGCGCGCGGCGGCGGCTATCGAGCAGTCGCCGGCGGCGAAAAGGCCCAGGACGCTGAAAGAGGACGCCATACCGCTCTTGGTGCCGACGGTCCAGTTCCCTTCCGTCGAGAGCGGCGCCTTGGTTTCGGCGAACACGCCTGTCGGCGGCTGGAACGGCGCACTGAGGCACCCTGAAAGGCCGATTGCCGACAATGCGGCAAGAATTGGGATAACGACTCTCTTCATTTCTCTCCTTTGTTTTTACCGATTGGTTGATTGACCGCCCTCTCTCTAAATCGAGATGCTCATTTGTTTTGACAGGATTACAGGATGACCAGGATTTACATGATTTTGTGATCTAGGAAAAATCCTGTTAATCTTGTAAATCCTGTAATCCTGTCTAAAATGTGCTTGCGTCAATCAATCAGCTAACCAGTTTGTTTTTGATGTGTTTGAAACGATTAAAGTTTCCAAAACTTTCTTGGGCGCTTCACTCGACGGGATAGTACGGGAGGAGCGACACGTAGTTCAGCCCGAGCTCATCCCCTTCTTTAGCCTGTTCGTTGCTGAAGGATATCTCCGTCTCCGGGGCGGTGGCGGTGAAGACGATCTGTCCGAGATTGACGCGTGCGCAGTCGTTGTTGGCCGCATACCGTCCCTTGACGCGTTTGTCGACGTGCGTCCAGGTGAGCGCCTCGTCCACGGCGGCGCCCGCTCCCGCAGAGGCGGAAATGGCGAACTTCCGCGGCGCCATGCGCTTCGCCTTGACGTCCTTCACGTCGAACGCCGAGTAGCGCAGACGGTACTTGCGCCCCGGCACGAGACCCTTCGCCTTCTGCGAGAGCGTCGCGAAGGAATCCTTTCCGCGGGACAGCACGGCGAACGTGTCGCCGACGCCGCCGTTCCCGCCCCAGCGGTTCTGGCTCGCCTTCGCGAAGCCGGCGAACAAATCCGCGCGCACGGCGCCGTTTGCGGTCCATGGCTCGAGCGACCCGCGGAAATCCCCGTTGAGAATGTGGTCCGGACGGTACGTGAAGCCGTGCTTCGCGGAGAGCATGTCCTTCCTGCCCTCCACCACGTAGTGGCGCATGAGCGCGAAGCTCCAGCGGTGAAGCTCTTCGTCGGCGTAGTAGCTGCCCCAGTATCCGATGGACCCGAGCCCGTCGAACGCCGGATCGTTCGCGGCCAGGTTGACCTGCATGTCGAGGTAGTACTTGAAATCCACCTCCGGATGGTGGGCGAGCGAGAGAATGGGCAGCTGGTTGAAGTTGCCGAACGCGATGCACGACGACCCGATCGCCAGCGGATACGTCCTGCAGTAGCGCACGAGCGTGTCCTTGACGTAGTTGTCCAGATAGCGGCGGGCCTCCTCTTCCGTCTCCTTGGTGCGGCAGTACGCCTCGAACAGGACCTTCCCCTCCCCGAGAGACGCGTTCACGGAGGTGGCGAAGAAATCCTCGTCGATGACCTGATTGAACGGCTTCCCCACGATCCACGTGAAGATCGCCCGCGTCGGCCGCGCAGAAAGCTCATACGCCTTGAGTCCGCTCGTGTAGTCGACGATGCTGCCGGGGTTGTGCAGAAACTGTTCGTCGCACGTCACGCCGGAGTAGCCTTCCTTGTTCATGCCGGCCGCGCCGTTCAGCCGTTTCACCAGCTCCTCGGACGACACGCCGACCGTGCCGAGGTTCGCGAGCCAGCGGTAACCGCGCGCGTGGAACCCCGGCAACTGCTCCTTCGGCACCGATCCGCCGTTCTGGGTGGTCACGGCGGGAAGGACATACTTCTCCTGGAACGCCCAGTTGTACGGACGGTTCTCCTGGACGAAGCTGTTGGCGCCGGGACAGTAGTTGAAGATGTCGGCGATCATCCGCACGACCACGTCCCCTGCGGGACCGCCCACGGCGATCTCATGCCGCCCGGCTGCCACGAGCCGGAACGTCTCCCCGCGCGGCGTATCCGGGGAAACGACCTCGCGGCCGTCGAGCCGCACCGTCGAGCCGCGCGGCGACGCGATGAAAAGCCAGCTGTCGCGGAAAACGTCGAACGGAAACGTTTCCGTTTCCGCGCGAACACGCTTCGTGCTTATAAGTTCGGACGTGAGGTTGTTGAGCCGGCAGCCCTTCTTCAGTCCCTGCGGCACATCCCTCAGGGCATAGCGATGCCGTTCGGTGAATACGCGCTCGCCGGAGGACTTCCTCTCGATCGAAACCGCAAGCACGCCCTGGGTCGGCGTGACCGCGCCCGGAACCGCGAGCCGCGTGCCGCCTTTCATCGCGAGCGGCGCGCGCGAGGCGCCGG
Organism: Kiritimatiellia bacterium; assembly: GCA_017427485.1. Taxonomy (GTDB): domain Bacteria; phylum Verrucomicrobiota; class Kiritimatiellia; order RFP12; family UBA1067; genus RUG572. Next base: position 3,409 of record JAFRSR010000380.1, read on the forward strand.
GCGCCCCTTCCACCTCCAGCACGGCCTCGAAGTCACTCTCCGCAGTCCCTTTGGGAAGGTAGCCGAAGAAGCGGAACTCGACGGTCGGGTCATAGAGCGGGATCTTTCCGAGAATGGGATTGAACGTGATCAGCCGTGGCTTCGACTGCACGGCGAAGATGGGGGAACGCTCCGTCTTTTTGAGGGCGGTCTCGTCCAACGCGACCAGGCGGATGTCCGCGACGTCGAACGCCCCCTTGAATTTTGTCAAGAACGCGACCAGCGAATACGTGCCGTCCTTCGACGGGAAACAAGTGAAGTCATGTTCAAGCTTCACCCATTTTCCCGCCGTGTCGGGCGGCAACTTGCCGGCGCTCGCGCTCTTGAACCACCCATGGTTCACCACCGACACGCCGCTGTAACCCACGGACAGCGCCTTCGTGCGCACGTAGGCGGAAATCCTGTACTTGCCGCCCTCGACGAGACGCAGACCGTACTGGCGGATCGTCGTCTCGGCCGAATCGCGTTCATCCGACGAGATCGACATGTAGGGTTTGCCGTCCGGACCGCCCGACGGCTTCCAGGAAACCTTTTCCGGCTTGCCCACGTTCCAGAACGGGGGCGACGAGGCCTGGTCGGCTTCAAACGCGCCGTTCAGCACGATGTTCTCGCCCGGCTCAACCGCGGCGTGACATACGCCGGCGCAGGCGATTACGGCCGCATACGCGGCAATGCGTCCAATGTTCACCTTCTAATCCTTTGGTGAGAATGGAGGGTAGATTTCTGCGCGCCAACCGAAGGCGCGGGCGGCGAGCACGTTCGACTCCGTGTCGTCGAGGAAGATCAAGCGGTCGGGCGGCAGGCCCATCCTGCGTTCCGTGAGACGGTAGATCGGCTCCTCGGGCTTGAAGAGAAGCTCCAGTCCCGAGATCACCTCCGCGTCGAGCAGCGCGCGGTACTCCGCGCAGCGGGGAACGAACAGACGTTCGTAGGATTCCGGCGACAAGTTGGAGAGGACGCCGAGTTTCTTGCCGGATGTCTTCAGTCGGCGCATAAGCGCGAGCGTGTCCGTGCGCAACGTGCGGAACCAGTCCGCGGCGTCGAGTTCCCAGAGGACGTCCAGCTGCGCGGCGCCGATCGTCGCGCCCGCGTCCGCGAACGTGCGCCCGTAGAGTTCCGCGAACGAGATAAACCCGCCGTCCCAGAGGTTGCGGTAGCGCTGCCAGCCTCGGTCGACGGCGGCGCGGTCCACGCCGAACTTCGCGCAATAGGCATATACCGGCCAGTCGTCGTCCTTTGGGGACACCGTCATGACGCCGCCGAAATCGAACACCACACCGTCGACTTCGGCGCATTTACTCTCGATGCCGGCGAGCGTCATTGCGTCACACCTTGAGGCCGAGTGCGGCGAGCGTGGCGCGCAGCTTCTCGCGCTTGTCGGGCGTCGTCTCGCAGAGGGGCAGACGGAACCCGGGGCCGATCCGCCCCGTCATCACGAGAGCCTCCTTCGCCATGATCGGGTTCGTGTCGATGAAGAGGTCGTGGAACAGGTCGTAGTAGCGCTCGTGCAGGGCGCGCGCGGCGGCGAAGTCGCCCGCAAGCGCGGTGCGGATGAAGTCGCTGATCTCGCGCGGCATCACGTCGGAGGCGACGGAGATCACGCCGGACGCGCCGACGGCGATCATCGGCAGGGCGAGGGAGTCGTCGCCGGAGAGCACCGTGAGTTCGGGGCAGAGGTGGCGGATCGCGCTCACGCGCTCCACGCTGCCGGCGGCCTCCTTGATGGCCACGATCTTCGGATGCTTCGCAAGGCGCGCGACGACCTCGAGCGGAATCTCGCGGCCGCTGCGGCCGGGCACGTTGTAGAGAACCACGGGGAGACCGAGGTCGGCCACGGTCATGAAGTGGCGGTAGAGCCCTTCCGCGTTCGGCTTGTTGTAGTAGGGCGTCACCTGGAGCGTCGCGTCCGCGCCGCCGCGCGCGATGACGTCCTGCGTAAGCGAGACGGCCTCGGCCGTGGAGTTCGCGCCGGTGCCGGCGATGATCTTCACGCGTCCCGCCGCGTACTCGATCACCTTCGCGACGACCTCGTGGTGCTCCTCGTGCGAGAGCGTGGGCGACTCGCCCGTGGTGCCGACGGGGCAGAGCCCCTCGACGCCGCTTTCGCACTGCCAGTCGACGAACGCCTTGAGCGCGCCGTAGTCGACCTTGTCGTCGCGCGTGAACGGCGTGACCATCGCCGTAATCGTACCTTGGAGATTCATGTCTGGTTATTCCTTTTAAATACAGCCCTTGGAAGACGGCACGCCCGTCTCGCGCGGGTCGGCCGACACCGCCTGGCGCAGCGCGCGGGCGAAGCTCTTGAAGAAGCCCTCGCACACGTGGTGCGCCTCGTCGCCGTAGATCTGGCGGAGGTGGATGTTGAGGCGGCCCTCCACGCTCACGGCGCGGAAGAACTCCTCCAGCAGCTTCACCTCGAAGTCGCGCACCATCAAGTGCTTCATCGGACACGTCATCACGAGGAACGGACGCCCCCCGAGATCGAGCGACGTCTCGCAGAGCGCCTCGTCCATCGGGATGGAGGCGAAGCCGTAGCGCGTGATGCCGCGCCGCTCGCCGAGCGCCTGGTTCAGCGCCTGTCCGAGCACGAGGCCCACGTCCTCCACCGTGTGGTGGTAGTCCACGTCGAGGTCGCCCGCGCACTTCACCGTGAGGTCCACGAGCGCGTGCTTCTTGAACAGCTCGAGCATGTGGTTGAAGAAGCCGATGCCCGTGTCGACCTCGCCCGCGCCCGTCCCGTCGAGGTCGAGTGACAGCGAGATGTTCGTCTCTTTCGTCTTGCGTTCGATGAACGCGGATCTTCTGGCTGTGTCCATGGCGGCGATAAGTATACCATAAATCGCGCGGCGAAAACAGTCAGAGAAGATCGGCGAGGATCGAGTCGCACACCTCCGCGCCGCGCGGGGTGAGACGGTAGGCGTCCTGCACGAGCCCCTGCCGCTTGAAGAACTCGAGCGTCTCGCGCCATGCGGGCAGGCGCGGCGCGAGGATCGGCCAGAGACGGGCGACGCGTTCGAGGGACAGCCCTTCGCGCGTGCGGAGGGAGAAGAGAGCGCGTTCGACGGCGTCCGCCTCGGGCGTCACCGTGGTCTCCACGCCGCCCGCGGTCCGCACGAGCCCGACGCGTCCGTGGGCCCCATCTCCAACTCCGATGTAGTCCTCACCGTGCCAGACGGCGAGGTTGTGCCGGCACTCGAAGCCGGAACGGGCGTAGTTCGAGATCTCGTAGCGCGCGAGCCCCGCCTCGGCGAGCGCGGCGCGCGCGACGTCGATCTGGGCGAGGGCCGCGTCATCGGACGGCAACGCCACCTTCCCGCGCCGCACGGCGAGGTCAAGGCGCGTCTTCGGCTCGCGGATGAGGGTGTAGACGCTGCAGTGGTCGAGGCCGAGCGCCGTGGCGCGCGAGAGGGTATTGTGCCACGATTCCGCCGTTGTACCCGGCCAGCCCGCAATCAAGTCGATGCCAGCATTTGTGAAGCCCGCCGCGCGCACGGCGCGGAAAGCCGCCTCGGCCTCCGCCGCCGTATGCAACCGCCCCATCGCCTTCAACACGTCGTCGTCCAAGCTCTGCACACCTATTGAAATTCGATTTACACCACCATTTTCAACATTTCCAACACTTCTGGCCGTGCGTCCAATGGATGCAGCTCCACCGTAAACTCGGGGACAGTCCCCCTTTTTCCGGGGACAGTCCCCGGAATTTTGGGGGCTGTCCCCCATTTTCGAAGGGCTGTAAAGAGGGGCGAAAGGTCGCAGAGAGCAGGACTGCCCCCACCGAAATAAATGGTCGACAACATGGGGACAGTCCCCGCTTTTTCGGGGTCTGTCCCCGAAATGCGGGGGCCTGTCCCCCATGTGGCGAGCTCGGCGACGAGGCGAGAGCAATAGGCGCGGCGGGCCTCGGGCGTAGATCCCGTACGGGAATGAAGCGCGCAGTAGGCGCACTTAGCCCTGCAGAACGGGAAGTGAACGTACAGATTCATAGATCCACATGCCGCACCGGGCGACTGCTTGGTAGGCGTTGGCGGAACGGATGAGCAGCCGGTTCCAGACGGAACCCCACGTCACCTCGCTCGTGCAGACGATCCAGGCGATCACGGCGGCGACGTTGAGGATCCAGATGAACACGTACGAGAACACGTAACCGTACTCCTGGATGTCCGGCTGCGACTGGAGAAGCGCGCGGAGCGTGAAACACACGTGGAGACACCAGGTGAAACCCACGGCGAACAGCCAGGTGCCCGTGCACGGCAGAGGCGAGACGAAGCAACGCACGATCAGCGCGAGAAGCCCCACCAAGGCCGTCCAGAACGGAAAGAAGTACGGTGAGAGCGTGATTAGCAGATTGGACTTCGTGAGCGTGACCGACCCGCCCTTCAGGCCGACCCTCAGGTTCGTGGGTATTGCGCCGAAGCAGAGGCCGCAGAGCGCGTGCGTGAGTTCGTGCCCCAGGACATAGACGCGCAGGGGAGCCACCCGGCAGACCCACAGGACGAAGAAGAACAAGAACCCGCCCGCCAGACAGAGCGCGCCCGGCGGGAACAGCGCCTCGCCCGACATGGGCATGAGGCGAAACGCATCTATGAACACGCGCGCGAGCGCCCAGGCAAAAGGCATGGCTGCAAGCGCACACAGAAACAGCAGAAATCGGACCATGGACAGGGGGCCCTGCTAGTCCTCGAAAATGAACACGAGCTCGCCTGGGTAGACGCGGCGGTTGCGACGCGCTAGTTTTTCGACGAACCCCCGGTCGGAGGAGTAACGCCGCTGCTGCTCCTTCAGTTCGGCGATTTCGGCCTTCTTCTCCTCGACAAGTTGCAGAACGCGGGCCTTCTCCTGGGCGAGGGACCTCATCCGCTTGTAACGCGGATGGGACGCCACAAAACCCGCGACGACGATGCCGATAAACAGCACGACGAACACGAAACGCGAAAGTTTGTCTACTAGCCTGCTCATTTGACGATTAATATTTTATTATTTTTCGGCCACGGAAGTCAAGCCGTTTTGGTATAATTTCCGCCGTGAAAATTTCTATCCAATCTCTGGTGACGGGCGGGCTGCTTCTCACAGCGGGTTGCTTCAGTCTGGAGACGACGCCTTTGGGCGACGCCTCCAATCAGTCCATTCAGCTGCATGGCGACGCCGAGCAGGCCACCGAGCATGTCGTCGTCTCCAACTTCGGCTGGTACTTCTTCAACCGCTGGCCGATCGTCTGCGGCAACGCGCACGTGGACCGCTGGATGCCATGGCGGTTCTTCCGCAACGACGTGGACGAAAACGTCATCCAACGCCGCCTCATGGACTACGCGGCCGCGCGCGAATGCAACATACGGGACCTCCAGGTCTTCAACAACGCCGAAGTGCTCATGTCCATCGGCGTTGGGGGCGTGGCGTTGCCCCTGCCCTACGTGATCTCCTACCGCGAGCTGCAGTACTCCTGTTCGCTCGTCCACCGGAAGCGGCCGCCTGCGGGCGCCCACGCCGCCGACCGGAAAGACATGGATTCGCTCAAGGAGGAAATGCGCCGGCTGCTCAACCGGATTCCCGACGGAGGCTCGAAATGATGAACCACCTGATTCCCCTCGCCGTCGCGGCCGCCCTTCTCGCAAGCGGCTGCACGACCGTGCTGAAGTCGAAGGAGTTCGGAGACGTCAAGGTGGACGGCACCACGCCCGTCGCCACCGTCGAGATCGAGAACTCCGTGTGGCTGCTCTTCAACTTCATTCCCATCGCAAGCGGCAGCCCGGCCCATCCCAACAGCTACAAGTGCAAGCTGTTCCGCAACACCGTGAACCTCTCGAACAACATGGAGGTCCTCCGTGCGGAAATGGCGAACGAGGGCGTCCATGAGGTCGCCAACCTCACGAGCCACTACGCGGACGAAAAATACCTCTTCTTCCTGCTCGCGCGCCGCGCCTGCCACACGAGCGCCGTCCTGGTCAAGTCAGGCGCGAACGACCAAGGCCCGTCCAAATGAGAATCGCAAAATCCGTCCGGGCGCTCACGCCCTACACCCCCGGCGAACAGCCGAAGGACCGCAGCGTCATCAAGCTTAACACCAACGAGAACCCCTATCTGCCCTCGCCTCTCGTGGAGAAGACCCTCGCGTCCTTCGACCTCGACCGCCTGCGCCGCTACCCCGACCCCGTGTTCACGGAGCTCCGCGAGAAGATCGCCGAACGCGACGGCACCACGCCCGCGCGCGTGTTCGTGGGCAACGGCTCGGACGAGGTGCTCACCCTCGCCGCCCGCGCGTTCGTGGACGACGACGAGGCGATCGGCTCGTTCGACCCCAGCTACTCCCTCTACAAGACGCTCGCCGCGATCCGCAACGTCCCCTTCGCGCCGTCGCCCCTCGCGCCCGACTTCACGTGGGCCGAACCCGTCACGCGCACCGGCGACGCGCCCGTCGCGCTCTTCCTCCTCACGAACCCCAACGCCCCCACGTCCGTGCGCTACCCGCGCGAGCAGGTGGCCGCGTTCGCGAAGGACTTCCCCGGCGTGGTGCTCGTGGACGAGGCGTACGCCGACTTCGCGGACGACACGTGCATGCCGCTCGCGGCCGCCGCGGACAACGCGAACGTCGTCGTGATGCGCACGCTCTCGAAGTCGTTCTCGCTCGCCGGGTTGCGCCTCGGCTACTGCGTGGGTCCCGAGGACCTGATCGAGGCGCTCTACAAGGTGAAGGACTCCTACAACGTGGACGCGCTCGCGCAGGCCGTGGCCCTCGCCGCGCTCGCCGACCTCCCGTGGATGCGGCGCAACGCCGCCAAGGTGCAGAAGACGCGCGACGCCACCGCCGACGCGCTCCGCGCGCGCGGCTGGGACGTGCCGCCCTCGCAGTCGAACTTCCTCTTCGCGAAGCCTGCGCACCGCCCCGCCGCCGAGATCTTCGAGGGCCTGCGGCAGCGCAACATCTTCGTGCGCTACTTCCCCGGTCCGCGCACGGGCGACCGCCTGCGCATCTCAATCGGCACCGACGCCGACATGGACACCCTCCTCGCCGTCCTCGCCGACCTCGACGATAGGGCGCGCCGTCGGTAGGGCGCGCACGCCGTGCGCGCCGCATGGAGAGCCGCCGTCTCGGCGGCGGCTTATCGCAACCCTGCGGAGCAAAGGACGCGGAAGCCGTAGCTGTAGTTGCGGCTCGTCGGCGTGTTGCTGGCGCGAAACGCCGGCCGGCAGATGCCCGCCGTGTTGTACCAACCCCCGCCCCGTATCACGCGGTGCGCGCCCGACGCAGTATTGACGGCGCCATTCAACGCCGTGATGTCGTCCGCATACCAGTCGAGGCACCACTCCAACACGTTGCCGTGTACGTCGTAGAGCCCCCAGGCGTTCGGCAGATAGGATCCCACGATGGCCGTCCCGTTCGTCGCCTCGCAGTTTGCCGCCGGGTCCGTCCCACTGTTCGTCCCGATCTTGCCCCCGTTATACTGGTAGCGTCCTAGCAGATCAAGGCCTACGTCTTTGTTTGAACTGATCCTCATCGCCGAGCCGTCGCTCCAGTACCCCTCGCCGTTCCCCGCACGGGCCGCGAACTCCCATTGCGCCTCGGATGGGAGGTCGAAGTCGAGTCCCGTCTTGTCGCGCAGAATGCCGAGGAAGGAGTCGCCGTATGGTTCGGCTGGATAGACGCCGCCCGTGGCGGAAGCGGCGGTCGATGCCGTTCCCTTCCCTTGGCGGATGTCCGTGTAGCTGACCTGCTCCACGGGGCGCATCGTCCGGTCGGTCGTGAAGTTGGACGGATTGTAGCCTGTGACCTGTTGCCACTGCGTCTGCGTGATCTCATAGACGCCGATATAGTAGTTGCCGTCCAACTTCACATTATGCGTCGGTTCACGAGTTGCATTCCGCCCGCTCTCCGCCACGCTGCCCATCGTCCACTTCACGTCCTTGGCCATGATCTTGCGCATGAGGAGCATCGTCGTCTTGTAGAGGCCGTTCGTCACGCCGCCCGGCACGAAGTCGGCGGCGGGGTAGTAGGTCTGCGTGTCCGGCTGGGCGGCGGCGGAGACGTCCACGGCCATGTAGTCGGGCGTGTTGTCGAGCGCCCACGCGGTCACCACGGCGCGCGCGCCGCCGTCCGCGATCTTGTGGTCGGGCCACGAGTGGTCGGGCCGCCACGTGATCGTGCGGCTGCCAGTTTCGACCTTCTTCCACACGTCGCCCGTGGCGTTCCACACGGCTTCGCCGCCGATGGAGGCCCAGCCGCCGTTGGCGTTGTTCGTCTGCACGTCCACCGTCACGACGGCGGGCGCGTCCGCGAGCGTGTAGGTGATGGTCACGAGGCGCGTCGTGTCCTGCGCCATCGTCACGCCGGAGATTTGCGGCACGGCGGCCGGGAGGGTCGCGCTTGTCGCGGCCGCTAGGGCGGCAAGGATGAAGCGGCAGGAGTGCCACATCCCCGAGGGGAAAGTGTTCTTCTGAGTTTTCATTTCTGTTGTTTCCTTTTGGGTTGATTGTTGCTGGAGGACAGAGGACAAATGACAAAGGACCGAGGATGGAATGCCCGAACGGCAATCCTTTGTCCTCTGTCGTCTGTCTTCCGTCCTCTTCATTTTCACGTCATCGAAAGATGATCATCGTCGCGCGGTACTTGTCCGAGCGCAGGGCGATGCCGTCCGACTCGTCCCATGTCCGGTAGCGCGCCTCAATCGGGGAAGCGGCACTCTTGCCGCTTCTCGTCGCCGTCTCGAGCGACGTGGCGGCAGAGGGCGTCGCGTACGATTCGTTCGCCGCCGGATAGCCGGAGACGATGAACTGGTACGTGTCCGCGTGAAGCGGCGAGAGCGCCGCCATTGCCAGAAGCGCGAATATTGTTCCGCGCCGTATTCTCTTTTTTCTCATGGGTGTGGTTACTCCTTTTGTTGCTTGGTTTGAGATACAGGAAAAACATGGGAGGAAGCGGCAGCGTGTCCGGTAGGGTCGTGCGTCCCGCGTGCCCCTACCAGATTCGTGCAAAACGGCAGGGCGGCCTGACCACTGGCCGACGCAGGACAAACAAAACGAGGGGAAGCGACGAGAGCGTCGCTTCCCCGAGCTGTCGCCGCCAAGATGGCGGCTCTCCATACGGCCGCGACACGGGCGGCCATCCCGAATTCTACATTCTCAATTCTGCATTCTTCATTTAAACTGCCCCCCCCCCGTTAGTCTTGACTAACTTCCGCGCGGCCCGATCCGCTCCTTCATTGCGGAGAAGCTGACGCCATTTTGGCGAAGCGGCAAGAGTGCCGCTTCCCCGAATCGGTGTGCAGGCGTTATGGAGAGCGGCGGTCATGGGGTTTATGCCATTGCCATTCTCACGCCATCTCTGCCTGGAGCTTCTTGACCTGCGCAAGCGACAGGCCGGAATACCTCGCGATGTCCTTCAACGCGAGCGCGCCGTCCTTCAGCATCCGCATCGCCGTCGCGAGCATCGTCTCGCGCTTGCCGCGAGCCTCACCGCGAGCCTCACCGCGAGCCTCGAGTCTTTCCATTGCTTCGCACATGTAGCGCCTCCCTTCTTCTGAATTCTTGAATTGACTGACACGTTTTCTGAAAACATCAAAATACATATTCGCCGCGTCGCGGCAAAGCAGGTCATGCACCAACTTGCCGATCTCGGTTGCGCTGCGCGTCGCTCCGTTCACGTAGATGATGTGCGTACCGTCTCCAAATTGCTTTCCCTTCATCTGACGGATGACGCGATCTATCTCATAAACCTCACATCCCCCGCCCATCACGTCGTTCTCGGTGATGAAGATGACGTACGTGTCTCGCAGTTTGCCGACGTCATCGCCAGTCTTCAGCGCGTTCGCGTCCATCAGCGAGGAATTGTATCGCGCCCGCTTAGGCTCCGCGCCGTCATTTGCGCGCTGGAGCTCGATGTCGTATTCCCTGCCCTTGGAATCCCGCGCGAACACGTCAAAGCGGACGCCGCGCCCCTGAAGGCTCTTGATCGGATATTCGGTCTGCGACTTGACGACCTTCAGATCCTTCTTGCCGAGGATGATCCGCAGCATCAGCTCGATGCACTCCGGCGCATTCTCAAGGCACTTCGACATGAAGTCGTCGTCCATGAGCCGGAAGCGCTCGATCTCCGCGAGATATTCAGGCTTCATGACGGATGCCGAGCGTCCCGCCCTCGCCTTTCGGGCGACGGTCTTGACCGCTTTCCGCGCTTTGCTCTGTGCATGCTTCGCCATGTCGTTTCATCATGTTTCCCGTTCAAGGGCACAACACCCCCAAGCGAAAACAGAAAAATTATACCACAAATTCCCGCCGTCGTGTCGGGAAATGTACACTTGTGGCGGGTTCGCTCAGAATGAATACAAGGCGTGATTAGTCGTAGCTCTCGCGCAGGTGCGTGACCGAAAACGCCTTGCGGAAGTCCTCGAACGTCGCCTTCTCGCCCGGGCGCTTCGTGAACTCAAGCGTGCGGGGACGTCCCGGCAGGAGCGTGAACGAGTCGTCCGAGAACGTGCCGCGGATGCCGTAGGCGTCCGCCCACACGAAGAACGCGGGCTTGTCCGTCGAGAGCGTCACCGTCCACTCGCCGCCCTTCTCGGCGAGCTCGGCCGTCACGTGCGCGTCGCCGAGGTGCGAGTTGCAGTAGAACTGGAACTGCCAGTCGTTGTCGGGACAGCCGTCCGCCGCGACCGCGAGGAACCGCCGCGTGCGCTCCTCCGCCGTGCCGAACGAGTCGACCGGGAAGCGGCCGAGGCACTTCGCGGAGCGCGCGGGGACGTCCATCGGGAGTTTGCGGGTGGCGAGCACGTCACCCTCGAACAGGCGGTTCTCCACGGTCGCCGTGCCGACGAGCGGCGTGTCGGCGTCGTTGACGGCCCAGACCTCAAGCGTCGACTTGTCCTTGTAGGCGGGCGCGACGAGGATCATCTGCGGCGCGTAGAAGCGGCGCGCGTGGTACTGGAGGTGCTTCCACTTCCCGCCGTACTCGATCGAGCTCCAGGAGGCGACCGGCCAGTTGTCGCAGAGCTGCCAGTAGATCGCGCCCATGCAGCGCGGCATCGTGCGGCGGAAATGCTCCACGCCCGTCTGGATGGCCATCGCCTGCTGCACCTGCGAGAGGTAGTGCACGTACTTCGTCGCCTTCGGGAAGCGGAAGTAGCGCATCATCGTGCGGAGGATGTACCGGTTGCCGTTCGGGCACTTCTGGTGGTAGTAGAAGTCGGGCGCGGTGGGGTTGAGCTGGTCGGGCGAGACGTAGGTGAGCGACGTCTCCACGGACGGGTAGCTCTGGAAGCCGAACTCGCTGCAGAAGCGCGGACGCACGGAGTAGTAGTTGTCGAACGGCTCGTCGCCGAACCACACGCGCCAGTAGTGCATGTCGCCGGACGAGTCGTCCTTCCACCCGTCGCCGAAGTTGCCCGGCCCGAGGCATGGCGAGCTCGGCCAAAACGTGCGCGTGGGATCGCATTCGCGGCAGATCGCGTCGAGCTCCTTCGCGCGCGCGGCGCAGAGCCGCACGTTCTCCTTACGAATCTTCTCGTCGCGGTCGAACCACTTCGCCGCGCCGATGCACTCGTTGTCGCCGCACCAGAGCGCGATCGACGCGTAGTCGCGCAGGTTCTTCACCTGGTGGCGGATCTCAAGGCGCACGCCCGCGAGGAAGCGCTCGTCGCCCGGGTAGGTGGCGCAGGAGAACATGAAGTCGTGCCAGATCATGATGCCGAGCTCGTCGCAGGTCTGGTAGAACGCGGGATGCTCGAACTGGCCTCCGCCCCAAACGCGCACCATGTTCATGTGGGACGCCTTCGCGTCGCCGAGCAGCTGGCGGTAGTGGCCGTCCTGCCGGTTCTCGAACGCGTCGCACGGAATCCAGTCCGCGCCCTTGCAGAAGATGCGCTTGCCGTTCACGGCAATCGTCATCTGGCGGCCCTTCTTGCCGTCCACGGGGTCGGGCGCCGCGTCCATGTCGTTGATCACCTCGAGCTTGCGGAGGCCGATGCGGCGCGCGATCGACGACTCGCCGAGCGACGCGCGGAAGTCGTAGAGCGGCTGGTCGCCCGCGCCGTTCGGCCACCAGAGGCGCGGACGGTCCACCTTCAGCGTGAGCGACACTTTGTTCGCACCGCGCGCGAGCGCCACGCGGCGGGAGGCGGACGCCTCGCCGATCCGCGCGGCGAAGTCCACCTCGCACGCGTCCGGCGCAAGCGCCTCCGCGGTGACCTCGACCTCGACGGAGGAGTAGTCGGGCGCGAACTTCTGGACCGTGTACACGTAGTCGAGGCGGGCATCGTCCACGGCGATGAGCTTGACCGTGCCCATGAAGCCGGTGTCCATCTGCGTGATGCCCCAGTCCCAGCCGCCGTGGCACTGCACGGTGCGCACGAGGTTGATCTTCTTCACGGTCGCGTTGCAGATGTTGAACGCGCGGGAATAGTGGTTCGTCTCCGCGTAGGAGATGTTCTCCGTCGAGTGGAAGCGCGCGCGTATCTCGTTTGCGCCCGGACGCAGGTACTTCTTCACGTCGAAGTCGTAGCGCTGGAAGCGGTTGCCGGTCTCGCCGACCTTCTGTCCGTTCACGTAGACGTCCGCGAAGCAGTCGACGTCCTCGAGCCGCAGCCACACGGCCTTCTTCGCCGCGAAGGCGGCCGGCACGTCGAACGTGCGCGCGAAGTCCCACTCCGCGCGGCTCGGCCACTGGGTGAGCTTCTCGTTCTGCGCCCAGTACGGGTCGGGTATGAACTTCGCCTCGTAGAGCGCCGTGTAGATGCCGCCGGGCACCGCCACGGGGCACGTCACCGTGTTCGACTCGGCCTGCGTGAGCGTCCAGGTGCCCGCAAGGTCGATCTCCGCCGCGCCCGCCGCGAACGCGGCGCACGCCATGACAACAGCCAGTTTCTTCATTTGCTTCTCCGGTATGGAATGACTTTCTGGAAAACTACGGCGGAATGATACCAAATTCCGCTCCCCGGCACAATCCCAAACCGCGTGGCTTTGTCGTTGAAAACGGGCGGGGATATGGTATCATAATGCCATGACAAACGACCTGCTCAGACCCTTTGAGGGGAATCCGCGCTACGTTGTGGTGCCGGGCGGACTGCGCGACGTGCACGTGCACTTCCGCGACCCCGGCGTGCCCGAGGCCGAGACGCGCGCCACGGGCGCCGCCGCGGCCGCCGCGGGCGGCTTCACCTGCGTCACCACGATGCCGAACACGACGCCCGCGGGCGACAATGCGGCATGGCTCCGCGAGCAGATCGAGGACGCGGTCCTTCCCTGCCGCATCGCGCCCTCGGCGTGCATCACGAAGGGACGCCTCGGACGCGAGGTCGCCGACCTTGAGTCGCTCGCCGCCGCCGGCGCCGTGGCGTTCACGGACGACGGCGCGTTCGTGGACGACGCGCACGTGATGGAAGAGGCGATGCGCCGCGCCGCGAAGCTCGGCAAGCCCGTAATGCAGCACGCCGTCGTGCCCGCCCTGCTTGGCGCGGGCGTGCTGCGCGACTGCGCCGTGGCGCGCAGGTTCAACCTACCCGTCATGCCGCCCGAGGCCGAAACGGAGGCCGTTCGCCGCGACATCGCCATCTGCCGCGTGACCGGCTGCGCGCTCCACGTGCAGCACATCTCTTGCGCGGGTACCGTGGAGCTCATCCGCGCCGCCCAACGCGAGGGCCTGCCCGTCACGGGCGAGGCGACGCCCCACCACCTGCTCCTTTCCTGCGAAGACATCCCCGATGACGACGCGAACTGGAAGATGGCGCCGCCCCTCGGCAGCCGCGACGACGTGGCTGCCATCCGCGCGGGCGTAAAGGACGGTACGCTCGGTCTCTTCGCCACCGACCATGCGCCGCATCCCGCCGCGAAAAAGACCGGCGGTTTCCGCACCTCCGCGAACGGCATCATCGGCCTCGAAACCGCCGCTGCGATCACATGGCAGGTGATGGTGACCGAAGAGGGCATGTCCCCGCAGGACTGGATCACGCGCTGGACCACCGGCCCCGCCGCCCTTATCGGCGAGACGCCCGATCCCGACAGCTTCACGGTAATCGACACGCAGGCCAACCGCGCCGTCGACCCCGCGTCGTTCAAGTCGAAGTCCCGCAACATGCCCTTCGCGGGAATGCGCTTCGCCGCGTGGCCCGTGCTCACGGTCCTGCGCGGACGCACCACCTTCAGCGATTCCGGTGGCGTGCAGTCGCCGGGATGTGGGCGGAAACGACCACGGTCAAACCACCCGCCGTACGTTCAAGCAGCACGGCACATCCGTCCCGGCCGCGGCAGGACGTTCCTTTCGGGTTGACCAGAAAGAGAAACTTCCGTCCGTTCACGGTGGCCGCAAAACCGCGCGTGCCGTCCGGATCGCAGATTGCCTCGTCGAACGACACGTCGGCCACGCCGTCCGTCGTCATCACCGTCGGAAACACGACAGACCGGCATCGCACGCGGTTCACGGCGAGCGACAACCTTTCCGTCGGCGGCTGGGCACTGCCTCGTCCCGTCCAGAGTTCGCCGGGCGGTGACCAATGGAAAACGTTCAGCGTCACGCCCGGTTGCTTCCATTTCGCGCGCCACGAGCCCGCATGAACGCCCTTCGCCGGCGATTCCACCCAACTCCACGAATCGTCCCCCTTCCAGTTCGTTCCCTTGTATGTTTCAATCTTCTCCACATGCGGCGGCAAATCCACGACGGGGGCGGCCGCGACCGACGTCTCGCACGTTCCGCGCGCGTGGAAACACCATTCGTACTGGTGTTCATCCGCCGAGTCCGCCCACAGGCAGTCGAAGATCACGTCGTCGACCAGCGCCGTCGCACGTCCGATTTCCACGCCGGACGCCACCGGGCCATCCCACCGCGACTTCGGGCGCGCGCCGGAGACGACCGCCGCCACGACGGCCGCGTTGCTCGCCGCGCCAAACCCCAACAGCGTTCCCGTCGCGTTGCCCTGGTTCTCGCCGTCGATCCGCAGGGTGTCGTGCGCGAGCGTGCTCTTGTACCAGCCCCAGTGGCGCGGGTTTCCGTAACCGATGCACCCCGGGTCCTCCGAGACGAGCTGACCGTGCAGCCAGAAAAAGATGTTGAGTTTGTCGGGGTGCCCGTGCCATTCGCCGTGCGGGCCGAAGTCCATCATCAGGCAGTTGTCCGGCGTGATGCCCGCCCGCGTGCGGCCGGGCGTCTGCGTGCGGAGGACGGCGATGCCGCTCGCCTCGTAGAGGCGTGAGGCAAGGGAGAGAGGCGCCGCGCCGGACTTGCCCCCGGACCGTCCCCACAGCGCATACTGCATCGTGCGGCGCGGCTTCTGCGCCACCCACCATCCGTAGAGGGGATCGCCCCACCAGGCGTAGGCGAGTTCATAGTGTTCGGCACGGTCGCCGGGCCTGAACCAGGTTGGCCACGAGTCGTTCACGGGAGGGAGCTGTCCGTCCGGCGCCAGCTGCCCGAACGGCGCGTCGAACATGCGCTTGTACGCGCGCGGCGGTTCCATGCCCAGGTTGCGCAGGGCCTGGAAGAAAGGCGTGAACGCGTCCATCGTGTAAAAGTGGTAATGGAGGGCGCCTTCGTACCAGCAACCGTCGGGAAGGATGCCGTGCTCAAGCTGGTTGAATGCGCCGTAGCGCGAATGGAGCGCGGCGTCCACGAGCGCCTCGTCCCGCTGGACCAATCCCGAAAGCCCGTACGCCGCGAGGTGCCAGCATTCGTGGTTGGACCACTTGGCGCATTCCGTGCGGATCGTCTCCGTTGACGGCTTCACGAGACCGGAAATGATGCGGGCGTCCTCCTCGGGCGTGAGCGTGTCGCGGACGGCGTCCATGCCTTGCAGAATCGGGATGAGCCACGCGGCCTCGTCGAGGATCTGCGCGGCGGCGCGCGCCGCGCCGTTCTTGTTCGGACGGTCCACCGGCCCGTTCCGGCTGTGCCAGACGTATCCGTCGTAGGCGGCCGCGTAGCCGAGGAGTATCTCCTTCACGCGCGTGGCGTACTTCGCCTCGCCCGTGAGCAGCCACATGAGACCGCAGGCCCTCGCGGCCCGCGAGAGACGCGAGTGGACGCGCGACACGTAGACGTCGTCAAAAGGCCAGCCGGAATAGTCCTTCCCGCACTTTGGGCAGACATGCCGCGTGGGCGATTCGGCCTTGAGCATGACCCCGCAGTTCCGGCAGGAATACCAGAGCGTCCACTGTCCGCCGCGGTCGGGGATGGCCTCCGGCCGCGCGAGGGCGCGGTCGGCGTCCTTGCGGACATTCTTCCACCACGCCTTCGCGTCGGGATCCACCTCCGCCTTCCGGCGGATTTCGGGAAGCATGTCGCGGGTCAGGAGAAGCGACGGTCCCTTCCTGGCCCGCGCCACAAGTTCCCGGACCGTGGGGGTTGCTGCAAGAGAACACGCGCCGACAATCGACAGGCCGACGAGAACAAACCTTCGCATCAAGACTTTTCCTTTCGTCAGCGGAAGATGACCGTCATCCCCAGATAGGCGACCGTCGCGACGAGCGTGCAGGGACCCTCGCCCGTCACGGTCGTCCGGACGGCATATCCCTTCGCGGGAGAGGCGAATGAGAACTTCTCCTTCAACGCCGCGCATTGCGCGGCCGTGCCCGTAAACAGGCCAACCGAATACGCCTCGCCCGCGAACGGCGCCCCGCCCGCGTCGAAGGAAACCGGAACGGAGGCGTCGGCAAACGAAATCGACGACCCCGCCTTGGACTGCGTCACGCCCTTCTCGGCAAGCGTCGGATCAGCGGGCACGAGATCGTATACAAGCGACGTCCCCGCGTCGAACGTCGCATCGACGCCGTCAAGACAGGTCGCTGACAAGGGCTTGAAGGATCCTGCGACAACCTCCAGCAGGTTCGAATGCGCCTCGGGCGCGGCGGCCGCGTCGCCGTTCGTGC
The DNA here is from genome assembly GCA_017427485.1 of Kiritimatiellia bacterium. Classification (GTDB taxonomy): domain Bacteria; phylum Verrucomicrobiota; class Kiritimatiellia; order RFP12; family UBA1067; genus RUG572. The sequence continues at coordinate 20,287 of JAFRSR010000380.1, forward strand.
CGAAGCGCGGCGTCCCGCCCAGCGCCAGGAGTCCCGGGCCCTCTTTGCGGAGCAGGCCGTTGTAGGTGATGTCCGTCTCGATGCCCAGCGTGTGCCCCGTATCGACGTAGAGCCGGCCCACCCAGTCAATGTAGATGCCGCGGTTGAGGGCAGAGCCAATCGTAAACGACCCTTTCGTATAGAGACGAGACATGTTCCGGATCTGGAGCGCGTCGAACGTAAAGGTGTCAAGTGCGCCGCCCAGATTGTACTGGTTCGTCGCGTAGAGGGTCATGAACATCTTGTCGAGCGTCGGGAACGCACCTGCGGTGGAATGCGTCCCTTTGACAAGGTACACGTCGATCTTCCCCAAGAAATTCGTGTTGAGCGCCGTCAGCTCTGCCGTGCCATACGGGACGGCGCTCCCGCTGTAACCATACAGTCGCAACGTCCCGGCCCCGTCCATCTCCGACTCTATCGTCAAGTTGCGATTGTGCAGGAAGCGGAATTCAACGTATCCTGAATCGTTGTCGGGGGAGATGTGGAGGCGTCCATTGAGCGTCGATTTCGTCATGGTCCCCCACAGATAGAGCCAGCACGTGTCCAACAAATAGAGGTCGGCGACCGTAAACGACTTGTAGATCTCTGTCAGACACCGCGTCTTTGCGATCGTCAGAGACAGGCCGGGAAACTCGTAATCGGTCGTGGTGGCGTACGGGAAACGAAGGTAGTTTACGTCGGAATAGTAGTGCGCGTCGCCGTGCGGCAACTTGCCGTCAGACCACGAAGCCGCGTTGGTGACCTGGCAGAAATACGCTTCCGTCGACGTATTGCCGCCCCCCGAAGACTTCGTGACCGTCACCATCGGAACCATGCCGGAAGCAAAGAGCGTCTTTTCATGCGTCAAGGGGTCCTCCTCCACGGAGAGCGTTACGCTGTCCGTGAGAGGCAAGCGGTCGTCCACGTAACCGCCGAACACGAAATCGTCCGCATTCAGCGCACCCGACGCACCGGCTCCAAGCTTCAGCACGGGATGGCGGGAAACCACGTAATCGGCCGTGTTGGTGACGCGCTCTGAAAAATAGACGTAAACAGGGCGCGTCACGGACAACGCGCCGGTCACGCGCAGCAGGCCGTTTGTCCCTGTAGCGGGATCGACGATTACCTCAAGTCCCGTGTTCGCGCCAAACGCGATGGAAGTGATGTCGCAGGCGTTGCTCCATGCCGCCGCGCGAATCGCCGCCGCATGATCTTCCTGTCCCGGATAGACGCAACTTTCGAGCGTCACGGCGTTTCCGGGGTTGGTCAGACCGCTCGCGCCGACGGCCAACACGGCATTCGAGGCAACTGTGACCGGGCCGAGAAATCCCAATGTGTCGCCAAGGAATTCCGTCAGGAAGAATTTCGACCTCTTGTCCGTATAGGTGTAGGATCCCATGACGCGAATCCGCGTGTCGGCGCGGGAATAGACCGGCCCCCAGAAGGTGAACCCCACGTTAAGATTGTTGACGGGATTGAACTTCAGCTCTCCCGAGACATCAAAGGTCACTTTGCCCTCGAAGTGGGACTGCCAGTCGGCGCGTTTGCCGTCCTTGCCGCCACCGATGAAATTGTTGACTTCTTTCGTACTCTGGATGAGCAGTCCCGTGCCGTTGCCCCAATCGATGACGGCCCGCCCGCGGTTGTAGATGGACAGCTGTCCGCCCGCTTGGATCGTCAGGCTGTCACCTGGGAATGCCCCAATCGCGGTCGATGCTTGCGGAACGCGAAATTGTTTTCCGTTTGGAACGACATAGTCGTTTCCGGCGCACAGTTCGTCCTCGACGCTGTCCCAATACCCGTGACCGTTATAGAAGCTCCACGAAGAAGGATAGTAGCCTCCAGTGCCGTATCCCACAAATGTACCGCTTTTGTTGAAGTCCTTGGCTATCGTCTGTTTCAAAGCGACAGTCGCCGCCAACGTCGTGCCCGCCCATGCCACCACAGCTGCCGCCAACAGCATGACGCGAAACATCTCTTTGAACATCGTTCTTTGCATGCCCGAAGTATAACACAGCGGTGGACCTTCCGTAAAGTCCGAATCGCAAGAATTGGCCGACGCGCCACATTCACGGCACGTTAGCCCCACCACTAGGGGAAGCGGCGTCTCGCCGCTTCAGAACCACCCAATCGCCCTTGATCTCGAAACGGTAGTCGGCGGCGTCGCACAGGAGACCGAGCGCGTCGTAGAGCGTGATGTCCGCCGCGCGGACCGTGCGCAGCGGCGACGGTTTGCCCGGCGGCGCGAGCACGACCGCGTCAAATCCCTCGCGCGCACGGTCGCACACCGTGAGGAACAGGCGTTCCGCCGCCTCGGGCAGCGTCTCGGACGCGTCGAACGCGACGAACCCGAGACGGCATTCCTTCAACCGGCGCGCCGTCCCCTTTGCGTCTCCCGTCGCACGAATGTTCCGCATGGGATATTCGGGCGCGCCCGGCGCGCGGACGAAGAGCAGTGCGCGGCCATGGAGGCGGCGCGTCCAGCCGCCGGACGCGCAGGCTCGGTCGAGGAGCGCGTTCAGCGTGGCGTTCGTCATCTCGAGCGGCGGAAGCGCGGGGATGCGTCCGTTGGCGGACGCCGTCTGGAGAAACACATGGAAACGCGATCCGCCGTGTTCCAGCACGCAGGCGCGCAGGCTTCGCGCCACGTCGAGCAGCGTGATGTCCGGCCCGGACGAAAACTGCGGCACGCGGAAACGCGCGAACGCCGCGCCCAGATCGCGCTCGGCCGTCCGCTTCCGCGCATGCGCGATTTCATCGTGGAGCATCGCCACGAATGCGTCGAGTCCGGCCACGGGCTCGCCGCGCGGCACGGGTTCAAGCGCCTGTTCGGCAAGGGAGACGAGCGCCTCGGGCGGAAACTCGCGCGCGTGCATGTGGCGCAGCAGGTCGGCTGCGCGCGGATACTCCCGTGCGCGCATGAAGAGCCGAAAGGCCCCCTGCAGAAGCAGATACTCCTCCGCCGGCTTCTCCACCTGGCTCGCGCGGATGCGCGTTTCCTCGGCCGCATCGGCGCGCGTGATCTCGCCGGCCTGCAGGTCCTCGAGGATGTCCTCCACGATCTCGCGCACCTCCTTCTCCGCGGACTCGAGCTCCGCACGCGTGGGCGACGGCTCCGCCGCGGCGAAGAGCGCGGCGCAGGAGACGAACAGCAGGATGCGGAGTCGGTTCACGGCGTCAGTCCCCCATCTCCCGTTCGATCGCCGCCACGAGACGGTCCAGCCGCGTCTTGATCTGGCTCACGGAGTTGCGCGGGATGCCAAACTCCTTCGCCACCTCGCCGATGGGGCGGCCCTCGAGCGCGTAGGCGCGGTAGACGGCCTTCGACTGCGGCGACACCGCGGTCTTCGTGAGCACGTGGTCCACGGCGGCGCGCCGCTTGGCGAGACGCCAGTCGAGGTCGAGGAGCTCGGCCGCCTCGGGCGGCACGCTCGCGGAATCCTCCTCCAGCGGCACGAACAGCCCCGCGCCGCGCGCCTGGTCCTTGCGCCAGAGCGACACGAGATGCCGCCGGATGAGCGTGACGAGGTAGGCGCGGAACGGCACGGGGCCGGGCTTGAAGCGCCCGGCGCGCAGGACGTCCACGAGCTTCAGCAGAATCTCCTGCACCACGTCGTCGGGGTCGCGTCCCGTGCCCTGCAGCTCCACGAACTTGCCGATCGCGGGCGCGTAGAGCTCGAAGAAGCGCACCCACGCGGCCTCGTCGTCGCCCGACGTCCGCGCCGCCATCTGCGCGAGGAGCGTGATGGAGGTCTCGGGGAACACGCTCACCGCGGCGCCTCCTCCCAGCGGCCGTAGTCGGACGGCACGGCGAACAGCGACTCGAAATCGTCCTCCTGCGCGCGCGGCGGACGCAACGCCCACCATGCGGCGGCGAGGGCGAGCAGCGCCGCCACGCCAACGAGCGTCCACGCAAGAACGCGGTGGCGGTCGCGGGGCGCCCGCCCTACCGGTACGGGGCCAGCCTCAGGGAGGTAGCGCGCGGCGGGATCGGCGGCGAGCAGCGGCGCGAGCGTCTCGTTCCAGGAGAGCTCAAACGGCTCAAGCAGGGCGAAGGCGTCCGTGCCGTCCTCGTACCAGATGCCCGTGAGGAGGCGGAACATCAGGACGCCCAGCGCGTAGAGGTCGCCCGCCGCCGTCGCCTCGCCGCCGGCCTTCACCTCGGGCGGCAGGTAGCCGAGAGTGCCCATCATGGGACGCACCGCGCCAGGCGCGCCCGCAAAGGTCTGCGTGGCGAGTCCGGCCGCGGCGCGCAGGTCGCGGTTGAAGATGCGCGAGACGCCGAAGTCGGAGAGCACGGCGCGGCCCGCACGGTCGACGAGCACGTTCTCGAGCTTCACGTCGCGGTGGACCACGCCCGCGGCGTGGATGTAGGCGAGGGCGTCGCGGAGGTCCGCGAACCAGGCGGCCGCCTGCTCCTCCGTGACGGTGCCCGTGCGGCGCGCGTCCTCCAGCGACTCGGGACGCCCCGCCGCGCCCAGCACGAGGTCCATCACGAAATACGGACGCCCCGTCGCGGCGTCCACCGCGAGGTCGTGCACGCGCACGAGGCGTGGATGGTCGAGCCTCGCGAGGAGGCGGCCTTCGGCGAGAAAGCGCGCGCGGAGCGCGTCGGCCGCCGCCGCGTCGCGGCCGAACGCCTTCAGGGCATAGTGGACGCCCAGCTGCGGATGCTCGACTTCGTACACCTCGCCCATGCCGCCGCGGCCCAGGAGCCGGACCACGCGGTAGGCACCGAACGAGGTGGGAAGCGCATCCTGCATCAGACGTCAGTCTCGGAGCATCATGTAACGGCCCGCTCGGGGAGCAGGCCCTACCGGGTCGTTCCCTTCAGTGTCGCCAGCTGTTCCAGCTGCGCGTCCACGAGCTTGTCGCCCGTGGGGGCGGCGAAGCGCGACGAAAGCGCCTCGTAGCCGCCCTCGGAATGGGACTTGGTCGACGGGATGTAGCCCTCGCTGCCGTTGGTGAGGCAGGTGAAGACCGTCATGCGGAACGGCGAACGCACCTTGACCGCGCGTCCGATGTCGACGAACGGCTCGCACGGCACGCCCGCGAACGCCAGGCTGTCGCCGATGGCGAGCGAGGAGACGAGGATGTCGAAGTGGTCCGGTCCGTTCTTCAGCCGGCGCACGCGCGAGCCGGGGCTCGTGAGCGTCATGATCTCCATGTGGCCGAGCGGAATCTCGTTCTTGCGTCCGGCGTCGAACATCTCCACCCACTTGATCTGGTCGGCGGTCGGCAGGTTCGCGGGCATCGGATGGGGGGCGACGAGACCGCGCACGGGGCCCGCCGGAATCTCCTCGCAGACGTCCCATATCGACATCGCCGCGCCGGCCAGCGCCCGGCCCATGTGAAGGGCGATCGCACGGGGCCGCGCCTTGCGCTCGGCGTTGAGCGCGGCGCGTCCGGGCGGCGGAAAGCGGTAGTGGTGGTTGACGTCGCCCTGCGCGCCGTTGAGGAAGAGGCACTTCACGCCGTCGCCGACCGCCGCCTCAAACGTGTTGCGCAGGACGCCCGGCCAGTCGGCGGAGTACTTCGTGCCGCTGACCGTGTCGGGGTGCACGCCGAAGTTGACGATGGCGATGTCGGGCGCGCCCGTGCGGCGGAAGCGGACGAGCTGCAGCGTCTCGTCGGGCGTGCCGAGCGGCTCTTTGACGTCGGGGTTCATGATGCCGGGGTTGGTGCGGACGGAGCCGTCCTTCATGCGGTAGCGGCGGATGAACGAGATGTTGCGGCAGACGGTCCGCGCGATGCCGATCTTCGCCGGGGCCATGTCGGCGAGCGCCGTCTTCGCGACTTCCGCCATCTTCTTCACGCGCGTGTCCGCAAAGGACATCACGAGCCGGTTCTCCTCCTCGGAGAAGCCGCCTCTCTTCCAGTCGGCGGGACCCGTGTGGATGTGCGTCGCGTGCACGTAGATCCGGTCGCGCGGGATGCCCGTCGCCGCGGTGATCGCCGGAAACGCCTTCTCCATGAAGGGATTGGTCAGGTGCAGGTCGTCGACGCAGTAGATGAGCGCGTTGTTCGTGCCGTCCGAGACGGCCACGCAGTCGATGTAGAGCGGGTCCAGCACCCCGTCCGAGACGCGGTGGGAGAAGTACCCGACAAGCGGAATGCCGAGCGGCGGCGTAGCCTCGATTCGGGCGAAGCCCGCCTTGAACTCCGCGCAAGCAGCCCCCGCCACGAGGGCGCAGGCCAGCAGGATTGTCTTTTTCATGTTCATCCTTTCGTTGTTGTTTTGTGTTGAGTTGATTCCGAGAGCGCCCGTCGGACGGGACGGTCCCAAAAGCGCATCACCGCGTACGCGAAAGCGGCGAGGGCGAGGTACTCGCACACGCCGAGCGCGAAGCAGAATCCCGCCGAACAACCGGCGGAATGCGTCCGCACCCACCAGTTGTGGATCTTCATGAAGGGATAGTGCGACATGTAAAAAGGATAGGAGAGCTCCGCGAAGAACGCGCACACCGCCGCCGTCTTCGCGTGCGCTACCTCCGTGCCGGCTCCGACGAGCAGCAGGAGCGGGAACACCACCACCAGCACCACCAGCTCGAACGCGCCGTTCTGGTACACGCCCCCGAACGGCATCGGCGTGAAGAGCACGAGCAGAAACACGCCCAGGCAGATCGGCAGTCCCCAGCGCGGGATCCGGATCTTCCATCCCGTCCGCGCGAGGAACATTCCGAAGAGGAACGGGAAGAACAGCCGCACGCACGCGCCGTAGAAATGGTCCGGCCGCAGGCTCCACCCG
>JAFRSR010000381.1 GCA_017427485.1 Kiritimatiellia bacterium
CACGTTCCGCTCGGTTGACGCGAACGACTACCGCGCGGCGCTTCTGCTTTTCTACGAGCAGAACAACCTCTCGGCGTTCAAACGCATCTTCGTCGAACAGGCGGAATTCGCCGTTCACGAGTATTTCTGACGATAAGAGGCAGAGGAAATATGATACGATCCTTTATATACGCTATTTCAGGCATTGCCGCGACGGTGAAGAGCGAGCGGAACATGCGCATCCATCTCGCTGCTGCCATTGCAGTAGCTGTGCTTGGCGCGTGGTTGGGACTCGGCGGACGCGAATGGGCGGCGATTGTCATCTGCTGTGCGTTTGTCATGTCTCTAGAATGTCTGAACACCGCCGTTGAGGCGGCGGTCGATCTTGCTTCTCCGAACATCCATCCGCTCGCGAAGAAGTCCAAGGATTGTGCGGCAGGTGCCGTCCTTGTCGCGGCTATCGACGCAGCAATCATCGGTTGCATCATATTCGTGCCTAAGCTTTTGGCCCTAGCCGCATTTTGAGACGCAGAATTACAGCGGATAAAAATGGAGAAGATTTGTTGGCGGCAAGCGAAAGGAGTAGTTGAAGTGAAGAAACTGACAAAGGCAATCTTCGTTTCATTCCTTGTGTTCGCGGGGATGATTGAAGCGGAGGAAACCAAGACTTTTTCTCTGGACGATATCGACTTCAGGAATACAGTCGTCTCTTTGTTGTACCGACTTTCCTCCACATGTTCGGTGACGAATTGCGAGGGCCTCTCCCATCTGGATGTTATGTCCTATAGGGATTTTACTAACGTTGTCGCGGTGTTGCGTAAACTGAAGGGGCCAAGGCGCATCTTTATGATTCTTTCAATTGACGACGTGTCGGATTCAATGCATCCGCTTGAAACGCTTGCAACATTGACGAATGAGCAATTCTCAATTGAGTTGTGTTTGCATAGCTGCAGTAATCTGACGGATGTCTCAATGTTGGGCCGTATGCCGATCAAGAGCCTTGTGGTGTCTGATGCACCGCTCCGGGAGATTCGAGGACTCGAAGGGTGTCCTATCGAATCACTTGCTATAGATGATTGTCCCGTTCCGGCACTTGAGGCGATATGCCCGATGCCGGGGTTGAGGAAAATGCAATTGTATGGTACAGGCATTAAGAAACAGCCATCTGAGGAGCAGATTCATGCCCGTTGGGGACGCATGGATCTCCTCAAGTATCGGGCATCAAATGACAAGAAGGGGGTCATTATCCCATATTTCTCCGAGACTCAGCGTTTTGCAGCCGAAGTCGCTGATGCCGACCGCGTAGTGATCCGCAAAGGCGGATATGGCTGCTGTATGGATCCGTCCAAGGCCGCCGTACTCATAACCCTAACAAATACCCAGGAGATTGCCATGTTCCGTGCGATGTTCAAGTTCAAGGATGTTGGCGAGAATGGCGGATGCATGTGTTGCGGCTTTCCTGGGATAGACTGGTGGAAAGGCGACAAGCTGCTTGCTCGTACTGCGATTCATCATCTGAAAGGAATGCGCTGGAAAGGGTTCTACGGCGATGCTGAGTTTAGTTCCGAGGCAGAGGCATTATTGCGCGCTTGGTTTTCTACCCGCAGTATTGAAATCAAATGAGGATAACACATACGGGCGACGGGTACGACTCTGGCGTGGTAACGACGCGGACGGGCGGAGGGTGTCCAAATTTGTGGGACTCAAGGCTCCTGACGCGAACATCGACCACAGGCGCGTTCCGAACCTGCAATGCTATTTCAAGCGGAAAGGGTATGCGCTGCCCGTGTCCAGGAATGCGGCGGACTACAAGCCCGGCGATATCGTGACGGCAATGGTCGGCGGAAAGCTTCCGCACATAATGATTGTCAGCGACAGGAAGTCGTCGGCGGGCGTTCCGCTTGCCATCCACAACATCGGCTCTGGCACACAGGAGGAAGACGTTCTTTTTGCCTATCCCCTGACCGGTCACTACCGTATTCCATAGAACAGTGACTTCCGGGGGCGAAACAAATGATGCAGCTAAAAGTTTTGGACAGGATTAACAGGATTGACAGGATTATGGGGATTTGAGGTTTATATGATATAATGTTGCCTACGAAACGAAAGGAACTGAAACAATGAAACCATTTGCAAGAATCATCCTCGTCTCATCCCTCGTGCTCGCGGCGGGGTGCGCGAGCACTTTGAAAGTTGACAATGCGCCCGTGGCGGCGCTTGACCTGAACCGCTATCTCGGCGAGTGGTACGAGATCGCCCGGTTCGACCACAGCTTCGAGCGCGGCGTGGAGCAGGCGAAGGCCAACTATACACAGAACGCGGACGGCACGATCAAGGTCGTGAACTCCGGCATCAAGGACGGCAAGCCGAAAACGGCGATCGGGAAGGGCAAGACGACAGACACGCCCGGACTCCTGCGCGTCTCGTTCTTCGGCCCGTTCTACGCCGACTACCGCGTGATGCTGATCGACAAGGAGTACACATACGCGCTCGTCGGCAGCGGCAGCGCGGACTATCTCTGGATTCTCTCGCGGACGTCTGGACTGTCTGAAACCGCGGAGTCCGAACTTCTCTACGAAGCGCGACGGCGTGGCTATGATGCGGACAAGCTCATTTGGGTAGAGCAGAAATGAACTTGTAGGGGACAAGGAGATTGGAGCGTGTAAATTCTGTCCAAAAACTATATGCGCAGATTGACGGCAAAGGACTATGCTGTTGACGCGGTGACAAGTGCCAAGGCGCTTGTCGGTACGTGGTTGTGTCGCCGACTGGAGGACGGAAGCGTTGTGCGCCGCCGTATCACCGAGACGGAGGCGTACTGCGGCGAGGAGGACACGGCCTGCCATGCGCACAAAGGACGCACGGCGCGGACGGACGTGATGTACTCGCCTGGCGGCTGCGCCTACATTTACCTCTGCTACGGGATGCACGAAATGCTGAACGTCGTGACGGGGCCGGAAGGGCGTCCAGAGGCGGTGCTCGTCCGCGGCATTGAAGGCGCGGAAGGCCCCGGACGGTTGACGAAGCTTCTCAAGATCGACCGCTCGCTCAACCGCGAAGACCTCGTTCACTCCAATCGCCTCTGGCTTGAAAGCGACGGCGCGCGCGTCAAGTTCACCTCCGCCCCGCGCATCGGCATCGCCTACGCGTCCAAGCGCGACCAAAACCGCAAGTGGCGTTTTACGCTTTCCTGTCGCGCCGACACGCCCAAGCGTTTGCTCGAAAAGTGGGGCGGCAAGGAACGCAAACCGTGTCCGGCAGGCAAGACCTTCGGCGTCATCGGCCCCAACGGCCTCTACCGCACCTGCCTCCACTCTCTGCCAAAGGAGTTCTGTCGGTGAAGAGACGAGTGTTGTTTGCGCGGCCAGGCCGTCGCGCTTTTGTGCGTGGCGGTCGTGCTGGGCATCTACCCCGCCGACAGGACGGTGTGGTGCGTCGAGATGGTGTGGGCGGTCGGACTGTGGGCTGTTCTTCTCCTGACGCGCAGAAGGACATCCTCTGCGACACCATCGGCGCGATCTGCTCCGCGACGCTTTTCCTATGCAGAGAAAAGAGATTTACACGATGAAGAGAAATAAGATAGTTACGTTTGCGACATGGGGAATTGTGTCCGCACTTGTTGCATGGGGCGCTTCGGCGATTGCCGTCTATGCCGTGTCGTCCGGGCGCGTGTTCGACAGCGCAAGCATAGATGCCGTGCCGCGTCAGCGCGCGGCGGTCGTGTTGGGCTGCGTGAGGACGCTCCCGAACGGACTCAACAACCTCTACTTCTTGCGGCGCATTGACGCGGCGGCTGAGCTGTACAAGGCCGGCAAGGTGGATTGCCTCATCGTGAGCGGCGACAACCATGTGAAGGGCTACGACGAGCCGTCCGACATGAAGGAGTCGCTTATAAATGCCGGAGTGCCCGCCGACCGCATCGTATGCGACTACGCCGGATTCCGCACGCTCGACACGGTCGTGCGGGCGAAGAAGGTGTTCGGGCTCGACTCGTTCATCATCGTCTCGCAGCCCGACCACGTCCGACGCGCGGTCTTCACGGCGCGCGGGTTCGGATGCGACGCCTACGGCTACGCGGCGGAGGACGTGAACGGCCGCTATTCAATCAAGACGACAATCCGCGAACAGCTTGCGAAGATTGCCGCAGTCGCCGACGTCGTCCTTCGCCGCAGCCCCAAGTTTCTCGGCCCGCGCGAAGCACTGCCAGACGTTCTCAAGGAGGAAAAGTAAGATGAGCATTCCCGTTGATTTGAGAGGTAAATGGCTATGACAGAAATCCTCCAAAACCAGACGAAAGGCGCTTGGATGGATGGACGGACTTAAAGTTGATTTCAAGGGCAAGACCCTCCTGGTCGATACCGGGCTCATCGACGCGCGACAGTTCTTCACCGTCATGGCAGAGCCGTTAGCCGGTACGCTTGAAATGTTTTAGTGCACATGATGACTACGATCTGCATGTAGGCAATGAAAATATGTGCAGATTACTTTGTCTTAGGTTATTGCTTTTGAAGCGGTTTAATGCTAAAATATAAGATATTAAATCAAGGACGGAGTAGGATGTTGTGAAACAGAAAAGAACATTGCTGATGCCTAAAGCCCAAAAATCGCTTGCGATTCTGGGCCAGAACCTGAAGCTCGCTCGCATACGCCGGCGGATATCCGCTGCCATGATGTGTGAACGGGCCTGTGTAAGCCATGCAACGTTGACAGCCATTGAGCAGGGCAAGCCATCGGTTTCAATGGCCGGGTATATGTCCGTTCTCTTCTGCCTCAACATGCACACCGACATTGAAAAGGTCGCGGCGGACGATGTCCTTGGACGTGAACTTCAGGACTTGCAGCTTCCAAAGAGGGTTCATGCATGAAGCGCATAGAGGTTTTCATTTCCGAGTGTGATGGTGATAGACGCATCGGGACGCTCGAATGCGACGAACTTCGCGGTAAAGAGGTCTCGTCGTTTGAGCTTGACGAAGATTTCGTCCTTCATCCGTCCGTGTCGTTCTTCGGACCGGACATTGGCCTTTTCCGGGGCAAGCAGTACCCGACGCTTTCATTTGGCTTCGGTCTGTTTCAGGATGCAGCACCCGATTCTTGGGGACGCAAGATCATCCGCCGCCGCGAGAAACGCGGCAATCTCCGAGAGAGCGATTATCTCCTTGGCGTGTTCGATCTGACCCGCGTTGGAGCGCTCCGTTTCAAGATCGAAGGTTCGGATACCTTTGTGAACGCTGACGGAGATAACCCTGCCCCGCCTTGGACAACGCTCCGTACGCTTGAGGATTCCTCTCGTCGGTTTGAGGAGGACGATACCGACGAGTCAGCGCTTGCCGTTCTTCTTCGTCCCGGCACATCCCTCGGCGGCGCACGTCCGAAGGCGAGCGTGACCGCTCCGGATGGAAGTCTGTGGATTGCCAAGTTCCCTTCCAAGGAAGACGATTACGACGCCGGTGCATGGGAATATCTCGTTCACATTCTTGCCGAGAAGTCCGGCATCCGTGTCCCGGAGGCTCGGGCACAGAAGTTCTCAAAGATTGGAACGACGTTCCTGTGCCGCCGCTTTGACCGAGAAGGGGCGCATCGCATACCGTTTGCTTCCGCTATGACCATGCTTGGTTGCGAAGATCGGCAGGAGGACGGCAACGGAACATACATTGACATTGCAGGGTTCCTGATGCAGCATGGCGCGAATCCCGACGCAGATATTCCGGAACTCTGGCGACGCATGGCCTTTTCACTTCTTGTCTCGAACACAGACGACCATCTGCGCAACCACGGATTCGTGTCGGAGAAGGGTAGATGGCGTCTTTCGCCCGCCTACGACCTCAACGCGAACGCGAAGCGCCCGCAGTCGCTCTCGCTTGAGCTTGACGCCGGTGTGCCGATCGAGTCCGTGGACACGCTCCTTGACGCCGCAGAATACTTTCGTTTTGGCAAGGAAGAGGCGATCGAGGAGCTTGAACGTATCCGATCAGTAGTCAGCCAGTGGCGCGACGTGGCAGTGCGTCTTGGCATCCCGCGCCGTGAGCAGGAAGAAATGTCCGTATGTTTTACGAAGCACTGACAAGTCACTGACTTTCACCAAAAGAAGTGAATGGAGAGGATACGACAATGAGTTGCCATGAAGAGGAGTTAATTTGCATCGGTGATGATAATCGTCGGTTGCAAAACAGTATGCAGGCGCCGTGAAACGGCGAGTTGTTCTAAATGCCATGGCGGGGACTAGGTGATGGTATTGGATGATTTCAAGTGCCGGATGTGCGGGGCGTGCTGCCGCATCAAGGACGGGATCGTGCGGGTCTCGGACGCGGAGATCGCGCGCATCGCGGCGTTCCTCGGAATGGATGAGGCCGAGTTCATCGCGCACGAGACCGAAGCCGCGCCAGACCGCAAGAGCCTGATTCTCAAGAGCCGTCCGGACGGCTCATGCGCCTATCTGACGGAAGACAACCTCTGCCGCATCAATCCCGTGAAACCCGAGAAGTGCCGGACGTTCCCCTTTGAATGGACCAATCCAGACTCCGCCGAAGTCTGCCCGGAACTGGTCCGGTCGGAAAGATAGCCCTATGAGAAACTTCATCTGGAAATACGAAACGCCCGAGGGATTCGACGATCTCGTGATGTGCGGGGACGGCGAAGCGCTGACGGGGCTTTGGTTTGAGGGTTCGCGCGATGATGTGCACGAGGCGCGTGGGTGCGAAAGGCGCGAGATGCCGGCGTTCCGCGACACGTGCCACTGGCTTGACGAGAATTTCGCGGGGCATGATCCCGGCTTCACGCCCAACTACCGCATCGAAGGGGCGACGCCGTTTCGCCGTGCGGTCATCGACGAAATGCTGCGAATTCCGTACGGGGCCACAGTCTCATACGGCGATATCGCGAAGGCGATTGAGAGAAAGCGCGGCGGCAGGGTGTCGGCGCAGGCCGTCGGCGGCGCGGTCGGGTGGAATCCGATCTGCATCGTCATTCCGTGCCACCGCGTCATCGGCGCGGACGGCAGCCTCACCGGATACGGCGGCGGTCTGGAAAACAAAGTGTCGCTTCTGGCCCGTGAGGGGATTGACATGGCTTTTTCGTGAAGGCCGGACAGCCCGCTTGCACTCTCCTCTTGCGCGAACGGGGGTAATCTAGTACAATGTTCGCCAAACGAGGAGAAGATAAACATGAAGGCAAAGGCCTGGAGACTATACGGCGCGCGTGATGCGCGGCTGGAAGACATTGAGCTGGAGGCGGCGGGCGACGAGGGAATCGTCGTCGAGCTCGTCACGAACACGATCTGCCTCAGCGACTACAAGGGCGTGACGCTCGGCACGGGGCACAAGCGCGTGCCGCGCGACATCGCGACGCGTCCGACGATGTTCGGACACGAGATATCCGGCATCGTGCGCGAGGTTGGCACGAAGTGGAGGGACCAGTTCCGTGTGGGCCAGCACGTGGGTCTGCAGCCGTCACTCAACATCCCCGGACACGAGCTGGAGACGGTCGGCTACGCCTGGCACACGATCGGCGGCGAGACGACGCACGTGTACCTGCCGTCCATCGTGATGGAGATGGGCTGCCTCCTGCCCTACGACGGCGACGCGTACTTCAAGTGCTCGCTCGCGGAGCCGATCAGCTGCATCGTCTCGGGCTTCCGCACGAACTACCACAACGCCTTCTGCTCGCACGACCTGGAGGTCGGCATCGTCGACAAGGGCACGATGCTCCTCCTCGCCGGCTGCGGCGCGATGGGACTCGGCTGCATCGACATCGCCTGCCACTCGCCCGAGAAGCGTCCGCGCCGCCTCGTGGTCACCGACATCGACGCCGCGCGCCTCGCGCGCGCCGCGCGGATGTTCGGGCTGCGGCGCGTCGAGGACGCCGCGCCCTACCATGCCGCCGGCACGATCAACGGCGTCGAGGTGCACATGGTCAACACGAAGGACGTCGCGGATCCCGTCACGTTCCTCAAGTCGTACAACCTCGTGGACGACGCACGCGCCGACAACCCCACGTCCACCGGCGGCGGCTACGACGACATTTTCCTCTTTGCGGCGGTGCCCGCGCTCATCACGCAGTGCTCCGACCTGCTTGGCTTCGGCGGCTGCCTCAACTTCTTCGCCGGCCCCACCAACCAGCAGCTCATGGCCGAGTTCAACTTCTACAACGTGCACTACATGATGCACCACGTGGTGGCCAACTCCGGCGGCGACGTGAAGGACATGGCGGACTCCGTGGACTGGATCGGCAAGGGCTACCTCCACCCCGAGGTGATGATCACGCACGTGGGCGGACTCGACTCCGCCGCCGAAGCGACGCTCGACATGCTGAAGATACCCGGCGGCAAGCGTCTCGTGTACACGCACGTGAACATGCCCATGACGGCCATCGAGGACTTCGCCGAGAAAGGGAAGACGGATCCCTTCTTCGCCGAGCTCGACCGGCTCTGCTCCGCGAACAACGGACTTTGGTGCAAGGCGGCGGAGGACTACCTCCTCGCCCACGCGCCGAAGGTGGAGATCGGCGAGCCGAAGGAGCTCGTGAAGGAGAGAATCATTCGCCTACAGTAGGAAACGGTAATTACGTAATTGTTCACAAATGACAATTGACACAATTGTCCATAAATCATAAATCCAAACTTCTAAGGAAAAAGAAAATGGGCATCTTCAAAGCGTACGACATCCGCGGCATCTACGGCCAGGACCTCACGGACGACATCTTCTACAAGATCGCGCGGGCCTACGCGCGGTTTCTCGGCAACCCGAAGAAGATCGTGGTCGCGCGCGACATCCGTCCGCACTCCGAACCCCTCTTCGCCGCGTTCGCGCGCGGGCTGAACGACATGGGCGTGGACGTGGTCGACATCGGCCACGCGTCGACGCCGATGAGCTACTTCGCGAACGGCACGCTCCATCCCGACGGCAGCGTGATGATCACGGCCTCGCACAACACGAAGGAGTGGAACGGCTGCAAGCTCTGCCGCGCGAACGCCGTGCCGATCTCCGGCGCGAACGGCATCAAGGACATCGAGCGGATGGTGATGGAGGACGACCTCGGCGAGCCACGAACCACGAACCACGAATCACGAACCACGAAGATCGACGTGCTCGCCGACTACGCGCGGCACGTGCGCACGTTCGAGCACATGGCGAAGCCGCTCCATGTCGCGTGCGACTTCGCGAACGGCATGGGCATCTGCGAGGCGGCCGCGTTCAAGGGCTCGCCGCTCACGTACGACGGGCTCTTCGAGGAGTTCGACGGCGCGTTCCCGAACCACGACGCGAACCCGCTCAAGACGGAGACGCTGAAGGACCTCCAGGCGCTTGTGCGCGCGAACCCCGGCAAGTACGCCTTCGGCGTGGCGTTCGACGGCGACGCGGACCGCGCGGGCTTCATCGACGAGAAGGGCGACATCATCCCGATGGACTTCATCACGGCGCTCGTGAGCGAGGACCTGCTCCAGTCGAACCCCGGCGCCGCCTGCTTCTACGACCTCCGTTCCTCGAAGGTCGCGGAGGAGACGATCGCCGCCGCCGGCGGCAAGCCGATGATGTCCCGCGTGGGCCACAGCTTCATCAAGGCGCAGATGCGCGAGAACGACGCGATTTTCGCGGGCGAGCTTTCGGGCCACTACTACTTCAAGGCGAACTTCACCGCGGAGTCGAGCTCCATGGCCACGTTCGCGCTCGCGAACATCGTCTCGAAGAGCGGGAAGTCCCTCAGCGAGCTCATCGCGCCGCTCCGCCGCTACTCGCAGTCCGGCGAGATCAACTCGCGCGTGGCGGGCGACCCCGCCGCGGTGCTCGCGCGCGTGAAGGCCACGTACGCGCCCACGGCCGAGCGCGTGTTCGAGCTCGACGGCGTGAGCGTGGACAACTGGTCGCGTGACGGCTGGTGGTGCAACGTGCGCATGTCCAACACCGAGCCGCTCGTGCGCCTCAACCTCGAGGCGAAGACGCCCGACCTCATGGCCGCGAAACGCGACGAGCTTCTCGCGCTCATCCGCGCGTGAGCGGTTCGTACGTGCGGCGCGGCGCTTCAGACGTGATAAGGAGAACTGATGAACGAGAAGAAACTTTTGTGCGTGTTCGCGGCCGCCGTTGCGGCCGGAGTCTGGGCGGCGGAACTGCGCCAGGTGGTGATCGTGAGCCGGCACAACCTGCGTGCGCCGCTGGACACGGCGGTGCAGGCCCTCGGCGAGTCGACGACGAACAAGTGGTTCGCCTGGACGTCCGCGCCCGGCGAGCTCTCGCGGAAGGGCGCCGCGCTGGAGACCGCGATGGGCGGCTGGTTCCGCGACTGGCTCGTCGAGCAGGGGCTCTTCAAACGGGGGGAGGTTCTCCGTCCCGACCAGGTGCGATTCTTCGCCAACAACATGCAGCGGACCGTCGCCACGGCGCGCTGCTTCGCGACGGGCTTCATGCCCGAGGCGGACGTGGTGGTCGAGCATCTGCCGTTCGGCGGCCCGCGCGACCCGCGCTTCTCCATCGGCGTGCCGAATCCCGACGCCGCGCTGTCGAACCGCGTCGCGCGCC
>JAFRSR010000043.1 GCA_017427485.1 Kiritimatiellia bacterium
AACGGAATCTCCTCCACGCGGAGGAGACGGGCGCACGTTGTCTTTGGGGGCCGAGGAGCCAGATTTTCAGCGCGAAAGCTTCTCGAAAGGGCGTGATTGTGGCGGCGAACCTGACATGAAGTCGTACACTTGGAATCTCTGACACGTGGCGTTTCACGTACCATTTTCTCAGGAAGTTGTGGTATAATGATTGCGTCTTTGGGAAGCGCATGCGGCGGCAAGGGGTCGCCAGAGCGCCTTTCCGGGGAAAAGAAAACGACGAGGAAAAGGCAATGACGATGAGCAAAACGGTTTGTTTCGCGGGACGCAAGGCATACGCGGCTTTGCTGGCGTGCGGCCTGGCTTCCGTCTGCTGGGCGGTTGACCTTCCCGATCCCATCATCTGGTGGGACATGGAAGCCGTGTCGAACGGCAAGATCGCGGACAGGTCCGGGAACGGGCGCGACCTCACGCTCAGCACGGGCGCGTCGCTCACGAATGGCTTTGGCGGCGCGAACACCTCCGCCTTGTTCATCGACGGCACGAAGAGCGGGTACGCGACCTTCTCCTCCCCGGCGCTGGGCAGCCGCACGATCGCGTACTGGATTCGGCGCTGCGTGGGCGCCGGTCCCATCGGATTGGCCGGCGGCAACACCTACCCCTACGTGTTCGCCGGGTTCTCGTCGCTGAGCATGCACTTCTCCAACAACTCCGACTACAACATCGACACGTCGATCTTCGCGAACAACACGCAGCAAAACCCGAGCCGGTACTTCACCCAGGGGGGAATCCCGAAGATCCACCGCGAGGCGTGGACGCATGTGGCCATCACCTTTGACGTGACGAACACGGTGGAGGAGTCTTCGTCGATAACCGTTTCGCACATCACGTACAAGGCCTACCTCAACGGCATCTGCGTGTCGGCGCCGACAACCGACTACGCGATCACGAACATCGCGCGCTCCGGGACGGCCATATTCGGCAACAACGCGGTCAATTCCAACCGGCCGATCCTGGGTGCGTTGGACGAGTTTCGCGTGTGGGACACGGCGCTTGACGCAGAACAGGTGTGGGCCGAATACGTGCGGAAGCGGGACGACTACGACCAGACGGCGCTCCTCGGCCACTGGACGTTCGACGACCATACGACCAATGCAAGCGGCAGCCTCGTCCTGACCGACGTGGCGCACCAGGCTGGCAACATCACGTGCGGCACGGGCGTCACGGTGGTGGACGGCGGCATGGAAGGCGCATGCGTGCGCTGTAGCGGCGACACGACGTGCTGGAGCACGTTCTCGCTTCCGGTGCCGCTGCAGAGTGACTTCACGTGGACATGCTGGCTTAACCAGTCGCCGGACTCGTACAAGGACACGCTCGCGAAGATCGGCGGGGACGGCCGGAACAGGGGGCCGCGCCTGCTTGCCACCACCGGCTACTACATCAACCTGAAGGGCGGCGAGTCCGGCGAGTGGGATTGGCGGCTCATTTACGTGATGACGCCCGGCGAAAACTCCGAACTGTCGATCAACAACTGCCGCGCGCAGATGGGCGCCTGGAGCCATTTGGCGGTGACGGAGCACTTCACGGTCGGGGCGAACGGCCAGCGCCGCGTGGTGACCCGCGCCTACATGAACGGCGAGTACGCGGGCGAGATCGCCGAACGCGACACGGGAACGCAGGCCGCGAACGCCAACTGGTTTTTCGCGAACACCGCCAAAAACGGCACGCGTCCGATCGAGGGGATGGTGGACGACTTGCGGCTCTACGCGGGCGTGCTCTCCTCCAACACGATCCGCCGGCTTTACCGCGGCGCGGCGGCGGTGGACGCGGGTGCGGACTTCACGGTGGCGGACGAGACGGCGGAGCTGCACGGCGAGATCGGAGCCTCCGCGCCCGAGGGAATCCGCACGGGATACGCGGGCACGCCGCAGTGGTCGCTCGTCTCCGCGCCCGCGGGCGGCGAAGGCGCGACGATCCTCCAGCCAGGACGCATGGTGACGCAGGTGACGCTTCCCGTGGAGGGCGCGTACGTGTTCCGTCTCTCGAACACGCTGGAGGATGTGGGCCTTTCGCGGAGCGACGACGTGACGGTGACGCGTGTGGCGGCGGCGGGGTCGGCACCCTCCATCTCGGTCGGGGCGACAGCGTCGACAACGGCGGGTCTGCCGTGTGCGCTTGCGGCGACGGCGACTGCCGGCGCGCGCGTCCATTGGACAAAGCTCTCCGGACCGGGCGGCGCTTGGTTCGATCCGGCGAACGCGGCCACGACGCAGGCTCGCTTCTCAGAGGCGGGCACATACGTGGTGCGCTGCACGGCGGAAAAGGACGGCGCGTCGGCGACGGCCGACGTGACGGTGACCGTGACGGCTGCGGAGGAGACTTGCGATCTTTCGTCCGGTCTCATTCGCTGGTGGCCGCTCTCGGGGGCCGACATGCTCATCGACAAGGCGAGAAACGCGGCGCGCACGTCGGTTACGACGAACTCCGCCGGAGAGGTCGACTGCTCGTTTGAGGAGGGGCTGGCGGGACATGCGTTTCGCGCGAACGGATTCGAGGCCTACTTCAACCTCGGCAACGCGCTTGCGGAGACAAAGTCCACGAGCAACAACAACTCCCCGCCCACGGAGCGCTACCGTTCCGTCAGCGTCTGGGTGTGGCATGATTCGTCCGACACGAACGAGTACAAGAACGCGGCCATCTTCATGGTGCCGTATGGGTTGGGCCTCTGGTACAACTACAACTGCCCGGACGGCACGGCGAATGGCCTGCTTCTCTGTCAGCAAGGATGGGGGTTGGAAAGCGAGAGCATAGGCTACATGAAGCTTCCGTATGCGTTGCCGCATCCGCTCACGGATCGCTGGACGCACATTTACGTGCTGTTCGATCGTACCCTGGGGACAGACTTCGAGTTGTGGATGGACGGCGTGAAGCTGACGCCCTCGGGCACGTCGACAGCTCGCCGAGGACGAGTCCAGACGACGTTCAACGTGGGAGGGATTCCGTATGTCCGCGATCATGTCGGTACCGATAACGGGTATTTCAAGAACTCCAGGACACAAGCGGTGATGTCGCGCTGCTTCCCCGGCAAGGTGGCGGACGTGCGCATCTACAACCGCAAACTGACGACGCGGGAGATCAAGACGCTGGCGGCGAATCCCGACATGGCGGCAAACCGCGCGCCGGCAATCGACCCGTTTGAAAGAGATACGGTCGTTTCTGCCACGAAGAAGGCGAAGAACGTGGCGACGGCGGTGTTTGACGACGGCGAGCCGGCGGGCGGCGAGTTAACTTACCAATGGAGCATCCTCTCGGGCGATGCGGCCGCGGCGTCGTTCGGTGACGCGACTGCGCGCGAGACCACGTTTACGGCGACGGCTGTTGGCACGTACGTGCTGCAGCTGGCCGTCTCCGACGGCGAGCGCACGTCCTACTCTGCGCCGCTTACGGTGGAGGTCGTGGCCGCCGGTGCCGTCATCGTCATCCGGTGAGGGAACATGAAGCGAATCATTTGTGCGTCGGCGTTGTCACTTGCGCTTGCGAGTGCGGGTGCCGAGTGCGCGGCCGTCGTTGAAGGTCGGGCGGTGGGGGTGGTCGGCGAAAACGGCGCGAAGGTGGAGAGCGGCGCGGGATATGTGACGCTCGTTGACCACAAGGCGCTGTACTACGCCTCCGGCGTGCCAGAGGGACGGGACGTGGAGGTGCGCGTGCGCATGGCCGTCGACGGCCTCGCGAAGAGCGCGGCGTCGCTGAAGCTGGGCGACCAGATGCTCGGTTTCGAGGGCGCGGGCGGGACGATGTTCTCGAACGGCGGCGTCCTCGCCCGCGCGAAACTGGGCGGCAGGGAACCGCCCGCCGCGCTCCGGGACGGACGCATCTTCGAGTTACGCGTGGCGCGGACGGGCGGCCGTCTGCGCGTGTCGATCGACGGGACAGAGCTGTTCGACGTGCCGGATGGACGCAGGAAGTTCGGCGCGGTGGCGTTGCGTCCGTGGCGCGGCACGATGCGCGTCTACGAGTTTTCGTTGAAGGCGGAGCGGTTCACGTCGGTGGACTCGCTCGTGGCGCGCGAGGAGGAGATTGCCCGGACGGCCGCGTTGTTTCCGTGGATCGACCTTTCGGGCGACAAGGCGAAGGACGCGATCGTTGCCGAGGGGCGTCCCGACCTCTACCAGGGGCATCCCACTACGGCGCTGCTGCCGGACGGCCGGATTCTCGCGGTGTGGTGCACGCCGCACGGCGGCTGGTGCGGTCCGGCGGCGGAGTCGTCGGACGGCGGACGCACGTGGACGCGCGTCGACGGCCGCTTCCCGGAAGGGTTCAAGAGCCACGTGAACTGTCCGAGCATCTACCGCCTCGTCGGGCCCGACGGCACGGCGCGTCTCTGGGTGTGGAGCCAGGCGAAGATGCGTCCCGGGACCGCGGACTACCGCGACCCGCGCGAACTGGTCGCGGCGATGCCGTCCGTGATGAGCGAGGACGAGGGGCGGACGTGGCGGGAGATGCCGCCTCTGGGCGACAGGTTCCGCTGCATCATGACGTTCTCGTCGGTCGTGCGTCTGAAGGACGGCTCGTACCTCGGCCTCTACCACACGGGGGGCGACTGGTGCGACCGTCCGCCGGTGGGCGTGATGCAGAGCGTCACGCGGGACGGCGGTTTCACGTGGAGCACGCCGAAGCTGGTCTGCGCCGTGGAGGGCAAGGAGCCGTGCGAGCCGTACGTGTTCCGCTCGCCGGACGGCGACGAGCTCTGCTGCCTCATCCGCGAGAACACGCACGAGGGGTGCAGCCTGATGATGTTCAGCCGCGACGAGGGGAAGACGTGGTCGAAGCCGGAGGACACGCCGTGGGCGCTGACGGGGGACCGCCACCAGGGCGTGCAGCTGCCCGACGGGAGGCTCGTGGTGGTGTTCCGCGACACGGCGCCGAAGTCGCCCACGAGCGGTCACTTCGTCGCGTGGGTGGGTCCGTACGCGGCGATCAAGTCCAAGGAGACGAAGGGCACCTACCGCGTGAAGCTCCTGCACAGCTACGCGGGGTGGGACTGCGGCTATCCGGGCATCCACCTGATGCCGGACGGTACGGTGGTGGCGACGACCTACATCAAGTACTGGAACGATGCGCGGAAGCAGTCGGTCGTCTGCACGCGCTTCCGTGTGGACGAGACGGACAAGAGGGTGCGATGAAACGGAAGGCGCTGAAGCTCTCGTTCGAGTACATGGACACGCCCGAGCGGCGCGTCCTCTCGCTGGACGCGGATGGCGTGCCGTGCGTGCCGGTGCTGGGGTTCGACGCCTACCGTCGGCAGTGGCGCGCCGCGCCGATCCACGTGCACGACGAATGCGTGGAGATCTCGCTCTGCCTGCGCGGCGATCTGGAGTTCGAGCTGCGCGGCGAACGCTTTCCCTTCAGGCCAGGCTTCGTGTTCGCTTCGCGGCCAGACGAGCCGCACCGCCTTTGCGCCTACCCGAAGGGCATGAGCAAGTACTGGCTGCTCTTTCGCATCCCGTCGCGTGGCGAACGCATCCTCGGCTTCTCGGCGAAAGAGACGGCGTGGCTCGTGCAGGAGCTGACGCACTTGCCACAGCGGCTCTTCGTCGGAACAAAGGAAATCGGACTCATCTTCAAACGGCTCTTCGCGCTTTACGACAACCTGCCGGCACGATCGGTCCAACGGCGCGTGCGCATCCGCACGGCCGTGGCCGAGCTGTTGCTGGAGATCGTCGAGGCCGCGCACACGACCACGGCCCGGCAGTCGCCCGAGCGCATCGCGGACGTCATCGCGGCCGTGCGTGCCGACCTCGCGCGTTGCTGGACGATCGACGAGCTCGCTGCGCGCGTCGGCTGCTCGCACTCGAAGCTGCTCCTCGCCTTCAAGCAGCAGACCGGCGCGCCGCCGCACGCCTTCCTGCTGGCCTGCCGCATCGAGCGGGCGAAGGAGCTGCTCGCGGACGGGCGCGATTCGGTCGCGACGATCGCCCGCTCCCTCGGGTTCGCCTCGCCTCAGCATTTCGCCGGACACTTCAAGCTTGCCACGGGGCAGACCCCGCGCGAATGGCGAGCGAAGGCGAAAATGTACGTGAAATGACACATGTCATTTCGCGTACCTTTTTTTCTGAAAGTTGTGGTATAATGATTGCGCCTTGGCCGAAGGTGTCGCCTGGTACGGTGCCATGCGACGGCCTTTCGTCGGGCAAGAGAGAGGAAAACAGAAAGAAGAAAATTATGATGAAGAGCATAACTTTCCGTTTAGGGGGGGGGTATAACCATTTTGCAGTTGTGGCTGCGCTCGCGCTGGCCATGGCTGGAATGATCTCTTGTTCGTCTTTTGCCGGGACGACTTCTCTCTTCACTGACGGACTACAGGCGCATTTTACGACGGCCGACCGCATGACCGTGAACGGCGGGATCAACTTGGGTCATGGTTCGGAGGTAACCTCTTGGCAGACGGAATCCGGTTGTGCATCGCCGCTGACGCTCGCCAAAGTCAGTGACGTCAATCCCAGTGCCGATCCCAACACCTACGGCTGTCCGAACTGGCAGACGAATGCCTTTCAGCGCGCGGACGGAACATATCGACCCGCCCTGCGCTTTGTCCGCAATACAGCCAACACCGGCACCGCCGCGAACGCCAACGGGAAAAAGGTGAATCTCATTTCATCGGAGCTGACGACCTTGAACTTTGGCCAGGAGTCGATGTGGTTCATCGTGATGAACAACCTGACCGCGAATAACGAGAAGGGGCTTTTCGGTTTTGGCCGCGATCCTCGCTTCGGCGCGTTCTTCCTTAACGGCGGCGACACGCAGCTTCGCCTCCACAATAACTACAATCCTCAGTCCTCCGGGAATGTGACTGTCCCTATCGGGCAGTCCAATCTCATCGACAGCCGTTCGACCTCAAGCCGCATGACAGGCGGGGTGAACGGAACCGAGTCGGTCAACACCTCCGTTACGCCGTCTGCGCGTTCCGACGACAGTCTGTTCCTTGGACGGATGGTGGGCGTGGGTGATGCCGCTTCGGTGGACATTGCGGAACTGGCCATCTACAATCGGGCGCTGACCGACGCCGAGGTACGGATCGTGCGCAACGCGCTTGCCGCACGCTGGGGATTGATGATCGCCGATCCGCTCTGGACGGCGGCGGCGGACGGCTTCTGCGATGACCTTGCGGGCATCGGTTCGTCGACGGCGACGGGCACCGGGCGTATTCCGGGCGCGGTGGAGACTTCCGGCAACGCGGGCGGGCTGTCGCTTTCGGTGCCGTCCGGCGCGCTCGCCGGAACGGACGGCTATCTGCTCATGGCGCATGACGGCGCGGAACTTGCCCCGGCGTGGGATGCGATGTCGAAGATCCTGCGCGTTTCGCGCGTATGGCGCGTACAGAATACGTTCGCCACGATGCCGGCGGTGACGGTGTCCGTGGACGGGGCTACGTTGGCGCCCGGCGTCACGGGCCTTGCGTGCCGTCTGCTCTATCGGGCCGACGCGACGCAGCCGTTCGTCGCCACGGGTTTGAACGGAACAACCTCCGGCGACACGGTTTCGTTCGTATTTGCCGCCGGTGCGTTCAAGGCTGGCGACTACGCCGTGGCGGTTACGGGCGGAACGGCGTCGGCAACCGTTGCGCCCGGAACAGAGGACATCACCGTCTGGTTCACGCCGGACGTGGGCGTCGTCACGAACGAGAGCGGTGCCGTGACGAACTGGATCAACCAGGGATCGATCGGCGCGGTGTCCGACCTCCATGCCTACACGGGCACGGTGACGGTGGCGGAGAACGCGCTGACCTCCTCCGACGGGACGACGACGCACAACGCCCTTCGATTCGCGACCGCCTGCCTCATGACGGAAGGCGCGACGTCGCACGGTCTTGCCGACCCCCCGCTCAGTTCGTGGTTCATCGTCTATGAGCCGTCGCTCGTGGCCGACGAACAAAAAGACGCCGGGCTGTTCGGCTTCAACAACAACGATAAACGCTATGGAGCGTTCTTCCGCGAGTTAGACGGTGGATTTAACATTTCCGGCTTTCAGGGTGGTACGCCTAACAGTTTCGAATTGGCACGTACGGACATTCCGAAGGCATGGCATGTGGTGGACATGACGCAGTATCCGTCGATTGAGGGAAATACGCGCGGTTCGATTGCCGCACGGGGCGTAACGACGTCGCCGTCCGGCAATCAGAACCTCTGCCAGATTCAGGCGGCCAATTTCAAGATGGGACATTTCCGCGAGGATACGTGGGGCAAGTTCTTCAACGGCGGCATTGCGGAATTTCGCATCTACAGCCGTCCGCTCAACCCCATCGAGCGGATGTACGTGGCGAAGGAGCTGTCGGACAAGTACGGCCTCGCGTTCAATCATCCGTTCTGGGTCGCTTCCTCGACGGCCGCCGCCACGTACCGCACGGAAATCCAGATGACGGGCTTGAGCAAGATGGCCGGAACCGGCGGCGCGATGGGGTTCTTGAGCGGCGGCATGACGATCTCCACCGGAGATGCTGGAGGCGACATAGCGGACATCTGGTTTGCGCACAACGGCGAAAGTCTCGCGTGGACGACGGTGGGCGGTGTAACTGCGCTGGCGCGCTCCTGGTGTTTGACCGGTTTGGGCACGACGTTGCCCGGGATGCGGTTGACATTTTTGCTGGGAGGCGCGGAGGACGGCAGCGAATACGCAATGCTCTTCCGCGAGAGCGACGCCGCGTCTTGGACGCGCCTGCCCGTTTCTGCAGATGTTTCGCTGGGCATGGTCAGCGTGAATCTGCCGGCGGGCTTGCCGTCGGGATACTTCACGCTCGGCAAGACTGGTGCGGGTGAGACGCTTGAGCGTCCCTGCGCGGCTGTGGGGGACGGCCTGATGGGCTGGTACCGCGCCGACACCGGCGTGACGGTCGCGGGGGGCGTCGTCACCACCTGGCGCAACCTCGGGTTGGTCGGTTCCGCCGCCGACTTCTCGGCAAGCGGTTCGCCGCGGCTCTCCACGTCCGCGTTTCCGCGTGCGTCCGGCGTGTCCGAGGCGAGCGTGTCCTTCGACGGCAGCTCGTACATGACCACCGCCGAGGCGACCAAGTGGTACACGTCCTGGAACAACAACAATACGTGGTTCGCCGTCTTCCGCCTGGGCGCGGGCGTTGCGCCGTCGAACATGGGCGTGTTCGGCGAAGTCGACAACAACGGGTCGCGTTTTGGCGCGTTTTTCGTGCAGGCCGCCCAAGGAGTCGTCACCGCGTTGCGAACACATGGTTTCGTGAATAATGCCTCCGACATGTTCTGCGTGATGCAAGACGCCGGAATTCTTGGCGGAGAGGCGTCCTTGATCGATTCCTGCCGCGTGGACAAGTATGTGGATTCGTATCTTGACGGCCGCTGGCAGGACGGCAAGTACCAAAAGGACATGTCAGCGGCGCTCCCCTCAAGATTCTACATGGGTAAGATGCTGACGCTTTCGCCGTTCAACGGCGACATCGCCGAGGTGCGCGTGTACAACAGGACGCTCAAAGACGTTGAGCGCAACATCGTGGCGAACCATCTGGCGGCGCGCTACGGCATTGCGCTGCGCGACAACTTGCTGTACGGCGGCGCGGCGGACGGATGTGGTCTGGACGTGGTGGGCATCGGACGCACGACGGCGGATACGAGGGTTTCAGACGGATCAAGCGGCGGGAACATCCATGTGGCGGGCAACATCACGGTCAGCGACAATTCCGCAGGCCTCACGCTGTCGGCGGCGGGGACGCTCGCGGACGGCGACTACGTGCTCGCGGGGCACGGCGTGAAGGACAACGCGTGGGTACCGGCGGGAATGGACGTCAAGCGCCTGAAGCGTGCGTGGCACGTCACGAGGACGAATGCGGCGTCGCTCGACCTGGCGCTCGCCTTCACTCTCGCGGACGCGGGCGTGGGGCTGCTGGACGCGAAGGAGAAGCCCGTCTATGGCCTTTTCCGTTCGCTGGACGGCGGTGCGACGTGGAGCGCGGTAGACGTGCCGCTCGTGCAGACGGCGGGCGGCTTCACCTGCACGCTTCCAGCGTCGGCCTTCGCGGAAGGCCAGTACACGCTCGGCGCGCATGTGACCCCGCGCGGCACAATGATGATCTTCCGCTGACGTATTCGGTCCGTGCGCCGTCGGGCGCGGATTTGGAAAAATCCAAATTCGCGCCCGTTTCGTGTTGACGAAGGGCGGATGGTCTGATATACTCCATGCAGTGAAATGGAGTAATTATGCGAAAATTCATTGGAAGAAAAGATTTTCTTGAAGATCTTGAGTCGCTGTGGCGAAAGCAGACCTCTTCGTTGGTGGCTTGCCGTGGCAGGCGCCGAATCGGGAAGTCAACCCTTTTTCGTGAATTCTCGCGCCGGACGGCCGAATGTTGCATTGAGATTGAAGGGCTTGCTCCCGAAAAGAACATGACGGATCAAGACCAGCTTGACGGCTTTGCCGCATCTCTGGCGCGCGAGACGCAAACACCCCTGCAGAAATTCGCAAACTGGCTGGACGCATTCTACTGCCTCGACCACGCCATTGACGATAAAAGGCGTACGGTGGTGGTCCTTGACGAGATTTCATGGATGGGTG
The DNA here is from genome assembly GCA_017427485.1 of Kiritimatiellia bacterium. Lineage (GTDB taxonomy): Bacteria > Verrucomicrobiota > Kiritimatiellia > RFP12 > UBA1067 > RUG572. The sequence goes on from JAFRSR010000043.1 coordinate 10,552, forward strand.
GGTACAATCCGCTCTTTCCAAGCATCTTGAGAAAGGCGTGGGAGCGGTATTTCCATCGGCACGACAAGTTGATTTTCGTCATCTGCGGGAGCGTTTCAGCTTGGATAAAGGAGAATCTGCTTGACAGCACTGGCTTCGCAGGCCGGTTTTCGCGCGACTACGTGCTGCCGGAGTTGTCGTTGGACGAGAGCGTCCAATTCTGGGGCGAGGCGGCCAACCGCGTTGCGCCGCGCGAGTTGCTGGATGTCCTCTCCGTGACAGGCGGCGTGCCGCGCTACCTGGAGGAAGTAGATACTGGCTTGGACGCCAGCGAAAACATCCGCCGGATGTGTTTCATGAAATCGGGTCAGCTGTTCCTTGATTTCGACTCGATATTCAATCCGCTTTTCGGCGAGGACAACGAAATCAGGAAATCCATACTGGTCGCCCTTGGCGCGGGGCCGTTGACGGGTGCCGAGATCTCGCAGATGCTTGGAACGGCACGGAACGGGCACCTCTCAGCTAACCTTCGTGCGCTTTGCGAGGGCGGCTTCATCGCAGAGGATGCCGGGATCAATCCGGAAACGGGAAAACCTGCGCGTGTTTCCAAATACCGGCTGAAGGACAACTACACGCGTTTCTACCTGAAGTACCTAGCACCGCACAAGCGGGAGATCCTGCTGGGCACGTACAGCTACCGGTCGATCGAGAACCTTCCCGAATGGCAGACCGTCATGGGGCTGCAGTTCGAGAATCTGATTGTGAACAACGCCATGTCGCTTATCCCCTACCTGCATCTTGGCAATTCAATCGTGGAGTCCGTGGCTCCCTACCACAATGCGCGCAACGGGGCGAGCGGGAAGAAGGCAGGATGCCAGATCGACCTACTCATACAGACCGCCCGGACCGCATACGTGGTGGAGGTCAAGCGACAGAGGGAGATCGGCCCGGAAATCGAGGACGAGGTGCGCGACAAGATTGCCCGTCTGCCGTTGCGCCGCGGAATGTCGCCTCGCCCCGTTCTCGTCTATGACGGACACCTCGCCCCGTCCGTGGAGGGAACGGGGTACTTTGACGCGATCATACCCGCGCGGAAATTGCTTGGGGTGTAGGCGTACGTAAGGCAGGACGAAACGGCGCTCGCCGCGACGCATGCTCACCCTGGCGGAGTACTGCGGCTGGGCCGGGCGCATGTACGAGCGCGGCGCGCCGGGCGTGTACTTCTTCAACCTCTTTACCTACTTCGAGGCCGCCTATCACGTCACGGACACCGCTCCGTGGGATTTCATCGTCACGCACGGTCTCACGCCGGAATCCATCAAGGGCCGTCCCGCGAGCATCCCCGCCAACTGGTGGTACGAGCCGTAACGCTGAAACGTCCTGGAAAGTTGCAATTATTCGTTCTTTTGCCTTCTGAAAAGTTGCAAAAGTCATCACATTTACAGCCTAAAAAGTTGCATATTGACAATATTCGAGAAAAGTGATAATATTTCACCGTTTTGATCAACCTGTTTGGAGTGATAATGGCAGAGTTTAGGCGAAAGTTTTATGACTGGTTGATGCAGTGGAAAGCCACGAAGCATCACGAATGTCTTCTTGTCAAAGGTGCTCGCCAGATTGGCAAGACTTTTATCGTGGAAAAATTCGGGCGCGAGCAGTATGAAAGTTTCATTGAATTCAACTTTATTTTGGATCCTGAAGCCTGCGCGATCTTTGACGGAAGCTTGAAGGCCGATGACCTCTACAGAAAGATTTCGGCGTACGACGCGACGCGTCGACTCCTGCCTAGACGGACGCTGATCTTTCTAGATGAGATTCAGGAGTGCGCGAATGCACGGACCGCCCTAAAGGCGCTTGCACAGGATGGGCGCTATGACGTGATTGCATCTGGGTCTCTGCTGGGGATCAAGTACAAGAACAAAAAGGCGCGCGAACGTCATGTCCCGAAGTCCATTCCCGTCGGATTTGAACGGCAGGTCACAATGTACTCCCTCGATTTCGAGGAGTTCCTCTGGGCGAGGGGTGTGACGGAAGAGGCGATCGAGGTTCTGAGGGAATATTACGAGAGAAAAGAGATCGTGCCTGAGGCGGTGAACCATCGGTATGCCGAATTGCTCAAGGAGTATATGATCGTCGGCGGGATGCCGGCCGTGGTGAAGGAGTATGTCGAGGCGGGGGATTTCGGACCCGTGCAGGAAGAGCAGGAGAAGATACTCGCCTCGTATGTCGACGACATCCACAAGTACGCGGACACGACGGATATTCCGAAAATTGAGGCTTGCTATCGCGCGATCCCCCGCCTTCTTGCAAAGGAGAACCGCAAGTTCAAATATGCGGAGGTCGAGAAGGGCGGCAGCGAGCGCAAGTACGGGACGTCCGTTGATTGGCTCTGCGACGCCGCGTTCGCCTCGCGGGCGCTGAATGTCACGACGGCGGAAGTGCCTCTCAACGCCCAGGTGCGGGACGGATGGTTCAAGTTGTATCTTTCGGATATCGGAATGCTGATGGCCCTTTATGGCACAGAGACGAAGAAGCTCCTGTTTTCTGGGCGGCTCGTCGGAAACGCGAAGGGCGGTCTTTACGAGAACCTGCTTGCGGGCATGTTTGAGCGCAAGGGGTTACCGCTCCACTACTTCAAGAACGAAGACGGAACGCGTGAAGTCGAGTTCATGCTTGAACGCGATGGGGGTGTCGTGCCCGTTGAGGTCAAGGCGTCCAACGGCGCGACGATTTCTCTGGACGAGGTTCTGGACAAGTCCCGTGTGCCGTACGGGTACAAGTTCATCGACGGAAACGTCGGCGTGTCGGGAAAGAAGATCACGCTGCCGCACTACATGGCGATGTTCATTTAGGACAATGAGTTGCTAAAAGCTAGAAGCTAGAAAGGAAAACAATGATGGAAACGAAAGTCTGCGCGCTTGCCGTCCTCGCCGCGCTGTCGGCGGCATGGGCGTTCGAGGTGCCGCCCGTCAAGCAGTGGCCGAAGGAAAAGATTCCGCCGGCCCATGCGGGGCGGATCCTCCACTGGGAGGGGATTGATAACGTCCGCGACCTCGGTGGCGTGAAGACGCGCGACGGGCGTCTGGTGAAGCGCGGGCTCGTCTATCGTTCCCAGGCGTTCAACTTCAACGCCGTGTGCACGTGGATGTCGGCCGAGCGGATGGAGAGCAAGCTGCGGGGAGGCCAGTTCAGGTATGACTTCGGCGAGGCGTGCATGCAGAGGATGCTCGCCCGGATCGGCACGAACGACCTGTCGAAGAGCTGCGCGATGATCGCCGCCGAAGTCGCCTCCGGCACGAACAAGTGGGAGAAGGGTCCGAGCCGCGGCACGCCGGAGTCACGCGCGAAAATTTTGCGTGAGACCGGGCTCCGCACGGAGATCGACCTGCGCTCCACGCCCGAGACGTGGGGTATGGATGGCTCGCCGCTCGGGCCGACGGTCGCGTGGCACAACATCCCGGGCGTGTCGCTCGGCGAACTGACGTTGGGATCCGGAAGGCTCATGTTCAAGAAGTGTTTCCGCATTTTCCTGGACGAGAAGAACTATCCGATCGACTTCCACTGCATCGCCGGCGCGGACCGCACCGGCGCCCTCGCCGCCGCGCTGTATGGTCTGCTTGGCGTGCCCGAGGACGTGATCAAGGTCGACTACACGCTGACGTCGTTCTCCACCTCGGGCATCCGCACGGCCAAGGCGTTCGACCACATGGCGAAGAAGGCGTTCAAGTCGAAGCCGGGCACGTCCTTCAACGAGAAGATCGAGGCGTTTGCGCTGGAATGCGGTTTCACCAAGTCCGACATCGAGCACTTCCGTGAGATCATGCTCGAGAAGGGCGAATGAGTGTATTCGGTCAGCGGTTGGGAGGACGTCTTTCGCGGCACATGTCTGCCGACAGCAACACGGAGAGCACGGAGATTTCGCGGAGACAGGGAGATTGTTATGGAGAATGTGCTTCGCGCAAAGCAGCAACAACATCTAGCTGA
>JAFRSR010000044.1 GCA_017427485.1 Kiritimatiellia bacterium
AGCGTGCGGATGCCGTTCTCGACGAGCCACTTGATCTGCCAGTCCACCACCTCGGGGTTCGCCTCGTCGTACCAGCCCAGCACGGGCTTGCGCTCGGGGCACACGTTCCACACGCGCTGCCACGCCTCCACGCGCGGCCAGCCAGGGAAGTAGAGCGCGGCGATGTCGTAGTCCGTCTCCACGGGCTTCGGCTCGGGCACGTACGACGCCTTCGGGAGCCCGAGGGACGGCAGCACCTTCACGGGCGCGGAGAACGAGACCGGCGCCACGCCCTCCGCACGGACGGTGAACGGCACGGAGAACTCGCACGGCGCGGCGACCTCGAACTCGGCGACGAAGAACGCGGTCTCGAACTCGTCGATGTCGCCCAGGTCGGCGAGCGCGGCGGTGTTCGCGAGGCGCACGCCGGACGGCAGCGCGCCGACCGCGAGCGACACGTGCCGCGCCGCGCGGGTGCCGACATTCTGGACCGACACGCGCACGGGCACCGGCCCGCCCACGCGGTTGAAGGCGTCCTCCGCGCGCGCGGCCTTCACCACGAGGTCGGGCGGCAAGTCGGGTTCGTCCTTCACGAGCGTGGCGGACACCGACTGCGCGGCGTCCACGACGAGGTTCGTCCAGGAGACGGTCCCGTGCCAGTCGGCATTCGCGGAGAGGTCGAGGTAGATCCGGTGGCGGCGTCCGTCGCCGGGATGGCGGAACTGCCTCTTGCGGACGCCGTTGCGGGTCGACGACGCCCAGGAGAACACGCCCGCCCCGGGCTCGGAAGCCTGCACGTCGACGAGAAGCCCGCAGAATTCGTCGGCGGGAATCGCGACCGTCTGCGCCGTGGAGGCGACGGCGACCCACGCGACGTCGAACACACCGTCCTTCGCGGCGTCGGCCGGGAAGTCGAGGCGGAGCTGGCCGATGCGCTTGTCGCCCTGCCAGAACGGCCGTACGCGGTATTCGTGCCAGGCACCGTCGCCGATCCAGTCGAAGTGGGTGGACTGTTTCTGCGTGGGTCCCTTCCCGGGCTCCATCCAGAAGAGCTCGCCCCAGCCCGACACGTTCCCCTTTGCGCGGAACACGACCTCCTGGCTGGCGTCGGCGGCGATGTCGAACGTCCCGCTGTAGACGTGCGTGTCCGCCCCGCCGCACACGACGTGCAACGCGCCGTCCTTCACGGACGCCGAGGCGACCTGGTGCCCGCGCTTCGTCCACGTGGCGAGCGACTCGGGCGTTTTCCATTCAACCGATTCCGCCCCCGCCAGCAAGGCGGCGGACAGAATCCCGACAAAGAGGCAGTTTTTCATGCCCGCTATTTTACCAAACACCGCGCCGCTCGGCAACGCGCAAAAGCCCCCGGGAAGGCTTAGCCGACGCTACACGAGCATGTAGGGCTGCGAGAAGAGCTCCTCGCCCGAGCCGTCGAGTGCGTACGCCTTGATGCGCGCGAAGATGTGCGCCTTGTCGCGCGGCGCGCTGGAGGAATACACCCCGCCCATCGTCCACTTGACGCCGGTCGCCTTCTCCACGGTCTTCACGACGCCCAGTCCCGTGATCACCTCGAAGCGGGCCGGCTTGTCGGTTTCGGCCTCCACCGTCGTGTCATGGAAGGAGATGCGCGTGAAGTTCAGTTCGCGGAGACCGCGCTTCGCGCCGTAGAAGTTTCCGTCCCGGTAGGCCTTCAGGCAGGCCTGGACGCTGCGTTCCGGCGTCAGGAGCACGTTCACGCCGAACGAGCCGTCCTTCCGGCGGATGCTGTGGTCGGGCACGAAGAACCCGAAGCACTGCCGCCCCGTCGCGAGCACCCAGTTCCAGTATGCCTCGCCGTTGCCCGCGCCGCCTTCGATCACCTCCATGCCGAGCACGCGCGGATCGTGGTCGAGCAGCTTCAGGAGGAACATCCTGTCGTACGACGACCACACGGGATGGTTGATCGTCACGCCGCCGCCGTCATGATAGATCAGCCCCGCGATCATGCGGTCGATGGCCGTGCTCCAGAGCTCGCCCGAGCCGAAGTTGTATCCGCCGCGCACGCCCGTCTGGAACCGCCGCTTCTGCCACTGGTCGAACGTGCCGGAGGCGAACGTCGATCCCGGCGCGTTCATGTGCAGGCACGGAATCCCGCGGCCGTTCTCGTACCTGAAGGCGTGGTGTTCGGCGTTCGGGGCCTCGAGGACGCCTTCCGGCAGCGGCTTGAAGATCTTGCCGCCCTCCTTGAACGGATATTCCGCCTGTAGCTCCGCCGGCAACTCCTTGATCCACTGCCCGACGATCTTGTTCCAGTCGAACGGACCGTCCACGCGCTTGTCGTTCACCATCACCGGGAAGTCGTGGTGCACGCGGTAGTAGTTTTCCGTCATCTTCGCGAGCGGCCACCACGGCGCGCTCGGATAGTAGTTGGAGAGCGTGATGAACTCGATCCGCTTCAGGATCGTCTCAAGGTCCTCCTGCGTCTTGCAGTGCACGTGGGTCGTGCCGCGAATCTGCAGCGCCTTGGCCCAGTCGACGTCCTTGTAGGGATTGCGGTTGCGGGGCGTGTTGCAGGGCGCCTTGGCGTCCGCATTCGGTGTGGCGGCCTGCGCGCGCGCCGCCGGCGCGGCGGACGCCGCCGCCAGCGCCACCGTGGCATTCAGGAACTCTTTTCGTGTCATCGTTTATCTCCTTTTTGACAGAGGTAATTTCAAAACCACTGAATACACGGAATACGCGGAATCATAATCCTCAATTACATGCGTACTTCTGTGTATTCTGTGTATTCCGTGGTTCATAGAAAAGTTCTACGAGGGGTTTTGCAACTGGCTCAACATAAAATGAAACGTGCGCGCCTAGCAGCGGACGCCGTTTTTCTTCAGCTCCTTGCGCAACTCGCCGTGGTCAAGCCCGCGCAGGGGCACGCCCTTCTTCAACGCGAGCGCCGCCGCCGTGCCGGCCGCCTCGCCGATCACCATGCACTGCACGGTCGGACGGATGCAGCCGAAGGCCTCGTGCGTCGCCGAGATGCAGCGCCCCGCCACGAGCGTGTTCTCCAGGCCCTTCACGACGAGCGAGCGGAACGGAATCTGGAAGTTCCACCGGGGCGGATAGCTCGTCTCGGGGTCTTTCAGCCAGGCCGGACGCGGCGTCGTGTCGATCGGGTGCGCGCCGAAGCCGATGCAGTCGTCGAACGTCCTCTGCTTGTAGATGTCCATCAGCTCCAGCACGTAGTCGCCCTGGATGTGCCGCGTCTCGCGGATGCCCATCTGCGGCACCTGCAGGAGGAACGCCTTCTCGAAGCCCGGGAACTCGCGCACGCTGTCCATCCAGCGTCCGATGATCTTCGCGAGCTCGCACTCCGCCGCCGTCACGTCGTCGGCGTTGCAGCCGTCCTTGCCCGCGATGCTGGGACACCCGAGGCAGGCGACGCCCTTGTCCGGCAGGTTGTACACCTGCACGTTGCCGGGGTTCTTCCCCTTGCGCCGCAGGTTGAACACGGCCATCTCGCCCTTCTTGTAGCGCGCGAACGCCTCCTCGTACGTGAACCGGGCGAACGGCTGCTTGGCGAAGAATTCCCTGTGCTCTCCCAAATAGCCGAAGAGCCGGTCGAAGTCGACGTTGCCCACCTTGAACATCACGCCCATGGGATGCATCTGCCCGATCTTCGCCTGCGCGGCGCAGACGTCCCGCTTCGTGACGCCCACCGTGTACTCCGCGCCGGCGCGCACGCACAGGTCGCCGTCGCCCGTGCAGTCGATGAACATCTTCGCCGGCACGACCTCGCGCCCCGACTTCGACTCCATCACCACGCCCTTCACGACGGCGCCGTCCTTCACGACGTCCACGATCATCGAGTAGAAGCGCAGCTTCACCTTCGCCTCCTCCATCATCTCCACGAGGACGCGCTTGAAATTCTCGCTGCTCGTGAAGAGATAAGCGCCCACGGTCCCCTCGTTGCCGAGCGCGTATTTCTTCGCAAGCAGGCGTTTCGCGATCTCCATCGGGATGCCCTTCGCCACGTGCAGCGCGTCGGGATCCTTCGCGAGCGTCTCCAGGTCCTTCGCGTGCTCCTCGGGCTTGCCCGAAAACTTCTGGAACATCGTGATGCCCGCGTTGCCGTCCGTGAGCATCCCGCCCAGGAACCCGCGCCCCTCGATGAGCATCGTCTTCGCGCCGCCCCGCGCCGCCGCGAGCGCGGCGATCACGCCGGCCGTGCCGCCGCCCGCCACCACCACGTCCACGGGCTCCAGCACCTTCGCGCGACCTGCTGCACGTACTCGCCGCCCGGCAGCAGCGCCGCGCCGCCGGACGTCTCCGCCGCCACGGACGGCAGCGCCATCCCCGCCGCCAGAACGGCGGACCCTCCAATGAAATCCCTTCTCCTCATCGTGTTTCCCTTTCTCGTTTAGCCCACGATCCCGCGGAGGTTCGCCATGATGCGCTCGGCGACCTCGGGACGGTTCATCGTGTAGACGTGCACGGCGTGGACGCCGTTGGCGAAGAGGTCGACGATCTGCTCCGTCGCGTACGCGACGCCCGCGTCGAGCATCGCGTCGGGATGGTCGCCGAAGCGGTCGACGATCGCCTTGAAGCGACTCGGCAGGTAGGTGCCGGAGAGACGGCAGATGCGCGCGATCTGCTTGCCGTTCGCGACGGGCATGATGCCCGCGATCACGGGCACCGTCACGCCGCGCGTGCGCAGCTTGGCGAGATAGCGGTAGAAGATGTTGTTGTCGAAGAACATCTGCGTCGTCACGAAGTCGAGGCCGGCGTCCACCTTCTGCTTGAGGTATTCGATGTCATCGTCCATGTGCGCGCAGTCGGGATGGCACTCGGGGTAGCACGCGCCGCCGAGGCAGAAGCCACTTGATTGGAGGGCGCGCACGAGATCGACCGCGTGCGCGAAATGCCCGGGCGGCGGCTCCGCGAGGTCGCGCGGCAGGTCGCCGCGCAGGCAGAGGATGTTCTCGATGCCCGCGGCGCGGAGCGCGGACGTCTCCTCCGCGATCTTGTCGCGCGACGCCGCCACGCACGTGAGGTGCGCGAGGGCCGGCACGCCGAGGCTCTGCACAAACGCGGCCACCTCGGCCGTGTTCGCCTGCGCGTTGCCTGACGCGCCGTAGGTCACGGACATGAACGACGGACGCTGCTGGGCGAGGCGCGCCACGGCCGCGCGGATCGGCTCGAACGAGGCGTCCGCCTTCGGCGGGAACACCTCGAAGGAAACGGACGGCTTGCCGGACGCCAGGATGTCTCTGATTTTCATAGGGGTCTCTATTTTACCTTTTTTCGCGCCGCGTCAGCAAGCCGATCTTTTCAAACGGGATCGGCTTGAAGCCGGGGATTTTTTTGTAGAGCTCGGCGTCGGGGACGAGCCCGAAGTCCTTCCCGCCGCGGTCGCGGAAGCCCGGATCGTGGTTGAACACCACGTCTGTCGCGTTCGTGTACCAGCGGCCCGAGAGGATGCCGGGGCGCTTCTCGCCCGGCTTGCGTCCGGGGAGGGTCGCCGGACAGTCCACGAACGCGCTGTTGAAGGCGGCGTTCCAGCGGATCGCGTCGGGCTGCGGGTCGAAGTAGCCGACGAGCTCGGGATAGCGCGTGATGTACGGCGGCTTGCGGATGTCGACCTCCTTGGTCAGGCGGCCCTGCTCCAGGGGCGACTGGAGGAAGTCCGCCCAGCGCTTCTGCGGCCACGGCGCCGAGCCGAGCGGGCGCTTGCACTCGATGAAGATGCAGTTGTCGACGACGTTCGAGTAGCCGCCGTGGCAGAACACAGTGCCGAAGCCGCCGAAGCCCGGCTCGCCGCAGCGGTAGAACACGTTGCCGACCACGAAGTCGCCGCCGTCGCCGTCGTCGAAGTACACGGCCGCGTTGCCGTGCCCGCGCGGCGAGCCGATCTCGCTCCAGAAGTTGTACCGCAGCATGTTGCCGCGGCAGGACGGGTTGCGCCCCTTGTAGAAAGCGGATGCGTCGTCGGAGCTCATGCAGACGTTCGACACGACATTGTACTCAAACAAGTGGTCGTTGCCGCTCACGCCCACCGCCATGTGCGGCGCGCCCGTCAGTTCGTTGTGGCGCGCGACGTTGCCGCACCCGCCGATCTGGATGGCGCTCGCGTAGGTGAGGCAGTGCACGGAATAGTCGCGGATGAGGCAGTCCTCGACGAGGTTCTTGCCGGGCGTAAGCGTCTTGCGGTCGCCGCCGCCGAGCATGATCCCGCCCGTGCCGGTGTCGTGGATGTCGCATGTCGCGATGCGGCATTCCCGGCAGTCGTACGCGACGATCGCCTTGCCGCGGATGTTGCTGAACCGGCATTTCTCGATTGTGACGCGCATGCAGTTCTTCAGTAGCACGGCATCTCCCTGGCACTCGATGAAGTCAATGCCGCGAAAAGCGATATCAGCGCCCTTCTCGACAGCGAACAGGTGACGCCACTTCGTGGTGAGGACCACGCGCGAGGACGGTCCAAACGACGCCGGCGGATACAGGTAGAGCTTCTTCGCATCGCGGTCGGCGTAGTATTCGCCGGGCGCGTCAAGCTCCTCCAGCAGGTGCACGGCCCGCCAGCGGCGCGGCGAGGGGTTGCCCGCACGTACGCCATAGGTGTGCTGCGCGGCGAAGGTGATCGAGTTGGAGGCTACGTTCAGGGACGCGACGGGGATGACGGCGTCGTACCAGTCGAAGCACCAGAACCCGTGCAGCCACACGTATGGCGCGCCCGTCCAGCGGGCGGGACGGTCTCCGGAATACCCGAACGTGCCGCCGCGCGGCTGAACGTTCGCCTTCCGCCCCTTGAGCGAGTCGCCCACGCTGCCGTCATTGTTCTTCGTCCCCGCGTCGATGAACTTCTCGATCGTGGACCAACCCTCGTTCGGCCAGCGCGCGGGCGTCATGCGCACGCCGTCGACGAACAGCTCGGGGATGGGCAGCGGCGCACGGGCCTCGCGTTTCGGCATGTCGCCGAGCCAGGGGTTCTCCGCAGAAAGATCGACTACCAATATGTGCGCCCGTGCGCCGGGGTCGACGCGCGGCGTCCCTTCCGGCACCGGCTTGAACCGCGCGGGCGCAAGTTCCAGTCCGTCGCAGATCACGGCGCGGCCGCCCGCGCCCGACCGCCACGTCACGCCCGCGTCACGCGCGTCGAGCTTCAACGTGTCGCCGATCCGGTAGACGCCGGGGGCGAGCACGATCTCCACGCCGTTCGCGCGGCTCGCCGCCGGAAGCGCACGCGCCGCGTCCCGCGCCGCCTTGAGCGACCCGCCGGGCATCACGTCGATCACATACGGCGCGCCCTGCGCGCATACAACCGCGCCCTGTATCGCCAGCGCGACAAGACCGCGAACTCCCACTCGTATTGCCATGTTCTTTGCCTTCTTTTCACCGAACGACTATGGTCGTGCCCTTAGAGACAAGCCGGAGCTGCCCGTTGGACACGATTACGCCGAAATTGCGCGCGCGCTGCCCGTCAATGAACAAGTCCCATCTCTTGAAGTTGTCCATGTCGGTGCAGTTCGTGAACGCGCCGGGAAGCGTCGCGCTTCCGCCCGGGGCGTTCAGGACATCGAGTCGTCCGACGGCGGAGATCTCGAAGCCGTCGACCGTCCCGGCCCCGGAGGCGCAGTCGAGCGTGAGCAGGTTCAGCTGCGTGGAGCCCACGGCCCGGAGCGTGGCGTTGGACGCCACCGTCACCGTCGAGAAACGCGCCAGCGGGGTGTTGGTGTACGCGACGAGCGTGGAATACCCCTTGCCCGGGCGGGGGATGTCCTTGTCGTCCGTGCCGTCGGAGAACCATCGGCCTGACGGCGGCATGGTGGCGGCGTCATAGTCGTATTTCGCGACTTCGTCCCAGGCGCTCCCGTCCTCGCTTGCAAGAAGCGTCCAGTCCGACAGCGCGCGTCCGTTTGTAGGTCCATAGTTGGAACGGACGTCGAACGCGGCCACCCGGCCGATGCCGGAGGGCATTCTCATCTGTATCGAGGCCCATGACGCCGGGTTGTTGTGTGTAATGGACGGCGTATACCATGCCACGCAGATTTTGTTGTCTGACGTGACGAGGCCGAACATCCGGTCGATGTCGCGCGTGGTGTATTTCTTGTAGTACCCCGCACGCTTGAGCCAGGCGTACTGCCCCGGCTGCAGGACCGACGGATCCTCGATGCCGTTGTTCATATCGTTGCTCGCGGCCTCGCCGGCCCTGAACGTCATGTTCGTCTCGCCCGTAAGCGGCTGGCCGTCCGGACCGTAGAAGCGCACCCCCGCGAAGCAGTAGTTCGAGTCGTTCGCGCCCGTGTGGCTCCAGACGCTGCCGCGGATGACGAGCTTGAAATGCGTGTACTCGTTCGTGTAGACGCCCACCACCTCAAGCGTCCCCTCCTTCACGGCCAGCGCGCCGCTTGCGTCGTCGCAGTGGTTCAGCCGCCACGTCCCCGCGCCCTCCTTGGCGATGCCGAGCGCGCCGGCGCCGTCCGCGGCATCCGACAGGACGCCTTTTGTCCCCTCGGCTCCGGAAAGGACGAGCGTCCCGCCGTCGGCGAGCGCGGTCGCCCCCGTGAACCTGAACGTGGCGCCCGCGGACTCCGCCGCGAGACGAAGCTCGCCCTCGCCCTTGACGGCGAGCGGACGCGTCGAGACGTCCACCGCGGCGGAGCCGGCATACTCCATCACGCCGCGCTTCCCCGCGCCGCCAAGAAGATACGCGTAGTCCACGTTCTTCGAGGGGTCGTACGTACCCGAATAAGCGCTCTGGAGCATCGTCGCGAGACCGAGGGAACAGACGACGTTCGTGTCGGCGAGCGACGTGAAGCGCAGCACGCCTTCCTCCACCGCCATGCCGCCCGTGAACCTGCGGCTTGAATTGTCGGCGAACGTCCACGTGCCCGTCCCGCGCTTGATGACGTACGTGGGGGCGGAATTGTCGCCCGCCCATTCGCCGGAAATGACGCAGGGCGCGGTGTTGGACCCGGTGAGAACCAGTCTCTCGGCCCGCGTCGACGAGGATCCTCCGTGCCCCCATTTCCCCGTGAACGTGACGCCGCCATGTGCGCCGGCGTTCCATACGTGCATGCCGTCGTTGCCCTGGTTGTTGTAATAAAAGTAGTTCTTCGAGGTCGTTTCGCCTTCTCCCAGGTAGAGGAAACAGGCACCATGCTCACGCGAGGCCAGCTCGTTGTTGAGCCCGACGGAGCTTTCCTCGTTCTTGTTGCCGATCTTGGCAAGACCCGTCACGCCGCGCCGCGAAAAGTCGTTGTAGCCGCTCCAGATCTGCATCGAGCCGGAAAAGTTGGAGTTCGTGCCCGTGAGCCGCACGTTGCCGCCGGAATACCATCTGATGCCTTTGCCCACGATGCGCCCGGAGAAGACGCACGGCGTCGAGCTCACGTTCATCACGCGTAGCTGGCACCCGCCGGACGTCCCGATGTTGGTGACCACGCCGTCGCCCCAGAGTCCGTCGATGATCGTGTTGCACGCGCCGTCGGAGGCGAGCGACTTGGCCGTCACGAGCGTGCCGTTCGAAGACACGGTCGTACGGCCCAGGCTGAAATCCAGCGATCCATCGAAATCCTGCGGACACCACAGCTCCCCTTCCTGTATTTCGAATGCGCCCGAGGCAAGGGACGTCAACCGCAAATTGGTGCCGCTGGAGTATCCGACGGCACTGCTCGCGATTCTGAGCGCGCCCGCGCCCGTCTTCACCACGGTGCCCTGGTTCGTGCACAGGCAGGTGATGTCGGCGTCGCCGGCGATGTTGAACGTCAGCGTGCCGCCGGCGGCGACCGTGACCGTGTCGTGCGCGTTGAAGGACGCCATGTCGGCGTCCGTCACCGTCAGCGACTCGCCGGACGCGACAACCAAGTCATCGGCGCCGGCCGTTGCCGCACACGCGGCGACCAGGAAAAGTACGGACAGATGTCTTCTCATTGCGTTCGTCTCCTTTTCTTCATGTCATGGTTGCGACTTCAGCGGTGGTACTGGATGAACGCCGCGAACGGGAGTCCCATCGTGACGTAGTTGGGGTAGGGATGGGGGTTGCCCGTCTGGACGCGCAGGTTCTCCTCGCCGGTGCAGCCCTCGAACGGAACCGTGACGGAACCCTTGGCAAGGTTGAAGCCGTAGTCGTTGTCCGTGGCGATGCCGCCGTCGAGGAGGTAGAAGCCATCCTTCTCGCGCTTGTCGAACGTCTGGATGAGCCAGTTGCGGAAGTTCCACATGGCGGCGTTCTGGAGCGGCGTGAAGTCGCCGGCCGCGTTGTCGATCGAGCCGCAGGTGGAAATCGGGATGGCGATCACGAACTTGCCGTCCGGGCAGGCCGCGAGATACGACTCCTTCATGGTCGTGATCTGCTGCTCCCATGTGGAGTAGTCGGCGTTCAGACGCCCGCGGAAGTCATTCACGCCAAGCGACACGAAGAGGAACTGCGGCGGGGGGATGTTCCACATCTGGAGGTACTTGCCGTAGTCGAAACGCCACTTGAGCGACTGCGCGGGCACGGCGCGCCAGGCGGCGCCGTCGTAGCGCACGAACGACTTCTCGCCCTCGTCGAACTGCACGTCGCCTTTCGCGGGGTTCAGCAGCACGCCGGTCTGCTCGTCGAAGCGCGTGACGCACGAGTCGAAGCGCGCGCAGGAATACGACGGCTCGAAGCCCTTCGGCTGCGTCTTCCGCACGCACCGCCACGCCATCTTCCAGAACGCGCGGTTGCCCCAGTAGCGCGCGCCCTCCGGCTGCATGAAGCCGTGGTAGGAGCGGCCCGGACGCGACGGCACGCTGAAGTACGAGGCGAGCGACCAGCCGCCGCGCCCCTCGTTGTACTGCCCGTCCGCGAACTTCAGCAGGCCCACCAGGTGCAGCTTCGGCACGTAGCCGGAGTCCAGCAGCGCGGCCTGGAAGAACCGTCCGTGCGTGAGGCTGTCGCCGATGATCTGGGCGTAGACATCCTTCTCGCCGATGCCCTTCCGGCCCACACGCAGGACCGGTGCGAGGTGCTTCACCGTCTTGAACTCGTCGCCGTTCACGAGGTCGACGTTCAGGACCGCGCCGTCCGTCGGCTGGCGGACGGTAGCCACGTGGCTGAGGCGGCGGCTGAACGCGTTTTTGTCCTTCATCCCGAAGCGCACGAAGTCGTTGTACGGACGCCAGCGCTTGAGGAACGGCTGCACGAACACGTCGTTCGGCGTGTCGGCGAGCATGTAGAGCGCGGACGGCAGGCAGATGTCGTTCACGAACGGCGGCGGCGCGGCCGGAGCCGCGTCGGTGGCGGACGGCGCGGGAGCCGTCTGCGCGCACAGTAAGGCCGCCAGTCCCAGACAGACCGCGGAGAGTCGAAACGAGAATGTAGTATTCGCCATGACGGCGTTAGTATCTCATAACCCGCTCCCCGAGACAAGCGAAAACTGCCACAAATGCGGAAGTTGGCGCGGTCATTCCAGGGGGATG
>JAFRSR010000045.1 GCA_017427485.1 Kiritimatiellia bacterium
CCCACGCTTTCCGAGGGCTTCGCACGACTCGTCTCCAACATGTGCGTGAAGGACCGCGAACAGCGCTACCAGACTTGGGACGACGTGTTCAACGACGCACGCGCCGTCGAGGAAGACGGCCTGCCGACCCTCCACGCCGCCGATGCGGTTTCATCCATCCAGGTCAGCGCGTGAGCCGGCCCGGAATGTTGTAGCCGCCGCGGCGAACCCAGCAGCTGCGGCACTCGCACGCGTCGTCGCGTCCGCAGGTGCCCTGGATGTCGTGCCATGGATGCGGCTTGAGGGACGCGCGGCAGAGCGCGAGGAAGCGCGGCGCGTCCGCCGGCCCCACGAGGTCGAGCACGCGGCTCTTCGCCTCGTCACCGCGGTTCACGAACGCGTCGAACGGCTGCGACGCCACCGCGTCCCCGAGACGCTCCTTCACCGCCGCGCGCAACGCCTTCTCACCTTCCGGATCGATCTCGCGCGAATCCGGTCCGTTCCAGCCGTAACCGCTCGACAGCGCGTATTCCGGCACGTTGAAGTCCATCCAGAGAATGAGCGTGCGCCACTCCTCCGGCGTGAACTTCGCGCCGCCATGGCCCGCGCGGAGACGCTGCGTGAGCGGACTCGCCCCGGCGAAGTAGTCGTACGGCTTCGAGTAGTGGGTCTCCTTGTACGACTTCGCGAAACTCACCTGCTTGCGCGCCACGAGGTTCGTCTGGCCCGCGATGCCGATCAGCGAGAACGGCGCCTTGTCCGAGAGACCGTGGCAGGAGATGCACTTCCGGTCGAAGATCGGCTGGACGGACCGCGCGTAGCTGAACGCGCCCGTGTAGCCGAGGTTCACCTCCGGCACGGGGTCGCGCACCGCGCGGTTCTTCGGCACGTACGTGGGCGTGCGGCTCGCGTTCTTCTCCTCGTGGCAACCGGCGCACCCCTGAATCTCGCCCTTCTGCGAATAAATGAACGAACGCATCGTGAGGATCGCCTTACCCTCCGCGTCGAGCGCCTGCAGCTGGATGGGCACGCCGGAGGGGATGCGGAACGCGCACGAGCCGTCCGCCTCCACGGGCACCGTGCCGAGCGACTCCTTGTAGAGATCGAGGTCCGGACCCGGCTTCGGCGTGCGGCGGCGGCAGATCGGCAGGTTCACGAGACGGTTGAGACGCAGCGCCTTCACGCTGCCGGGCGGCAGCTTTACGCGCGAGTCGTACACGTTCTCCACGTAGCAGACGCCGCTCGTGGGCGCCGTCGCGGCGGGCGGCAACACGCTCGCGAGGACCGGCGGCTTCACGCGCTTGATGAGCGGAATCGGGTTGAAAGTGCTGATTTCGGGATCCTGGTAGATCAGCTCGCGCCCACCGAGCGTATCAACGAGCCAGATCCCGTACGCGGCCTGCGTGGGCCAGCTCGCGCCGTTCGAGCCGGGCTGCTTGCGGGGATGCCCCTTCGGGAAGGAAAGCGGCTCCTCGGAGTAGGCGCAGAAGAAGAGCGTGTCGTTGACCGGCATCGGCGAGCAGTACGTGCCGCCGAGCTTCCAGCCCTCGCCCTCGGGGAAAGGGCACTCCGGCGTGAGGCGCGTGACGGGTTCGAGGCCGTCCTCGCCCTTCCGCACGTCCAGGAGGAAGAGCGACCCGCTCGTGAAGTTGTGGTGTGCGCTCGCGGTCGCCACGAGGAGCGGCGAGTTCGGGATGGCCTTCACCTCGGTGCCCACGCACACCTTCTCGGAGTAGTTGCCGTAGAGATGCGCCACGCCCGTGCCGTCCGGGCGCACCGTCCAGAGCGACTGGTGCCACACGGCGTTGCGGTTCACGTAGTCCCAGCGCGTGTAGGCGATGCGGCCGTCGGCGAGCACGGACGGCTCCCACTCGTTGGCCTCGCCGAAGGAGAGCTGCCGGATGTTGCGCCCGCCCGCGTCCGCGCGGTAGAGGAGGAAGCTCGGCGTGTAGCGTCCCCAGTGGCAGCGGCCGAAGTTCTGTCCGCGCGTGGAGGTGAACACGAACCCGCCGTCGGGCAGGTAGCAGGGGTCGGCGTCCTCGATCATCACGGTCTGGCGGCCTTCCACCGTCTCCATCGGGTCGTCTGGCGTGCCGGTAAGCTGGCGCACCCAGCTGCCGTCCGCCGCGCACTCGTAGATGAAGTAGCGGTGGTGAACCACGGAGTGCTCGCCGCCGTTCTGCGGGAGGATCGGGTTGGTGGGATCGGCCTTGGCCATCCACGGCGTGAGGTTCGCGTCGGGGTGGACCTTCAGCGCCTTCGCGTCCGCCGGCGGCTTCGCCGTGTGGTCGCAGAACGCGAAGATGATGCGGTCCGCGTCCCAGTGGAGGTCGGGGTTGAGCACCGTGCCGACGGGCAGCTTGCCCTTCAGCAGGACGGTCTTGCGCGGCACGCCCTTCCAGTTCTCGAGCACGACGAGGCCGGGGCCGGGGCGCGAGAAGCGTCCGAGGTATTGGTCGACCATGTGGAGGTCCCACGTGTAGGGGATGCCGCGCTGCACGGCGAGCAGCTTCTCGAACTGGAGGTCGGGGTGGAGGAAGAGGATGCGGCGGCGGAGCTTGCGGATTTCGCGGATGATGCCGGCGCGGTAGCCGGGCAGCGTCTCGCCCGCGAGCCACTTCGCGTCGAGCTCCAGCTCGTCCGCGTAGGGCTTCAGCTTGTCTGCGGACACGGATTTCCCCACGTAGGCGAGCGTGCGGCGCGCGAGATCGAGCGCCGCATCGCCGTCGTCGTCCGGCGCGTTCGCCGCGCCACCCATCGCCGCCAGGGCGGCACAAAGCATGAAGAGAGGCAATTTCATGCGTGAAGTGTACCACACTCCCCGCTCCCCGCGCAACAGGAAACTGAGCGGGAGAGCCGCGCCTCGTCGCGGCCGTACCGCCCCCCGCGCCGCCCTTCACTCCACCGTCACGGCCACACCGCCGCTGCCCTTCGCCGTCGCCGTGCCATACCCCACACCGCCCACCAGCACGCCCGTGACCTTCACCGTCGTCCCCTTCGGCTTGCCGCCCACGTCCGCATACGCCTTGAACGAGCCCTTGAACGTGCCGTCCTTTGCCTTGTACGTAAGCTTCAGCGCGGACGGATTCTCGCCCGCCTTCGCCTCGTCCACCATGGTCGTGCCCTTTGCGTAGACGACCTTCCCCGCCTTCGGCAGCGTCCACTTCGCGCCACCGCTCACGGCCACGCCGTTCGGCAAATAGGCCCCGTACTTGGCATCGCCCATCTCGCCGCCCAGCCTGAAGGCCGCCCCGGCCTTCAACGTCCCCGGCTTCCCGACAATCGCATCCTCAATCCCAACCACCACGGGAGGGACGCGCT
This sequence comes from Kiritimatiellia bacterium, assembly GCA_017427485.1. GTDB lineage: Bacteria > Verrucomicrobiota > Kiritimatiellia > RFP12 > UBA1067 > RUG572. The sequence continues at coordinate 3,301 of JAFRSR010000045.1, forward strand.
CCGTCGCGTCCACCGGCAGCCACACCGCAAACGCGAGCTTCGCCTTCTTCGACACCACCACCGGCACGCAGCACCACGCCTCGCCGACGATCAGTTGTCCCTTCGCGCTCACCTTCGTGCCGTCCGCGAGCGTCCCGGCCACCTTCGCCTTCCCCTTGGCCGCGATCGTCACCGACAGCGTATGATAGGGAGGGACGCGCTCCGTCGCGTCCGGCCGCCACGCCACGTTCACCGCGCCCTTCCACTGCGCGAGCGTCGCCGCCGCCACGGCCTTGTCCGCTGCGTCCTTCGACGCGAACACGTTCAGCGAGCCGTCGATCACATGCGCGCCGTACGTGCCGCCCATGCCCTTCGCGCCGAGGATCACCTCGCAGGCGTCTCCGCCCGCAAGCGGAATCGTGGTCGGGCCGTCGCCCGCGATCTTCGCCTTACCCTTCTCGGCCGCCTTGAGCGTCTTCTTCTTGCCGTCCGTCCCGATCACCGTCGCCTTCACGGCGGCGAGCCCGGTCTTCTTGTTGGGCTTGCCCACCTTCACCTGGATCGTGCCCTTCACGTTGCCGCCGGCGTCGTAGAGGTAGCCCTCGTATGTGGAAGCCGCCGCTGGCGCCGCGCCGGTCACCTCGGCCCACAGACGCGGCGTCTCCTTCGCGACCGGCTCGGGATCGGGCTCTGGCCCAGGGTCCGGCTTGACGATCTCGCTGATCTCCCACTGCGCCGTGAACGTCACGTCGTTCGCCGGAACGGTCCCGAGTAGCGCGGGCTGCCAGCCCGCGAAGGTGTAGCCCTCGCGCGTCACCGCAGGCGCGGCAATCGCGGCCCCGTACACCATGTTGCTGCTCCAGCCGCCCTCGCCGCCGTTCGCGTCGAACGTGACGGCGTAGGAGTTGATCGTCCACGTGGCGTGGAAATCCACCACCCCGCCGGACTCGGTTGTCAGGTTGCTCACGACCGCGCCGTCGGCGTACACCGCCGCGCCCGTCTCGTTCGTCGCCCAGCCGGCGAAGGAGTGACCCGCACGGGCAAATCCGTTCGACGTGAGCGCCTTCGCCTCGTCCATCACAAACGCCTGGCTCACGACGAAGTCCTCGCCGTCATGTCCGGAGTGGAAGACCACCGTGTAGGCGTTCGCGAGCCAGCGGGCGTGGAGCGACAAGTCGCCCGTGATGAGGGCGTCGCCGGGAATCAGCTCCCCTCCCTCGGCCGCCGTCCACCAGCCGTCAAACGCATAGCCGACCCTGGACGGCAGCGGGATGTCGCCCACGCGCTTGCCGTAGGCCAGGGTCGCGCCCGTCTCACCCGTCCCGCCGCCGAGGTCGATCGTGATGGCGTACTGGTTGACCGTCCATTGCGCGTAGAGCGTGTGGTCGGCCTCGTTCGTCACGATCGTCTCCGCCGTCACCCACGTAGAACGCGCTGCCAGCGCGTTCACCCATCCATCAAACGTATAGCCCTCACGTTCCACCACCGGCAGCGCGCCATACGCCATCCCGTTCGTCACCACCATGGGAGGGACGCGCTGCTGCGCGTCCGCGTAATTCAAGTCGAACGACACCTCCATCGTGGTCAATTCCCATGCCGCGAACAGCTCGACCGTCCCGTTTGCGACCGTCGTCAGATTCGACACCACGGCGCCATCCTCGTACACAGCCTCGCCCGTCTCGTTCGTCGCCCAGCCGAGGAAACGGTGGGACGTGCGGGTGAAAGCATTGGAATCCAGCGCATCAGGCTTGTCGAATTCAAACGCCTGGCTGGACATCAGCCCCTCGCCGCCGTTTGCGTTGAACCGCACCGTGTAGGCGTTTACAAGCCAATATTCGTACAACCCGCTGTCGCCAGACTGGACAAGGCTCTCCGCAGTCACTCGACGGCCAGCGCCATTCGGACCGCCGGGCGCAGTCCACCATCCGCCGAACGTCAAACCTTCGCGGGCGGCGGGTGTAGGTAACTCGCCGTATGGCATCCCAACGATCAAGTCCTGCGTGATGACGCCGCCCTCGCCGTCGTGTATCTCGACCTTCTGCACCTGCGCCACCGTATTTGACCAAGCAGGGTCGGTTTCGATTGGCTTGTTTCCGTTGAGCGGATCGAACTCAATGACAGCGGATGCCTTGATGATGGCGCCAGGCATCGCGTCCTCCTTCACGTTCACGCTGAAGCGGAGGTGGCCTTCGCCGCAATGCGTCTCGGGATCGTTCGGCGGGAGGAAGCCGACGTAGGGGTCGGCGGGATAGTTGTCGGACGTCGTCGGGTCGATGATGCGCAGATGCCACTTCACGGCGTCGGCGGTGTGCGTCACTTCCGTGCGGACGCTCCAGTTCGTGCCGGGTAGGGCGTACGTGCTTTCGCCCTCGTGGAAGCCTGAAAGGGTCGTGTCGATGTTGTCGCCGAACACGACCTCGCCCAGCCTGAACGTGTTCCAGTCTAGCCCCGCGTCCTTCGGCAGCGTCACGTACACGTCCTGCGCGGCGGCGGTGGCGTTCGTCTGGTTCTCAAAGTAGATGGTATAGTCCATCAACTCGCCAGGCTTCACGTAGCGTTCCTCACCCACGCCCACCGGTCCCACCATCTCGTTGGGGTCGTAGGAGGTGACTTTTTTGAATGACTTTTTATATCCGCAGTAACAATAACTTCCGCAGTCCTGTCTACACAGTTTGCAACCCGCTTTGCAAATGCATCCCGGAGGTGGTGTCTGCCGATATTCGCCGCAACCGCAGTTGCAACCTCTGTCACAATCATCCGTGACAACCCAACCTGACGACTGCAACCTTAATGCAGTAACCGACTGCCTCGCAGAGGTACTTGAGACCGATTGTGTTTCATCTGCAATAGAAGCATTCAACAACGAATGTGCTTCGGCAGCACTTGTAGATTGCACTCCGATTACTGGGCTGTCAGTCCAACCATTTGATACGTCATGTGTTAACGAATGCAATTCATCAGTTCCATCAGAAAGCCTCTTGGCATAATCAACAACTGGATTATCGCCGACAACTGAGACGTAAGCAGCCACGACCTGATTATCGTCAAGTGCGAGAATTTTTCCATACTCCACAAGACTTGCATCCGCCGAGGATGCAAACATCGAACAGCAGAGCATACTATCACCGGTGTCATTTGCGTTGATCTCTTCCCAAATTACGGCAACCCCGCCGGTTGCCGATGCCTCTGACAGCGCGAAATTCTCTACGGTCACATTACCAACTTCGGAGATACGTTCACGTCGCAACCACACACCATTCTTTAACGTACGACAATACAGCGCCTTGATTACGCATGATTTAAACGTGGCATCCTCATCGCTCTCATCCAAGACGGGTGTCGCGGCGAGATAGAACACGCGCACAGTTCCGTCTGTGTGGGAAACCACCTGAACAGATGAAACATTCTCTCCATCCTCGTTCAGTCGTCCAGCGGCCATACCAGAACGATAGACAAAAGCCCCATGCCATTTCTGGCCATTGTATTCATAATCACGGCACACGACCGCATCGCCGTAAGACCCCATTTCACACGGAATAGCGGAGGATACAGAAAGTGCGTGCGTTTCGTCTATTCTTATGTCGGCGGCCACCGAGGCAACAGTATCAGGGGATGAGGCCAGACTCAACAATTTTGGACCCGAATGGTGCTCGCCCTCGCTATTTTCAAGACCTGTCCACGGCAGTAATGTCGTATCGCCGTTTTTCGTTGTTTCACGCCAATTGTTATCATCAAAAGGATTAAGTCGCCATCTGCGCTTCCATCCACCCGTGACCTTGCCATTACGCCACTGCTTAGAACCTGTAAGGCTAAAGAATGGAGCGAGTTCAATATCAGCACCGTAAGAGGCCGTATTGGAATGATAACTCTTGCCACCGGTTTTGTCCCAGTCGTGATGGTATTCAAGCCAGATAGAGCCCGAAATACTTGCAAGTGGCACCTCGCCCCCAAGCGTACGTTTTTCGCCGCATATCATGACAAAACTGTATGGTCCAGCGGGACCCCTGATAATTTTTTGCCATTCCGATTCTCCTTTGAACTTCACATCGCCACTGACGGTGAACTTACCTTGAACCCCATACGTATTCCTATCAATGTCCCGCGTGATAACCTGCCCATTAGACGGCCATGTTACGAATCCTTTGGTCAAGTCACGTACGAACGTCAACGAGCCCTTGGCACTGGCACTGACCTCTATGCCAAAACTGCCGAATTTGCCAATAGGGAATTCTGGCATAGCTTGTGCTAATTCAAGCTCTGCACTGACTATCGCCTTGGCACTCATGGTATAGGAACTAGAATGCATCGACTTATGTTCTTCCGAGCAATCGCCCGTACCGAATTTTCTCTTATGACACCAGTAGGTATCCTTTGATGTCGTTTTCCCGCTCACGACTAAACCAGGGACCCATCCAGGCTTATTGGGCTTTTTCGCAAAGGTCTTTTTGTCGCCAAGAGAGAATCCGCCAGCAAGTCCGGACGAAGCCTCCCTCTGCCAGATGCAACATCCGGTTTCCTCAAGGCCGGTATCCGTTGCTTGGATTGGCCAAACTCCAATATGAAACGGTATCTTGAACGTCCCAATCGAAATTTGTGGGAAGGTCTCCTCTCCGTAATCCGGCGACGTAGCCATCAGCCTCCTTCCGGAACCCACAGACAGAAGTGAAGATGCATTGTACTCCTCGACCTGTGGAATGTCTGCAAAAGAGACAGTCTTCTTAAAATATGTCTTATCGCCAGTTTCGGCCTCTTGCCGACTATAAACCACACTGAAGCTGCTCTCGTCGGCGGCAGACATGGAGGCGAATGAGAATACGTCTTCTGCGATGTGTGCTGCGGCGCCAACCTCAACACTTGTACCGGCAGACGAGACCCTGAGACGGCACGCCACAAGCGTATTAGTCCCATCAATGGGCATAAGCAGAGCCAGCAAACATTCAGTAGCGGAAATCGGACAGACGCGATATGTTCCTCCTCCAAGGCCATCGAGTATCACCGTCTCGGAGATGCTCTTCGGAACACCCGCCATCAGAGCAGCATTATCCATCCAAAGCCACGTAGGTTCTTCCAACGGCAGACGAAGCAATCGCGCAATCTTGCCGACCATCTCAACTTCTTCGCTGTCCACATCGTTGCCCTCGTGCCATGTGAATATGCAACCATCAAGCGGCGAATCTTCTAGTTCATAGTCCTTTTCTGATGTAATAATGCCCGCATCTGAAACCGTAACCAACAGACCTGTCGGGACGGCGTACTGCACAAACGTTCCATAACTACCTGCGGTTACACCCACACAAGGGCTTGCACTTCCCAAAGCACCGATTGTGAACTGCTGCCCAGGCTTGACCGAGCCGTCCGCATCAAGCACGACACCAGCAACGATACCTAATACCTCGCCTCGTTTCTTTCTTTGGACGAAATCGTAAAGTCGATATGCGTTGACTGGAGGTCTCCCTACTGATGATACCAAGGCAGCTTTGGCATAAACTGCATCAAGGAATGCACCCGCATCTGCGAAGCCTTCCTTGTATGCCGCGCTGAATGCGTTCCACTCATCATCCGACATGTTACTCTTCCCGATAAACACACCCCAGTGCACATCTTCACGAGAAATGGCGTTAGCCACAACCGTACCTCCGCTTGATGCCGTTGCAGATTGCCTGAACATAATCGGAATTTGTACGACCTCTCCAGCACTTATTACAAGCGGATCCCCCTGTTGGGATGTTCCAAGCAAATGAATAACACTTTCATATTCTAACTGACTGCCGTCAGGATCTTTGAATGTCAGATTTTGACCATTGACGGAAATTATCGGAGATGCGCCATCGGCATTACCTATGTTCTCAACAACAACAACCATCTCATACCACCGGCTAGATCGGATCGTTTCAGGTGCATCAACAGTGACCCTGAAATCTGGCTTCCCGGATTCGCTCGGATATACAGAAACCATCTTCGCCGATTCCGCCGTCTTGCCGTCCTTTGTCATGACGACGACGCGGTATGCGCCGGTCTTTGCGCCCGTGAGCGCGAACGAGGCCGAGAGTTCACAAGCGTTCGCCGACCTCACGGACGAACCGGAAATGGCCGTGCCGTCGGTCGCGACAAGCGCGACGCCTGTGACTTCATCCATGCCCACGCCGTAGATTGTCAGGCTTTGGTTTCCCGTGTTCGGCATCGATTCTTTTGAGAGCGCGTAGATGGCGGGATAGTCCTCGTTCACTGTCACGTCAAGCGCGCCATTCTGTATCTTTGATGTGGAATCAAGCATCAGATATGCCGTCTCCTCGCCGGAGTGCGGCGGAATAGAAACAAGAATATCGCCATTCGGCAGCATAGTATATGCCGATGCGCTGGAATAGGTTGTCGGGATCTTGCCAAACGCCACATACGCGCCAAACGACTCTCCCGTCGCGGAGTGGATCAGGAGCGAACATCCGCCAGTCGGCAAGCCAGCCATACGATAGGATGTCTGCTGTTCGGAGAGCAACTTCACTCTCGCAACATCGCCCTCGGTAAAATCGACACCTGCAACGGACACCGTCGAATCACCCGACAACCCCACGTTGTTCGCCGTGAGCGAGCCTTCGTAAATGTCGCGGTTGTAGTTGGCCGTCACGCGAATCGTACACGCGCCCTCGGCAATGGACGGCACACGGAACGACGATTCGGTGATCGTCTTTTCGCCACCGGCGGGAATGCCCGCCACAGGGACAGTCCCCAGCAGTACGACCGCGCCGTTGGCAGAGACGAGTTCCACCTTGTCGTACCACTTCCCGTCCGTATCGACAGTGCCAATGTTCGCCTCACGCCACGAGACCGTAACGAGTTCACCAACCGTTAGAGTCTCAGGTGCCATCACCGATTTGACTTCCAAATCAATGTCCGCACCCGCATAGCGCGGCTGTACTTCATAAATGCCGATGTCGGCATACGCGCCGTTCGCCGACGGCGTACCCTTCGGCTCAACGCCCTGAATCGTCTGGCGCGGCTGGTTGTAGTAATCCCTTTCAGGCGCAACCATGCCATCACCAGCGTCCACGCACGGCGAATCGGCCTTGATGCGGAAGTCTCCGTTCTCGACATTTTCAAAACGAGGATCTGCCCAGATGTTGCCGTTACTTCCTACTATTCCGCATGACTGCGCACCTCCTTCTGGCGGATTCCAGAAGAGGCTATTCGCAACCATCACGCCTGACGGCGGATCGCCGTAAGAATTGCTATTGAGTTCGCACCATCCTTTTCCACATTCCGCAAAGATACAGTTACGATAGACCGGGCTACCGCTCCAGTGCGACCAATAGCACAGACCGACATCGTTGCCGTAGAAGATGCAGTTGATGTACTCGTTCTTCGAACCCCGATAAGGAGCCGTTGCCCAGCCCGTATCCGTAATCACGCAATTCTTGGCAACAATCGAACCACCCCAGTTCCAGATGCCATCGTAAAGCGAATGTGCAACAAGGCACCCGTTCATGTTCAAGGAGCCGGAGCCGCTCGTCATCAGCGGGCCACGCTCGCCGTACGAGCCATCCGCCATGCCTCCATAGAGAATTTGCGCATATTCTAGGCTGGCGTTGCCATAGACCCAGATGTATCGCCAGTCACCGCAGTCAGCCTTTGAAGCGCTTCCATCGCCGTTCGTGTCGCCACCGTGTTCGTCGTCCTTGATGGATGTGAATACAACAGGCGAGGCGCGCGTACCAAGCGCGTTGAGCGTTGCGCCGCTGTTTACGGTGAACGAAAGTCCTGCATTGAACTTCACAACCGCGCCGGCCTCGATGGTGAGCGAGGCGCCGGAGACAAGCGTGAGGTTATTGGTCACGATGTAGGTCTTGTGACCAGGCCAACGATTCTCTTCCTTCAACGTTCCACCTACCTTAAGCGGCATGGAGTAGCGGTACTGCGTTGATTCGTCATCCTCCCAATCCCCTGAAAGCAAATACCCGCCGTCCTCTGGCACCGTCTCCGCGCCGTCGAAGAAGGTATCGCCCCCCATGACGTCGTCGTAGGCGTGCGTGAGCACCGCGCCCTTGCAGATGCCCAAGCCGCCCTGCTCCACTACGATGCTCGTGCCCGGCATGAACTTGACGATGGCGTCGGGTGCGATTGTGAGCGTCACGCCGGAAGGAACGGTGACGGTGGAGACAACCACATGTACCTTGTCTGCCGTCCAGGTTTCGTCGACGGCGAGGCGTCCGCTATGTTCCACCACGTCACGGTTCACGATGAACGTGGCGGTCGCGACAAGCGCGACCCTCCCGTCGGGATCGAAGATCTTGTGCGCCAAATCGTATCGGCCATCCTCGTAGTCTGCTCCGTTCCAGGTGGTGGTGCCTTCGGCGGGATCACTTTCTCCGATGTTAACGAGCGTGGCGGTATTTTTCTCGGCATCGGTCACGGTTACGGTCGCCGAGGACGGCGCCCCTCCCGCCCAGAGCGCCGAGTAGCGGATCGGTACTTCCTCCATTGCGAACTGCGGCCGAGTTCCCGCAGAAGCGTCCAGTGGCGCAAACTCGCACCACGCGCTCTCCGCAAAGCCGTTGCCGCCGCCGGCAAAGGCGTCAATCGTGTCGTAGAGCGTCACGGTACAGATCTTCTTCGAGAGGTTCAGGTTGATACCGCGCGTGAATGTCAGTTCCACGGTGAACGATTCACCCTCAACAGTTTCTGCCATACGGTCGAGTGGAATCTCGATGTACTTGGTTGCCGTGGAATTCGCCGCCCAGTCGAGGCGTCCGGAAGCGCAAAGGTAGTCTTCGCCGAACTTGGCCGCGCCATCATGTGCCACCCAATCCACGGAGAAGGCAGATGCCGAAGCAGACGACACGCGCACCGGAATCTTCACCCAGCCATCGTCCTTCCGCGCGACCGCCTCTGCCTCGATGTAGAGGCTTCCGAAGGTGCCGCTCGTGCCGTAGCGCATCTGCGTCTCGGTGTTCGAGAACGTTCCTCCCGATATGACGCTAATTGAGTAGTTGCCATGCGTGGGCACGACGTCCTTGCCGTCCGTGTCGCCGTCTGCCGTGTCGTCGGACACCGACGTGAAGATGATGTTGTTCGTCAGCGTTCCATTTGCATTCACGCGCCCGCCCGGTTCCACCTTGATGCCGGTGTAAGGCAGGAACTTCACAACCGTGCCCGCCTGGATTGTGAGCGTCACGCCGTTCGGCACGATCACCCACTGCCGCACAAGGTGCGTCACATTGTTGCTCCACACCGTGTCCGACTGCAATCGCCCGCCCTCGACGGCTACCGATTCACTTGCTTCGATTTCCAAGTCACTGTCGTATGCGCGCGTCTCGAAGCGCACGGCCTCGCTCTCCTCGCTCGCAGCGTATGCGCCCTGCGGGAAGCAGTCGTTCGAGTAGACCGTCACGTTGCACCGCCGCGCCGTGGTGGAGATGTTGATACCCTGGCTTTCGTACAGCTCCACCGTGAAGGTGTCGAAGCCATTTGTAACCGCGCCCGCGACGAGCGGCAGCTCAATGTACTTCGTGCCATCGTTCTTGCTGTTCCAGGTGAGGCGGCCGTTGGCGGTCGCGCAGGAGCGCGCCCCTCCCGTGCGCCAATCGACGCAGAACGTCGTCGTGCGGTCGGTGGAGATGGTCACCGGGATACGCACGATGCCGTCAGTCAGGGCGACGATGGCTTTTGCCGTCATTGTCGCCGTGCCGAGGTTGGAGAAGGTGGTGTAGCGCACGGCGCAGTTGGTGTCAGTGTACGTGCCGCCCGAGACGATGTTCACGCCGTAGTCGCCGTCGTTCGGCGTCGCCTCGCGCAGGTCGCTGTCGCCGCCGATGGTATCATCCGCAGCGGCGGTATAGACAACAGGGTTCTCCTCCGTACCGGCCACGATAAGCTTTCCGCCCGCCTCGATCTTGAAGCCCGTCAGCTCGGCGAATTTCACCACGGTGCCGGACTCGATGCGAAGTGTCACGCCGTTCGGCACGACCACCCAGTTACGCAAGAGGTGGGTGACGTCGTTGCTCCAGACGACAGGCAACGTAACGACCACTTCCGTGTCATTTGTGGTGTAGGTTTCCGTCGGCGCTTGCAAGCGCCCTCCCTCAATGGCGATTGATGCATCATTCCGCACGAGCGTGCCATTCGCCTGCCAACCGTCGGCAACCGTCGTGGAATCCCACGCCACGGCGCGCGTTTCGCCGTCAGCGGCGATGTACTCCGTGCCGAACACGAGCGCACGGGCGAGCGTGCCTTCGGCGCGACTTTCAAGGCGTACAGCCTCGCTTTCCGCGCTCTCCGCGCACACGGCCTTCGGTACCGCGCTCGTGTATACCTTCACCGCAATCTCGTGGGCCGAGCCGGACACATTGATGCCTCGCCCTTCCACAAGCCTCAACGTGAACCCCTCCGCGCGTCCCTCAATGGGCAACTCGATCCACTTCTTGCCCTCATTCGCGTTGTTCCAAATGATCGTACCGGTCGTACCGTCGGAGCCTTCCCAATCAACCGAGAACGTCGTCGTGCGCGAACCGCTCACGTAGACGGGGATGCGCATCACGCCCTCGTCCGCATCCACCACTAGATTCCCGTCAAGCGATGCCGTACCGAAGCCGCCATAGTTGAGGTTGCGGAACGCCGTCCATGTGTCGGTGAACGTCCCGCCGGAAACCACGGTAATCGCATAGTCACCGTTGTTCTCCGCCTCGAACACAACAGGTTCTTCCTGCGAGCCAATACATTGCAGTTTTCCGCCCGGCTCAACCTTGATGCCCGTGTAGGGCGCAAAATGCACCACGGCATTCGTAACCACTGTGAGCGTAACCCCCGATGGAATCACCACGGTGTGAAGAACAAAATTGGTTGCCGCGGGACTCCAAGTTGCATTCGACAGCAATCGACCACCTTCAATGGCAAGCGACGAACCAACAACATCGGGCTTGGGATCAGGCTCACGCGTCTCCAGGCGTATCCCCTCGCTCTCCTCGCTCTCAACGCACGTCGCAAGCGGCACGAGCGCCGCCGTGCCATCGCGGATCAGCACCGTGCAGCGGTACGAACCACCGATGTTCACACCCTGCGCATCGCAAAGTTCCACGATGAAGGTTTCGCTCTCTTCCTCACAGTCGTCATTCGCAATCGGAATCGAGATATACTTTGTGCCCTCCGACGTGCCGCCCCATTCGACCTCGCCGGACGCGAGCGTATAATCCTCGCCAAACTTCGCCGTACCGTCGACCGCCCGCCACTTCACGCGAAACGCGCTTGACCGCGACCCGCTCACGGCCACCGGCACACGCACCTCGCCGTCCTTCTCGCTCACCTCGCAGCCGTTCGGCACCGTGACCGTGGGATGCTGTGAAATGGTCGTTTTCTCGAAGAGCGCGTATGCGTCGGCAAACGTGCCGCCCTCGACAACCGACAGCGACCAGTCGCCCTTCGTCGCCGCCGTGAAGAGCACGGGCTGTTCCGCCGAACCGACCACGCGCAACGTCCCGCCGGGTTCCACCTTGATGCCCGTGTTGGGCGTGAAATACACCACGGCGTTCGTGACAACTGTCAGCGTGACGCCCGATGGGATCACCACCGTGTTCAGCACGAAGTTTGTTGCGGCAGTCGGCCATACGGTGCTTGAGGACAGGCGCCCTCCCTCAATCGACATCGTCGCAGCTACCGGATCTGGCTTCGGATCGGGCTCGCGCGTCCCCAGGCGGATCGCCTCGCTCTCTTCGCTTGCCGCGCACGTGGGCACCATCGCCGCGCCCTCGCCGCCCGTGATCGACACGGTAGTCTTGAGCCGTGACGGATTGGCATTCGCGCCCTCCACCGTCACAAGTTCGATCGTGAAGTTGCGTACTTCCTGCACGTCCTCCAAGTTGACAAGCGGGATGTCGAAGTAGACCGTCGTGCCGGAGACCCACACGGCCTCGCCCGCGTTCTTCGTGAAATCGACACCGTACTTCGCCGTGCCGTCGATTGTTTTCCACGTCAGCACGGCACGCTTCGTAGGCGCGGTGTTAAATGAAACCGAAACTCGCGCCTTGCCCGCGCTCCGCGTGGCCGTGACGGCCGTCGGCATGGAGAGCGTAGGAAGCGTGCCCACCGTACCATAACGCACCTGCGTGTAGAGGTCGCTGATCGTGCCACCGCTCTGCGCTGTGAGCGACCAAGAATTCCATGTGGCGTTTGTCGCTCCGAAGTCGCTGTCGCCACCGTAAACGTCATCGGCAAAGTGCGTCAGCACCACGGGATCCGACGAATTGCCGTTGAACTTCACCGTTCCGCCATCTTCCACGAACATCCCCGTGTGCTCGCCGAACTTCACGACAGCCCCCGCCGCCACAGTGAGCGTTACACCGCTCGGTACGATGACCTTGTTGCGTACCCAGTGTACCGCGTTGGAAGTCCAAGTGGCATTTGAGGTCAAGCGCCCTCCCTCGACCGAAATGGAGGGCAGATTCGCCACGAGGAGCGAAGCCTTCAGCTCTCCCGCCGAATCCGGCTCTTCCACCTCGTGCCAGCCGTTCGCGAGGGCGGTGGTGTCCCAGGCGGTCGTGGTGAGGCCGTTGGAGGAAACGAGGGTTTGCGTGCCGGCCACCACGCGCGGCGCGACAAGCGACAACGCACGCGCCTCCAGCCGCGCCGCCGCGCTCTCGCCGCTCGCCACCTTGAGATCGAAACCCTCGATCGGCTCGGCCAACGACGGGAGGATCGCGCTTGTCGCGACCGCCGCCGCCAAACCCCAAAACGACATCACCTTCTTCATCATCTCGTTCCTTTCAAAATTGCGCCCTTGACAGGACATACAGGATTTTGTACAATGACCGCATCTTTCAAGGAGACACTAGCCATGCCCGTACGTGAAAAACCTCTTGCTGACATCGATTTCACCGAAGACATCATGCCGCTTTCGGAGTTTCGCGGCACAATCGCCGACTGCATCTTGAAAACGCGGCGAACGCACCGCCCGATTCTCGTCACACAAAACGGGCGCGCAGCGTCGGTGTTCGTGGACGTTGCCGATTTCCAGAAAATGCGCGAGACGCTAGCAATCATGGACGACGTGCGCGCCGCAGAAGAGGAGATCAAGCGCGGGGAAACATATACCTCTGACGAGGTACGCGCCATGCTGCGTGCGGAAGGACGGCTATGAATATTGTTCCGTTCACCGTCAAATGGACTCCACGCGGCTTGAAACGCCTCCGTGACCGGCAGGACTGGATTGAACACGAAAGCTGCAGCCACGAGATTGCCGCCGCGTGGGCGGACAGGATTATCGCCGCAGCAGACAACCAATTGCCGGATTTCCCCCGTTCCGGACGCATCGTACCTGAAATCAACAGGGAGGACATCCGCGAACTCATCGTGGAGCATACGACGCGCGTCATCTACAAAGTAAAACGCGCCTCGTGCGACATTCTGTCCGTCCGCCGCTCGCGCGAACACATCGGACCGTCCCTGCACTCGCTGTAAAAGCCCCGCGTGGCGTTCGGCTTGATAGGGCGGTCGCCCCGCGACCGCCGCCCGCTTACCTGCACCGAAGGGCGCGCGCTTTCCTGAATCGGCAAGTGTGCCGCTTCCCCGATTGGGCACATTTCCACCCGTACAACGCGCTGCCAGCGCGTTGTGGAGGCGAACGGGCTGGCAGCCCGTTCTACTATTCTCGCATCCCTTCAACATGACGATTGACATTGACATCCGCGCCGCGAGCGGGGATGCACACCCGCCCACGGACACGGCGTTCAATCCTTGCCGCCCAGCGCCTCATTTACTCTGCGGGATAGGCAGCGACGCGGAAGCCAACTTGTTCTGTTTTAGTACCAGGCGTCGAACCAGTGAGATTAGTAATATAATAATTTCGAGCCCCCGAGCGAGCTGCATAAGTATAGCTGACGCTACTACTGCTACCACTACTATTATTATTCCGCCAAAAAGTGCGAGAACCTCCACCTCGCACAACACGGTATGAACCACTTTCAGGCCCCTTGGGATCCGTCTCCGTCTCTGAAAGAGACGCCCGCCACCAATCGCGACACCATTCAGCCACATTACCGTGCATATCATAGAAGCCCCACGCATTGGGAAGATACTTGCCTACAACCGTATGGTAATCAGTGTAACCACCTTTGCCATCGCTAAGATTGTTGTACCATCTCGCCACCTCGGAAAGATTAGCGTTCGTCAGACTCTTACCGCTATTGAGAGCCCCCCCCGTTCCCGCACGACAGGTATACTCCCACTGGGCTTCAGTCGGCAGATCGAAAGTGATGCCAGTCCTCGTACGCAATATTCCAAAGAAACTCGTTGCATCAACCTGCTTGCCATTCGGCCATTTAGTACCAAGGTCATAACCTCGTATATCATTGTATGAGACCCCCATAACAGGTCGATTCACACCACCATACCAAGTTGAATAAGTTGCATTAGTACCAGTAACCAACTGATACTGCTTTTGTGTCAACTCAAAAACGCCCATGTAGAATGGCTGCGTGAGCGTCACCTTATGCTGGATCTCATAGTTGGCATTCACCCAGCTGTGACCGGGTTCATCGACAGGCGTACCCATCATGAACGTCCCAGGGCACACCAATTTCAACACAAGTTTGCTCGTCTTGTATTCGTCATCCCATTCGCCGCCGGGAATCTCGTTCAAATACGTGACATCATACTTCTCCGCCTCGGCTCCTGGGCTCAGATCAATCACCATGTACGGCGCGGCGCCAGCGTAGGCATACATCTTCATCGAAAACTTGGCGCGGTTGTAGTTCGCCGGCATGTCGGCGGCCATGTTCCACGTCATGCGGAAGGTCTTCTCGCCCTCCGCACCAACGGCCACCGGCTGGCCGTTCACCCCGTCGCCCTCCAGCGTGCGCGGCGCGACGGACGTGTTGAAGTCGGCATCGTAGCCCACGGGATAGACCCAGATGTTCGTTGTCGGCTCGTCACATACGACCGTGTAGTCGATGTCGACGAGTCCGTCCCAGGGATAGCGCTGGGCAATCTTCACGTCCTTGACGGACAGCGTGAGCGCCTGCGCCGCGATCGCCAGCGAACCCGCCGCCAGCGCCATCATCTTCTTCATGTTCATTTTTTTCGTTTCCTTTCGGTTGCTCTCTTTCAAATCGCCTCTTTCCCCTTTTTCGAAGAAGCGGCAAGAGTGCCGCTTCCCCAAGCGGCGGCGTGGGACACGCCGCCCTACCAGATTTCGGAAACGATGCGGGAAAATAGACACCCCCTCCGATGCATCGTGTGAGGTGCGTGAGAATGACCTTAAGAAGATACACGAAGGAGGCGAGACTGCACGGACGGCAGTGTCCTCTTAGTGCGCCTTCTTGTGATAGTTTCTCACGCTTTCACACAACGCAAACCCAAACGCGGCGGTGGCTACGGTTGCTCGCCCCTCCCGCGCGGGTAATCTGTCGTCTCGCCCTTTCGGGGCAAGACGGGGAAAGTATATCCTATTCCTCCACCCCGTGCAAGCGTGATTTTGAGGAAATGGAAGTTTGGCGCGTGGGTGAGGGTGGGGAGGGAGGGAGGAGACCGGTGACCCGA
>JAFRSR010000382.1 GCA_017427485.1 Kiritimatiellia bacterium
CGGTCTTGAGGAAGTAGGAGAGGCGGTACTTCGTGTTCGGCTTGAGCGCCGCCGCGCCGGTCAGGCGGAATCCCACGTAGACGCGTCCGTCCGCCACGAGCCCCACGGCCGTGCCGTCACGCAGCACGTTCTTGGGGAGCGACCAGCCTTTCCAGTCCGCGCCCGACTCCACGACCACGCGCGCGTCCTTGTCGGCCGCGCGTCGCGCCCGTTCGACGTCCGGCGAGAGCAGGCTCATGAACTCCTTCTGGTGGCGCGCGGCGCGCTCGTAGAGCTCTTCGCGGATCCAGGCGATGCGACGCGCCTCCAGCGAGCCGGACGGCACGGCCGCGGCGGCCGCCTGAAGAGAACGATTCAGTTCGTCGAGGAAGGCGCGGGAATAGATTTTCTGCCAGAGGTCGATCTCGTTCGGGCCGTACAGCATCGGGCCGATCTCCGTCTCGCCGATGAGCGAGGGGACGGCGATCTCGCCGATCCACTTGCGCTCGAGGGCGTCGAAGAAGCGGGCCATGTGCGGCGCGCCCGCGCCGAACATGAGCCGGTGGTGTTCGGCGAGCACCTGCTCGACGTCGATCTTCCCGTCCCAGGCGAGTTTCGAGAACACGTAGAAGTTGAGGTAGTTCTGCACGAGCGACTCGCCCACGTTCGACTCCACGAACGAGCCGTCGATGTACGGTTCGGCGAGCGTGTAGAACTTGGCGAACGCGCGGGGCGCGACCTGCGGTACGTCGCGTGCCTGGAGGCGTCCGTAGTTCTTCATGGGATACGTCCAGATCCACGAGACGGGACGCCCGAGCTTCTCCGCCCACGAGCGGATGAACGCGATCTGCTTGTCGCGGATGTCGGGATGCGACTCGGACCACGGGCCGCCCACGGCGAGCACGACCTTGACGTTCTCGGGGATGTCGACGGACGGGATGTTGCGGTAGGTGCCGTACGCCATCTGCGACACGCCGCCGTCGAGGCCCGCGTCGGTGATCGCCTTCGCGACGGCGACGGTGTTCGACCAGATGAGCTCCGTGGCGTAGCCGGAGGCGAGGGAGAAGTCGTCGGTGTTGAACACGCGCTGGCAGTTTTCGCACATGCAGGCGGACATGCCGTCCTGCGGCATGATGTCCACGTAGCGCTCGCCCTTGCGTATGCGCGCGAGCGTGTCCTCGCGGAAGATGTCCCACACCTTCGACGTGTGGCAGAGCTGGCGTCCCATCCAGTTGTGCTCGAACTTCGTGCCGATGCAGCGCGTGCCGTTCTTGCGCAGCTGGAAGTATTCGGGATGGCTCTCGCTGAAGCGCTCCGCGATCTTGAACCGGTTCTGTCCGTGGCAGCACGGGATGCGGTCGGTCTCTTCGCGGAGGAGGAGCGAGTAGACGGCCTTGGCGCGGCGCTGGGCCTTCGCGTCGGCGGGGTCGACGCCCGGGTAGGGCCCTGCGCCGTGGAGGTAGCAGTCACGCGTGGCGAAGCGCGGCGTGACGGAGTAGTTGCCTTCCGTCAGCTGGATGGACGGGACGTCGGGAACGACCGTGCCGAGTTCGCCCGGGAAGTAGAAGCGCACGCCGGCATGGCGGTCGAGGAAGCCGTAGACGCCGAAGAGCGTCGCGTGCTCGAACTTGCCGATCCACCCTTGCGCGATTTGCCGCGCGGGGTCTTGCGTGGGGCTGTCGCAGCCGGCGATGTAGGTGCGGTTAGGTTCGATCTTTACGCAGTAGGAATCGCGGGGGAGCGCCTCGGGACGGAGACCGGCGGCGCGGCTCCACGCGTTCGTGCCGAGGATGATTGCGTAGCGGCCTTCGCTGGGCGCCGGGACGAGGGGGATCGCGTGCCCGAGCGCGCGCGAGAGGTAGTTCGTCATCTCCGCGGCGGCGAAACGCGTGGCGGGCGGGGCGTCCGGCGCCACCACCACTTCCGCGTTTGCGCCGGTGAGCTCCGCGGCCGGCAGCAGGCTGCCCGCGCAGCATGTCAGAAGGATCGCGCCGAGGCGAAATGCGTCTTTCATCGTGAAGTTCCTTTCATCTGTTCCAGACGCCACTAGTCTACCACATCGCCTTTCCCTCCCGCAAGCCGTTATAGTGGGGGGCGTCGGTGTGCTATTGGTCGCAGTCTTCCACGGTCAGTTCCGCGTTTTCGGCCGTGCTCGGCTTGGCGCTGCTTTTCACGTGGATGTTCTTGAACCTGACGTTCTTCGCGGGGAGGCGCGCGTCGCCGCGGATGTGATAGACCCGCTTCGCGGCCTGCGCCGTGACGTTCTCCACGAGAAATCCGTCGATGCGCGTGAGAAGGTGCTCCCGCGGGGGATACTTGCCCCACTGGTAGTCGACGTCCGTGTAGATGCTCGCGATTTCGGACACGGTGCCGGATACGACCACGTTCGAGACGACGATGTTCTCGACATAGGCGCCTTTCCGGTCGCTCGTCTTGATCTTCGCGACGGACGACAGGATATTGCCCTCTACGCGGCAGTCGTGGAGCGAGATGTTGCGCACGCCGCCCGCCACCTCGCTGCCGACGCCGATCAGGGTGTGCCCGTCCCTGATCACGCAGTTCCGGATCTCCACGTTCTCGCAGGGAACTCCCACGCGGCGTCCGTCCCGGTCGCGCCCCGACTTGATGACGAATCCGTCGTCGCCCTGATCCAGCGTGCAGTTCTCGATGAGGACGTTCCGCGAGGCGTTGATGTCGATTCCGTCGTTGTTGTGTCCTCGCGCGCGGATGTCCACCCCGCGCACCGTCACGTCCTCGCACAGCCGCAGGTGGATGCACCAGAGCGGGCTTTCGCGGATGCGGAAGTCCTCGAGGCGCACGTTGCGGCAGCGCTCGAACTCCACGCAGCAGGGACGCAGGCGCGCGGCGAGGAGATCCTTGAACCGGCGCTCCTCCACGGGCGTGTCGTTCTCGCCCCATTCGTAGAGCTGGCGCATGCCCTCGAATGCGTCCGGCCGGTCGCGGTTGAACCACTCGCGCCAGAGCGCCATCCGCGGCGCGATCGTCCCGCGTCCCGTCACGGCCACGTTCGTCGCGCCGTAGGCGCGCACGAGCGGGGAGAGCCCGTAGTACTCGATCGCGGAGAAGCTGGTGCGGACGGGCGGGAGGCACGCTTCGGGATCGTCGGGGAACGTCAGCGTCGCCCCGTCCGCAAGATGCAGCTCCACGTTGGAACGCAGTTGAATCGCCTTCTTCGACAGCCATTCGCCCGGCGGCACCACCACGCGTCCGCCGCCGGACGCCGCCGCAACGTCGATCTGGGACTGCAGGTCGATCGGCTTCGCGTTCGCGTGCGTCAGGGACAGGCGGATCGTCCTTTTGAGCACGTGCTTCTCACCCGGCTTGAGGATGTAGGATGGACTCGTGAGCGTGCCGTTCTCCACGCAGATGAAATGGCACCAGTCGTCGGCGGCAAGCGGCGTGACCGTCTTCGAGAGATGGCTTTTCGCGTTCGGGCGCCACACGCGTCGGTCCGCGCCGCCCTCGTCCGTGAACGACAGACCACATCCCGTAACCGGATCCGTCAGGCGGTATTCGGACGTGTCGGTGCCGTCGACGCGGCATTGGGCGGAATCGGCGACGGCGAAATACGGATGGAACGCCTCCGACACCTCGAAGGGGTCTGTCCCCGTGTTCTCGCCGACCATGGTGACGGTGAGCCGGTCGTTGAGGCGCACGGACACGGTCAGGGCGAAGTCGTGCGGGAAGACCTTGCGCGTCTCCCCGTCGGACTCCAGTCTCAGCGTCACCTCCCTGTCCCAGGAGGCGTGGCGCTTGTTGCCCACAACCTTGAACACGCGGTCGCGGACAAGTCCGTGCCGCTTCGAGCCGGCTGGTCCCCGGCCCGCAAACCACGGCCAGCAGAGCGGCATGCCGCCCGTGCCGGTCTCGGACGCGAAGAACACTTCGTTGCCGCCGACCGGCACGTAGGATGTCACGCGCGCGCCGCGCGTGTCGATCTCGACCGTCCCCATCAAATTCGTCAGGGCCACAATCGTCGCAAGAACGGGTGTCATGTCATTCTCCTTTCAGGCGCTTTATCGCGGGTTCGTGGGGTTGAGCACCCCCGGCATGACCGTGCCGCCGGGTATGAACAGGAAGAGCTTCGCACGACGATCCGACTCGCCGATGAGGATCGTGCCGTCCGCCGCCGTCGCCATCGCGTCGAACTGGTAGGCGATCTTTGCGTAGTAGGGCGAACGGTCCACGCCGAGCACCCCCCAGTCGAGATGTCCCTCGTCGTGGCGAAAGGAGAAGAGGCGGCACACGTTGTCCCGTTCGCCGCAGATGGTGTAGAGCCGTCCGTCCTTGCCAAGCGTGGCGGCGCGCACGCGGCGTTCCACGCGCGGCTTGCCCCAGCTCTGGAGCGTGTCCGTGTTTGGCTGCGCGGTGAAGATGAATCCGTCGGACGTCGTGCCCACGAGCGTGCCGTCATCTTTCGCGAAGAGCTGCTCCACCACGGGGAAGCCGTTGTACGCCTGGGTCTCCCAGTATTCGCCGGGGATGCGCATGTGCGTTTCCGAGAACGCGCCCAGCGCGGGGATGTACGCGCGGAGGAGTCCGTCGTCGCCGGAACTCCACACCGTTCCGTTCGGCGTGCAGGCCAGCGCGCGCGGTACGCCGCGCCAGGTGCGCTCGGGACCGGGATAGGACAGCTTCTCCATCCACTTGCCGGGGCGCGTGAACGTTTTCGACGCGATGTCGTAGGCGAAGAACACGGCGTCGGGATAGGAGATGCCGTAGAGCGTCTTCCCGTCGGGCGAGATCGTCAGCGCGTAGACCGAGTTGCTCGGCACGGGGATGCCCAGGTCGACAACGCGGGCGGGCGTGCCCTCGAGATAGACGGCGTCGTCCCCCTGGATCGGGTCATAGGCGTAGAGGTGTCCGCCCTCGTAGTCGGCGTAGTGCGACTGGATGTCCTTCCACAGCTGCGTCTCGATGGCGCGGCGGCCCTCCGGCATGTCGCGCGTGAGGCGCAGCGTTCCGATTTCGCCCAGACCCGTTCCGATGTAGACGATGCCGTCCGGTCCTTCCACGAGCGCGTGGTGCACGCCCTTGGCGGACGCGAGGATTCCGAGCGGGAACACCTTGTTGACGCGCGCGTCCCATGCGAAGAGATGGGAGGCCTTTCCCGTCGTGGCGCCATACACGCGTCCGTTAGAGTGGGCGAGAAGGGCCGTGATGGGAGACGAGTCTGCGGGGATTTCCGTGGCGCCGGGGTAGCCGAGGTCGCGGAAGTCGAGCCGTTGCGCGTCGAAATGCGGATTGACGCACTTCTGCGCGAAGAGCTGCGCGGCGGAAAGCGCCAGGACTGCGACGATATGACGTTTCATCACTTGACCTCCTTCGAAGGATCATACGCGACGAGAGCCATGGAGAACGGCCAGCGGCGGGAGACCTTCCCGACCACGGCCTTTTCGTCCTTCTCCTCGACGGCCCCCACGAAATAGATTCGGCCGTCCTTCTGCCCCGTGCAGGCGCCGCCCATTCCGAAACAGAGGCATCCGTCGTCGGTGACCATCAGTCCGAGCGCCTCGCGCTGTTTCTTCTTCAGGTCGTAGCGCATCAGGTAGGAGACCGGCGGGAAGTAGCCGCCGGCGAGCTTCGCCTGGAACGCCTCCTCGTCGTGGACGTCCCAGGACGTGCCCACATAGTCGAACGACCCCGATGCCGTGGGCGCGAAGTAGATGCGTCGGTCGTTGGCGATTGTGAGCGTGAGCGTGGCGAACGGAATCTGCCGCGCGTTCGCGCCGTTCCAGTACTGCGGGGCCGTGAGGGGAACGATGTAGTCGATCTTCCCCTCCGGCCCGGCGTGCACGTCGTAGCGGAACAACATGGAGTTGCCGCCGATGATGCCGTAGGCGACCTTCTCCACGGGATCCCACTCGATGACGCGCCAGATCACCTTCCGGTCGATCATCGGTTTCGACATCGTGCGCGGCGGCACGGAGTTGTCGCATTCCAGGCGGATGTTCTGGAGGTCGATCACCTCGTCCTTGCGCGGATCGTACTTCCAGATGCGCGCCACGGGGTAGGAGCCGTACACGTTGCCCTCGTCGTCGGCGAAGATCGTGCGGCAGATGTCCCAGTCGTCCACCTTGCCGAGGTCGCGCGTGTACTTGGCCGCGATGTCGTGCATGTAGAGGTGGCCGTCCTCCGCGAGACCGTAGAGGCGCATGTACTTCGGGTCCATCACCATGCCGAGCAGGCCGAAGTGGCGGCTGATCCTGCCGAGCACCTCGACCTTGTCGGCCTTCGGGCAGTAGCGGTACCAGAACGCGCCTTTGTAGCTGGATGGGTCGATGCATTCGGGGCCGGTGTCTTCGTTGAGCGAGCCGAAGTACACGTTGCCTTCGTTGTCCTCGCCCATGCGCACGTGGATCTTGCCGTTCGTGTTGATGCCCTCGCCGCGCTCGCCGTGGAGCTTCGTGAGGTCCACGATGTGGCGCATCGTCTCCGTCGCGGGGTCGAACTCGTAGAAGTGCGCGGCCTCGGCGTGCGTGCACAACCCGATGTAGATCTTGCCGCTCTTCGCGCCGTAGAGCGCGCTCCACATCGACTCCTCGCGATGGTTGCCGACGAACCGGTAGCGCTTCACCGTCGCTTTCCGCTCCTTCGCGAACTCGATCTGCTGGGCGCATGCGCACGCGCACGCCGCAGACACCAACATTAAAAACACTCTCTTCATGACGGCAAATAGTATAGCCCATCCCTTGAAAAAGTTTTCACCAGTTTGCGCATTACATTTTCCACTTTTTGCGCAAGGCGTGGTTTGCTATACTACCCGCGTGCAAACGGCATCAAGACATCCGACGCGGGAGATCGTGTCCTTCACGTACAGGAACACGTCTGCCTTCCGCAAGATCATGGACGGCGTGCGCCCTGCCGCCGCCGCTCACGGGTTCTGGGTGCGGACGGTGGAGCTCGCCGAATGCCGCCGCACGAGTGCGGAGATCGTTTCCGAATGGCGTCCGCTCGGTTGCCTGCTGTATGTCCCTTCGGGCATTGATGTCCTGCCGCGTCGCAACCTCGGCGTTCCCGTGGTCCACGTCAACCCGACCGCGAAAGCGCAGCCATATTCCGTGGTGCACGACCGCGCGGCCACTGCGCAACTCGCCGCCCAGGAGCTGCTGCGCCTCGGCTGGGCCCACCACGCGTTCGTCGGCTGGCATGGACGCGCCGACTGGTCGGACGAGTTGGGCACGGCATTCGCCCACTCGCTTGCCGCATACGGCAAGGACTGCATTTCGTTCACGCCGCGCAAGACGAACGACCCGCCGTCAGACGAAGCCGCTCTGGGCGACCGGCTCGGCAAATTGCCCAAGCCATGCGCCGTGTTTGCCGCAAACGACGAAATCGCCGGCGCGGTGATCGCCGCCGCAACGCGGGTCGGCATACAGGTACCCGATGAATTGGCGGTTCTCGGCGTCGACGACGACGTGCCGCGCTGCGAAAGCGCGCCCGTGACCATCTCCAGCATCGCCCCCGACTATTTCCGCGCCGGGACCGCGGCCATCGAGATGCTGGCGTCCGCTGTGGACGGCACGGCGCGCAAACCGCAGCGCCAGACGTTTGGCGACTTGGGCGTTGTCCATCGCGCCTCCACGCGAATCCGCCGGGAACGCGACGCGAAGATCGCCGCCGCGCTGGAGTACATCCGCCTGCATGTGCACGAGGGGATCGGGGCGAAGGACGTCATCGACTGGCTTGCGCTCAAGCGCCGGACCGCGGAGGCGCGTTTCCGTCGCGCCGTCGGGCGTTCCATCCTCGACGAGATCCAGTCCGTGAGGCTCGAACAGGCCGAGCTCCTTCTTGGCAATCCAGGTCTCTCCATCGAGACGGTGGCCTCGCTCGTCGGCTACGTGTCGAAGAACCAGCTCGCCCGCCTCTTCAAGTCCGCCCACGGCATGACGCCGCGCGCCTGGCGCAAGCAGAGCTAACGGATGTTAGTTGACATGAGATTCATGGGGCAGGCTCTTTGAATGTGGTATACTATGCGCCGTGGCGAGAGGAGAGGTCTGCAAGGCAAGGCAGGAACAATTTCAATGAAAAGACAGGTCATTATCGGTACGCTGGCGATGGTCGGCGCATTGGTTCTTGGGGCGGCGGGAGCCGACGCGTCCGCTGCGGGGGGGCGCGGGCTGGACGTCCTCTGCATCTACTATCCGGAGTGGCACGTCTACCCGGAAGGCGAGGCGATCTTCGGCAAGGGGCGCACGGAGTGGGATTACGTCGATTCGGCCATCCCCCGGTTCAAGGGGCACGAACAGCCGCTGCGTCTCGTCGCAGGGCACCCCGACGACTCGAATCCCGCCGACGTGGCGGGCGAGATCGACCTCGCGGCGGACGCGGGCATCGACGTGTTCGTCTATGACTGGTACTGGGCGGACGGACATCCCATCCAGCACGAGGCGCTGGAGCGCGGCTTCCTGCGCGCGCCGAACAGGAGTCGGATCAAGTTCGCGCTCATGTGGGCGAACCACAACCGGGCGGATGTGTTCCGCACGGCGCCGGGCAAGTGCAACGACCGGTTCTGGTGGCGGCTCAAGTACGACCGCGACGAATTCCTCGCGGCGATCGACTACTGCATTGAACACTACTTCGCGCAGCCGGAGTACTACAGCAAGGACGGAAAGCTGTTCTTCTCGATCTACTCGGCGCGTGAGCTTGTGAAGGGGCTGGGCGGCCCGGATGCGACGCGGAAGGTTTTCGCCGAAGCGCAGGCGCGGATGGCGCGGGCGGGGCTGCCGCCGCTGCATTTCTCGGCGATGGTGCGCAACGCCGGGACGGCGGCGCGGATGGCCGAGGCCGGGTTCGTGTCGGTATCCGCCTACAACATCACGCCCTACGACTTCGACGACTCGAAGGTCGTGGCGGAGACGGGCGAGCGCCGGCAGCTCTTCTCGCACGAGGAGTTCGCCGACCTCCACGCGACGTTCAACGCGAAGGTGGCGGCGGGTTCACCCGTTCCGCTCATTCCCGTCGTCTCGCGGGGTTGGGATCCGTCGCCGCGCTG
Source organism: Kiritimatiellia bacterium (assembly GCA_017427485.1). Lineage (GTDB taxonomy): Bacteria > Verrucomicrobiota > Kiritimatiellia > RFP12 > UBA1067 > RUG572. The sequence continues at coordinate 8,996 of JAFRSR010000382.1, forward strand.
CCGTCTCGACGAGCCGTTCCCGTGGCGGACGCTGTGGTATCCCTACCTCGGGATCATCCGCGACCTTTCGCCGGAGGCGTTCGCGCGCAGCGTGCGCGCGGTGCGGCGTCAGGCCGAGACGGATCCGAAGAAGCCGGGCGCGATTCTGATCAACGCCTGGAACGAATACACCGAGGGCTGCTATCTCATGCCGGACGTCAAGAACGGAGACGCCTATCTCCGCGCCTTCCGCCGTGCGCTTGGCCGAGCGGCTGGCAGGAACTGATGGTGTTGAGATTGAGGTGACCCATGCGGCAAGGCAGTATTGGAAGATTGGATAAACAAGTGTCAGGAGTTCTCGGCATTGCCGTGATTTGCTGAGTTGTTGCGCATGGGGCAGCGAATTATGGTATACTTTCTTTTGTCCCGAAAGGATATCCAATGACGCTCGCCCAGGAAAATAGCATTTTGTCGCGCATCGGCACCGATCCTGACGGTTTGCTGCCGATAGAGATACAGAAGTTGATGTTTATCTTCTCGCAAGAGGAGTGTCAGACTCCGCGTTTGCTCGTCTTGCTAACGGTTCTATAATCAGGGGCCTGTAGGAGAATGTCATGACACTCTTTGGCAAAGAATACACATCAGCCGTCTTGCCCGATAATGAAGGTCCTGTACGTGTGGTTGATATGGGAGCATCGACACTCAATCCCGCTTTTATAACAATTAACATCTTTGACGCTCAAATGATTGAGGTTCAAGCGAAATATTTTTTGCGAAAGAGTGGTGTTGAATATGTTGAACTTACTTATGACGAGGCTTGGAGTATCTTGGTTGGAGCATACTTTGCCATGAAATACGCCGACGAGACGGGGGAAATCCAAACAAAGCGAAAAGAAAAGTATGTTGCAGATATATATTTAGGCTTACTTCGCATGGCGATTTCATCTGATTGGTTCAATCATATTTATAAAACCATAAGTGTTCTCATGTCATCAGATTCTGCGAAAGAGAAGATCGACAATTGTCAAAGAATACTTAAACTGCCTATCTTCGAAGCAAAGATTAAAGTGCTTTCCAGCATAGTTCAATGGTATTTCAAAGATTGCAGGCAAAAACAAATGCAAGAAAAAGCAAGTGATATTCTGTTTCCATTTTTCTTACGCGCACGAAACGATTACTTCAATGAACACTAACCGCACGAACAAACTGGCTCGCTGATAATGGAATGTAATAACACAATGTTTATAAACGATTCAATAGATGCTGTATTGGAAGACGTAGATGTTCAGATGCCGTCACGATTGCCTACAGGCAAACTTGACGCATGTGTGCGCGATGCTAGACGACTTGTTGAAGCGACTCGTTGTAATCATGCCTGGGAGCATTCTGACGTTCGTGTGATATCTTATGGGAGGTCTCAGTCTGTCCCTGACAGTTCTGCTTCCGCAAGTTGCGAGGTGTTGTTTGACACGAAGGATCTCAGCGTAGTACGTCGTTCAGGGCCACCCAATCTTCATGCGGTAGTCTTGAGTTTTCCGGCGCGGTTATTAATCTATGTGCGAGAGAAATGCAATGGTGTTGCGCCAATGGCTTATAAACGTGCAGGGATAAGTCGTCAGATATATTCGCGTATAGTCTCTAACGAGGGTTCTACCGTTGATAAGCGCACCGCCATGCGTTTCTGTATCGGTCTTCAGCTGGAGATGGACGAGGCGGAACTTCTGATGAAGGCGGCGGGGGTTGCATTTTCTGCAACACTTCCTGAAGACGAGGTGTTCGCTTATTGTATCAATAATAAGATATGGAACCTAGAGGATATAAACGACATAATGGTGCGAAACGGATTGAAGTCAATCTTGTGACGATCGATTTTGACCGGGTCAATCTTGAATTGACATTTTTGAGGCGGGGCATGTCCCCGCCATTTTTTGTGATATCATTCATCGCGCCCAAAAGAAAGAAGAGTAGAGAATGCAAGTGCATACTCAAGATTACAAGGATATCGATGTGTACGGAGGTACATCCAATGAATAACGGCATCGTTATGAATCCAGAGTGGCATATGCTAAAGATGCGTGAGGAATACTTGCGTAGCAAGTGTGCTGATGTAGTAGAAGTGTATATGCATACGGTAAGTATTATGGGCCCTAATCTCAAATCATTGTACATGGTGAAAGTCGGACAACTTGAGTGTCGCCTTTTTCAATTGAAAATCGAGATTCGCCGATGGCGGAGACGTTTTGAACTTAGGCAGCAGGCATTGAATCGCGGTGAAAAGCCAGACTACATTGCCATAGAAGATAGTCTTAAGCGGGAGTTTGAAGACTATGTGCGGCAGATTCGGGAGCGACATGAAGCTTTGAAAAATGCGGCGTTTAACATGATACAGGAACGCCTTTCCGACGAAGAGACAACTGCTATCAGGATGGAATACTTGAATGCAGTGAAGAAATTACATCCAGACATTAATCCTTCACTTCCTGAGGTGGCAAAGGAACTTTGGAATAAGATTCAAGGGGCATATGATGACAAAAACTGGGCTGAACTTAAGTTCCTCTCTGCCATGGTAGATGATGTGCTTGCTGGCGTTCAGGCATGCACATTTGGTAACAGCATTGACGAATTGAGGATGGAAGTTGCAAGGCTAGAAGATCGACTTACGGAAGTGTCTCTACGCCTGAATGCTCTTTGGGGTGAAGAGCCATACGTTTGGAAAGACCTTTTTGAGAATGATGATAAAGTTAGAGCTCGCCAGAATGCGCTTAAGAAGCTTATTGAGTCCGCAGAGGAAAAAATCTCTCTGTACGAGCGCAAATGGAAGGAGGAACATTGATGTCTGGAGAACTTGCAACAATCGATCATAACTGGATGGAGACTAAGAATCTCACAAGCCAGGTTCCGTTACCGTTTGGGCTGGAGGTATTCTTGGATGGGATGGAAGTGGCACGTTCTTTGGAAACACGGGACATGTTGGTCAAATGCGAAAACATTAGTGCAGGGGATGCACTTGTACTGAAGCGTGAACCCGGAAACAGTTTTGACCCGCTTGCAATTCGCGTTGAGACGGCGGAGGGTGTGAATATAGGCTATGTGCCGCGAGAAAAGAATGGGATATTAGCCAGATTGATGGACGCAGGGAAACTTATTGTCGCAAAGGTTAGGGACAAACAGCTTGTGGACGAATTCTTCGTCTCAATATGGATGGATGTGTATCTAAAGGAAATCTAATGCAGACATGGAGTACATTGCCGGGATTCAGGACGTACAGGGATTTCTTTGCGGAACTGAAAGGCCGTCTTTTCGTCCCGATCTCACCGAGCGTAGAGAGGCAAAGGTTCTACATTGAGAGCATTCTTGATATTCACGGAGAGCCCGAAGAGGCAATGCATGACATCGTCAGTGACTGGTATGAACGCGCTGAAGTGATGGATGTTCGCGAGTATGAGGAATTCAACTATGTACGAATTCTCGTAGAGTCTCTTGGCCCTGAAGGTAATTGGGCAGAACCCATAAATCTTATGATGACATTCTCAGGCAAGGAGAGGAATTCGCTCAGGACTTATACCTTCATTCGCAAGAGGGGCCAGTTGGAGAAAGGCGTCAGGGTTTACTTGGGGGGCGCTGGGCTATGGGGAAGTTCAGATGCTGACGCAATTGAATACTTAAAGATAATGGACGAATCAATCCAGCATAATACAGGTGAGCCCGTTAAATGTAAAATGAGACTTTCTATTGTAAATGCTGCAAGGGGGTCAGAATATGTCCGTGTTATTCCTACCGGATTCCTGAAGTACACGCTGGAATGGTTCTCGCATGACTGGCCGTATTCATTCTTCTATGATAATGAAGGAATTGGTTTCTCAGCGTGTGATGCAGAATCATTTGTTTATGCCTTTTGTAAGGGGGGACTCTTGGGCGTTCAAGATATGTACAATTGGAAACATCATGATGCTCATGAGATTATGAGCAGATATCGGTCTTGCGGTGCTTTTGCCCGAGACACGATACGCGCGAAAAGAAAGGTGTCCGATTCTTAAGAGGCGAAAAATCAAGTGGTCTTGAAGGTTTATAAAACTAATCTCTCGAGAATGCGATGGAAGGTGCCGAGAAAACTTCAGAACGTACCGAGAACGTAGGATAAAGTGCCGAGAAAGTTTTGATTTGGGCGTAAGATCGCAAGGAGCATGATGAGACGTGTCCAAAGGGATAGTGCAAATTGTTCAGCAAGTTGCTGAACAATTGTGCGTCCATCGGACCCATGGATACACGCGAACCTTGTAATTAAGTCCGAAATATCACAAGATAATTACGGCGTTCAAGATATTTTTTGCGCGAGTTGTGTAATTATCTCAAAAATATGGTATAATATCTCCCGTCTTCAACGGGAAGGTAGGTTTATGATAGGCAGAAAAGAAGAAATCAAGGCGCTGGACTGGGATTTGTCACGTCCCGAGTCGCAGCTTGTTGTCGTATATGGCAGACGTCGCATCGGCAAGACATATCTGATTCGGGAGAAGTTCTCTGATCAATTTACCTTCTATCACACGGGCGTTCGCGACGGAACCCTGCGCGATCAGCTGGATGCGTTTCGCGCTTCGCTCGTGCAGTACGGGTATCGGAAATGCCCGAGGCTCGCAAGCTGGCTTGATGCGTTTGCGCGGCTTTCGGAGCTGGTCGCTGCGGCGCCTGCCGGACGCAAGGTCGTGTTCATCGACGAGATGCCCTGGATGGATACGCCGCGCTCGAAGCTTGTGTCGTCCTTCGAGTACTTCTGGAACAACCAGATGCTGGTCAGGAAGGAGAAGGACGTGTTCATGGTCGTCTGCGGGTCTGCGACATCGTGGATCGTCGAGAACATCGTGCATAACAAGGGAGGGCTGCACGACCGCCTGACGGACAGGATATGGCTTCGTCCTTTCACCCTTAAGGAGTGTTCGGAATACGCGGCGTCCCTCGGCGTCACGCTCAGCCGCCATGAAATCTGTCAGGCGTATATGATTTTCGGCGGCGTGCCGTACTACTGGAGCCTTCTGCGGGGCGATCGGAGCTTCGCCCAGAACGTGGATTCGCTTTGCTTCGCGGAACACGGCAAGTTGCGGGACGAGTTCGGCTATCTCTATTCCTCGCTTTTCCACGACGCCACGGCGCACCTCAAGATTGTCACGGCGCTGGCCTCGTGCAAGTCCGGAGTGACGCGTGAGGAGCTGATCGAAAAGACAGGCATCACCAACGGCGGGACGATGAAGAAAACCCTTGAGGAGCTTGTCCGCTGCGATTTCGTACGCCAGTTTAACGCATGGCACAAGAAGAACCGCGACGCGTTCTTCCAGTTGACCGACAATTTCACGCTCTTCCATTTCTCGTTCATGAACGGTAACGTGCATGATCCGAACTTCTGGATGAACTCCGTCGGCGGGTCGCGCCTCGCCAACTGGGAGGGACAGTCCTTCGAGCGCGTCTGCGTTCTCCACATCGACCAGATCAAGAGGGCGCTGGGCATCTCAGGCGTCGGGTGCGAGGTCTATTCCTGGCGGAAACGCGCGGATTCAAAGCGGGAGAAGGGCGCGCAGATCGACCTGGTGCTTGAGCGACAGGACGGCAACGTCAACCTTTGCGAGATGAAGTTCTACAGGACGCCCTACGAGATCACCGCCGAAGAGGAGGCGAAGCTCCTCAACCGGCGCGAGGCGTTCCGCGCCGACACCGGGACGACGGCGAATTGCCGCATAACCGTCATTGCTGCCGAGGGGATCAAGCCCGGCGTGCATGCATCCGTCGCGCAGAACATGCTGACCCTTGACGACCTTCTTGATTCGTGATGGGATACTAGAGGGTCAGACCCCATTGGTGGTACGCCAAGAAAGCTTGGCAGAACTTATTAGTTGAAAGGAGCTAATCTCATAGATATGTCGTGATATGAGTAGGAGGGCGGGCCGTGCGAAGGGTGACCGACGTGCGGGAGTCTCGTCCGACGAAGC
>JAFRSR010000383.1 GCA_017427485.1 Kiritimatiellia bacterium
CCGCCATGCGCGCGTAGAACGCCGTCACCTGGTCGCACCGCCACTGTATCCACGCCTCGCGGACATTGTCGCGCAGCCATTGCGCATGCGCGCGGGCGCGGAGCGCCGTCGTGGAACGGGGCACGCGGATCCCCGTGTCCCGCTCGAACGCGTCGATGACGTAGTCGTTGTAGCCGCTGGAGATGTCGCCCCACCAGAGCATGTTGTGCATGGTCATGTGCATGCAAATCCCCTTGAAGCTCGGATAGGGTGCCCCCTGGTCCAGCAGCACGTCGATCTGGCGCTCTATTTCACGCCGCACGTCGGGATGCCCGAAGCAGAAGTTCGGCGGCGTGTTGCAGCGGCCGCCCCAGTTGGGACGCCCCGTGGACAGGATTGCGATCGGCGAGGAGTTGAGGGACCCGTCGTCCATCGTCCTGCGCGTGACGACTCCGGGGGCGATGGCCATGTTGTCCGGATTGATCGTCGGCACGAAGGAGAGCCCCTCCTTCGCGAATTTCACGTACCACGCCTCCAGGTAGCGTTCCGCGTGCTCCCGCGGGTTGTAGTTCCCCTCGCCCACGAGACCGTCGTACCACACGCCCGGATAGAACATGATGTTTTGCCCGCAGTACTTCATGTACGCGGCCGCCCGGTCGATCATCGTGGAAAGCTCGTCCAGCTCCCTGCCGCTCGTCCGCCGGGTCGCGAAGTCGTATCCGATCGCCAGATCCTCGTAGTAGAGGCCGAGCGTCCTGCGCCATCCGTCCTTCGCGGGCGGTTCGTTCACCTGCAGCGACGGCAACCTGGCGTCCTTCACGCGGTAGACGCGCACCTCGCCCACGGCGGCCGGCACGCCGTTCCGGGCGGTCGTCACGATGAGCGCGACGTCGGCATCGCTCGTCCAGTACAGGCATCTGTGGGTCCGCATCTTCCCGGACGACGGATATTCGTCCCCGCACGCATAGCCCACCTGCAGGGCGTAGTCGGCCCCGGTGCACCCGTCCCACTGCGTCGTCCGCGCGCCCTGCACCAGGATGTCCGCCGTGCGCTTCGCGTCGTCGGGGTAGTCGATGTCGATGCAGTAAAGCGGATATGCGGGATCGACGGCAAACCTGATCGCAAACCTGTCGTTCTCCCGCGCCCCGCACTCCAGATACGTCGCGTCGCCGAGTCTGCGGTACGCCACCTTTCCCACGCTGCGGAACCTGTTCATCTCCGAAAGCTTCGCCACGGCCGCCTCGTCGAGGCGTATCGTCTCCACCAGTTCCAGGTCGGGTCCCCCGCTTCTACGCTCGTAGGGGTTCGCGCCATCGCCGGCGAACAACGCCGCATAGTCGGGCGGGGCGGCACGGGAAGCGGACGTTGAACCTTTCCCCCGGACCGGACGGCAGCCCTCTTTCTCGCAGAGCGCCTTGACCTCCTCCTCCTGCATCGGGGCGTTCCACACCTTCAGTTCGTCGATGAGGCCGTCGATCTGCCTGCCGTCCTTGATGCAGCCGACGTAGAACACGTCCGTCGGCACGCGGTCGTACGTAAAGAAGTCAAACGTGCTCCGCCGAAGCACCGCCGCCATCGGCCCCGACGTCGTCGTGGGGTTGTACCGCGCGGAATCAAGCGCGCATTCGCCGTCCAGCCACACCCTGAACCGCTCGTCGTCCCAGCTGGCGACCACGTGCCGCCATTCGCCGTCAATCGAAGGCTGCACCCAGTTGGCGTGCCGCGTGTCGTCCGCCGCGTCGAAGCGCAGATTGCGTCCCCACCACCAGAGCCAGAACTGTCCGTTACCCGTAATCCTGCCGCTTTCGGGGAATCCGACCATCGACCGCCAGGCCATCTGCCCCTCTTTCGGCCATTCCAGCTTCACCCAGAGCGAGACCGTCCCCTGCCGCAGATCAAGGTTCCCATCCGTCCTGTAAGCAAGCGCGCTTCGCGACTTCGCGGACATCCTCACCGCCTGTCCCTTGCGTCCAGGCGCGTACGCAAGCCCGCTGGCCTTTGTCGGCTTCGAATCGCCGCGCGCGAACGCCGCCTCGGGCGAACCGTCGAACGTCGCATGGAACACCAGTTCCGGCGGATGCTTCGGCAACGGCGGGCGCTCCGGCTGCAGATATTCCAGCGGCGCCGCCCGCGTGCCGTAGTACGCGAAACGCCCGTCGCCGAACTTCATGATGTCGTAGCGGAACGCAAACCCCTTCGTCGCCGCTGGGGGCGAGGCGAGCTGCGACAAGACCCTGCGCCGGCCGGCCAACGGACACGGACGCTCGTCGTAGTAGTAGGACCTCACGTCGGCATCGTGCCCCTCCAGATACATGTTCAGCTCGGAACCGTCGGAGCCATACCAGTCCGCAAGGTGCGTGCATGGTTTGCCGAACAGGAAATCGCAGTCCCTTGGATGCCCGCGCATGACGAGCCTCCTGAGGCCGCGCTTCATCGGAACGCGCGCGTCGACCTCAAGCCTGTCGTCACGCGGCATCAACACAAGCCCTTCCAGCGAAGCCGTGCGCGGCGACGGCGTGATCGTGAACAGGCGCCTCCCGCCCGCATCCGTGATCCGAGCCTCCCGCGGGGTGACTTCGGCGCGCATTTCCTTCCACGGGACGTCAGGGAATTCCGCCACCCGCTGCTTCGCGTCTACGTAAAGCGTCCCATTGCTGGCAGCCGCCAGCAAGCCGACCAGAAGCGCCCTCTTCATGATTCCGCACCTATCGGAACATGATCACCGTTCCCTTGGGGCGGACGTACAGCGCCCCCACGCCGGTGATGAACGCCGGACACGTCTGCGCGTTGATGTCACCCGAATAGTTCTTGCCCGCGTGACGCACGAACGCGACCTCGTTCGTTCCGAGGTAGTCAAGCGCAAGCGTCGCGCCGTCGGCCACCTCGATGGTCGCCGCCTGCGGAATCGTCGGCTTCGCCTTCGGCGTCACCTGCTCGATGACGAGTCCGTCCAGCACGCCGCCGCAGCTGTGGTAGTTGCTGCTGCCCGCGACCTTCTGCTGCGACTCCTTGAGGCCGCTAAAGCCCACCTCCCAGTCGCCTCCCTCCGGCAGCTCGAAGAGGAACCGGTGCGTCACGAACCGTTCGCGGTCGTCCACGCCGAACGTCCCCACGACGTTCGTGACGCCGCCCTTCGCCACCCAGGCGTTGAACACGTTGCCGCTGTAGCGCGTCAGGATCCCGGGATCCTCCAGATACACGTCGTTGAAGCGGTAGAAACGTCCGATGGACGAAATGGTGAGCCGATAGGTGCCGGCGGCCGGGAATGCAACGGTGCGCCAGATGGAGGCTTTGTTGCGTATGCCCACGCGATGTCCCTCGCCTTCGAATTCAGTTTTCCCCCATGCCAACAAGTCTACGTCACTTGCCCGCGTAATCCACGACACCTTGCCCGATCCGTCATAGATGGAAGACGGCGGCTCGTCCTTGCTCCATCCGCCTGAGGCAAACGTGTTCTGCTCGATCACCGCCGACGAAGCCTTGGCGATACGGATGTCGTCAAGCGAAACGACCGATTTCTCCCTCAAACTGGCGATGACGAGTTTCGCGGAAAGATTACCTTCGGATACCGTAAAAGGAAGGGAGTACTTCTTCATGACTGGATAGCTCCAACAGTCCAAGGTGCCGATCTCGCTGTCTCCAAGTGAAAACCGAAGTTTTCCCCAATTGTCGGCAACATCCTGTCTCGTGCCGCCCGCGGCACATGTCAAGATGTACGTCCCCGCCTCGGGGAACGTGATGTTCTGCCCGATCTGCACCTGTTTGACGAGATTGAGGATTCGGCATCCGTCGGACGCCGGATGGAGTCGGGGCTGATTAATCCATGTCTGGTCAAGGAACACGTAGTTGAGTTCGTTTGTGGAAACATACTCCCACCCGCCAAGGTCTGCGGGGTTCTGCTCGTATCCGCGTGCGCTGAATGACGTCACCTCGAAGCTGGCGTTGCTGATGGCCACTTGTCCAGTTCCCGACTCGATCCAGTCGACGTGGAAATCGTCCACCATGCCCACAAGGTTTCCCGTGGACATGATGCTGTCCGTCACGTTGAAGTCGACAGCGCGCGTCGCCGTGCTGTCGTTCAAGTCGCTCGCAAGAACAAGCGTATGCTCTCCAGCTGCGAGCCTTGGTAAGCGGAACGAACACAGATGCCAATTACGCGAAGAATCCCATGCCTTCACCTGCGCGACCGGAATGCCGTCAATCAAGACGCGATGCTCGTGCCCCTTGTAGTTTGGCCGCTGGGCCAGCCAGTACGAGAGCCGGTAGATGCCATCCGCCGGAAGCGTCACCGTCGTTTGCAGGCCGCCTGTAATATGCAGAACCCCGACATACATCCCATCCGGGTAAGCGTATGAAGGATTATCGAGGGCGTAGTTATAGGCTCCGCCCTGTCCCGGAGCCTTGTATCGCGCCACGGCAGAGTCGTATGTATAATCGCCGCGGTAAGACTTCCAGCCATGAATTGCGCTCGATGTCGAAAGGCTCTTCGTGTTGCCCTGACCTATGTTTTGATCGGTAAATGCCTCGAACGACGGGTCCTCGATGTAGCCGCACAGATTCGTGGGAATCGGATCGGCGGGAACCACGCTCTGCCGCAGGCGCATGATTCCGCCTTGCACGTCAATCTTGGCGACGCCCGAAGCCACTTCGCCCACCACGAGCGTTCCGTCGCCGCTCTTCACGAGCGTGGCACCTCCCGATGAAGTGCGCTCGACGCCGCCAGTCGTGGCGCTGTACGTGTTGCCGCCATACGTCGCAAGGGGCACGGGATCGGGCATGTCGAGTCCACCGGCAACGAGATCGACGATGCCATTGCCGGCAACCGACGAAACGCCGTCCCCTCCTCCTGAGTTATCAATTGCAAGCGTCGCTTTTTCGCCGACGACATACGACGCGGCGGACACCTTCGCCCCGAACCACTTGTGGCGAAGATAGGCCTCCACTTTTACCCTGTCTCGCTCGTCCAGGGATTTGTTGAACAGAATCACCTCGCAGAGGCGCCCGCCGCCCTGGCGGTATCCGTTAGCGTCGTTCGAGATGTCGTTGTGCGAAAAGAACCCCTGAGGCTTCCAGCCCTCCTTGCCGGCTGCGATGTCCAGCAGCTGGTAGCCGCCGTTCGGCTTGGCATCGTTCACGGGGTCGACGGCCACGCCGTCCACACGAAACACGCCGGAAAGCAGCACCGTCCAGCCACCCGACGACTGGATGAAATGCCCCATTGTGCAATTGACCAGACTCCCATAATTCTCCGGCACGAAGATCACGCTGCCGCCACCGGGGTCGAAAACGAATCCGTAGTGCCCGTCGTGCGTACCGAGCACCACAAACGCATGGCGAAGATATTCCACGCTTTTCACGCTGCCGGAGGAGTCCCGGAAGCGCATCGTGCGCCCGCTTGAATACTGGCCGAAGTCCACGTAGGCGTTCTCGCCGTTTGCCGCCGGGCTGTACGTCGGGAACCAGCCGTCGGGATCCGGCGCATACGTCGCGGAGTGTCCGAGGTTGGTGTACGAGACCGCGCGCCAGTAACGATAGGGGTTCTGGGACGTGCCGTCTCCCGTCTCGCGCACATCGAGCCACTGGCTGACGTTCACCGTCGACCCCTCGACAAAGCCGATCTTGTTCGACAGCGAGGCGTCAAACCACACGGCGGCGTTCGTCAGGACCCCCAGCGGCTTCGGCGGCTGGTTGGCCGTGGTCGCGCCCGACAAGGCGAGCACGCCGTCGGCCACCACCACACGGCCCTTTCCCGCATGGACATCGGCCACCGAAAGTGAATTCGTGCCCGTGCCCTGCTTCACGAGATCGCCCTTGAATATCTGCATGCCGGCGGAGAGATACGTCGTCGCGTCCTCCGGATCGAGCACGCCCAGCGACGTCGCCTCCGTCGCCCCGGCAACGCAGGGCAACAGGCACACCGCCGCAACGGCCGCCATCCAGCCGCACTTCCGCATCACGTTCTTTTTCATGCCAACATCCTCTCTTCGGTAAAATTTCGCCAGCAAACTTTTTGGAATTATACAGCATTCGTGCCGAAGATGCACTATCCTAAATCAGAACGGCACTATCTTTTTTAGGAACGCCTCGCTCTTATTTCCCTTCGTCTGGCAGCGAGAGATCAAGCCGGATGTGTCCGCCAGTCGGACGGAATGCGAAACCGCCGTGCGTGGCTTCGACCTCTGCCTCGTATCCGATTGCGTAGCGAAAACCCTGAAAGTCGAACGACAGCCTGCCGCCGTGCAGACGGACGGCCGCCCTGAACGGCTGCGGATATTCGACGGCCATGCCCGTTCCGTCCACGCTGACTCCGCGTTCGTCAAACACGATCCGCGCCGCCGTGCCGTCCGCGCGCGTCGCAACGACGGCGAGCCTGTCGCCGGGAAGAACCGTCACGTCCATCCGCTCGAAGGCTCCGTCCAGCGACATGACGCCGGACGAACCGTCTTTCCTGAAAAGGTATTCGTCCACCACCGGCGGCGTGAAGTATTCGGCCTTCCAGCCCGTGCACACCTTGTCGAGGAACGGCTCCTCGAAAGCGTCGCTCATCTTGTGGATGTCGCGGAAGTAGAGCCGGGAGCCATCGCGAAAGAGGTTTGCGCGGTAGAAACGGCTGTTGTACCAGATGCTGTTCCTGCCGGCGCCGGACCAGTCGTCGAGCGCCACCTGCGTCTGCGGGCAGTTCCGGGGATGGTCGGCCTTGAACCGCCGAGCCGTCTCGCCCATCGTCTCCACGGCCAGTTTTCCCGCGTCGCGCGCAGCTGCGATGCACGCGCACTGGTACGGCAGGCCCTGCTTGATTTTCGTCCACCCGAAGCCGTTCTCCTGCCCGGTCTGCATGTAGGAGAGGTTGAGCAGCCCCGGTGCCTGCGTGTAGATGCGGAAGAACCAGTCGACGATCGCCTTCACGTTGCCGCCCGACCAGACCGGCTCCATGGTGGGGCAGCCGCTCTTGAACGGATAGTCGGGGAAGCGTTCCTTCGGTTTCGCGTAGTTGTAGATGGGGTCGGGCGTGAGCATCTTGAAGACGGGTGCCTGCACGGCGTTGGCCATGTCCACGGCGGCGGAGAGCATGTTGCGGCGCGAGGGATAGTAGGCGCCGTTCGAATAGCCGCCGCGAAGGCCGTAGGCGTCGGTGTTGTCCTGCTCGCGGCAGATGCAGAATCCGTCCACGCCGTAAGTCCTCACCATGTAGTCCATGGACCAGGCGTCGAGCAGCCATGAGCCCACGCTTTTGGGGTAGCATCCGAATTCCGCCTTGAACCGCGAGAATGCCGTGTCGATGATCGCCTTCCGCTCGTCATGCGTATAGGCCATGAGGAATCCAGGATTGATGTACCAGTCCCAGTCCCAAGAGGGATCATGTTTCGGACGCCACGGCAGCCCAGCTGCCTCGTTGAGTGGGCGCGACATCTCGAACCAGAGGCCGAATTCCGTCAGCTCCCTGTCGGACTTCATCGCCGCTTCCAATAGTCCGGGGTCGATCAGCGCGTCATATTGGAACAAGATCGTGTTCTTCAGCTTGTACTTCACGTTGAGCGCCACTTCCTCGCGCAACGCCTCCACCATCCACTCGTGCGAATGGCTGTGGTGGAGGTTGCGCACGAAATTGACGACATTCATGACAATGCGCGTTTTTTTCGCCATGCCCTCCGACATTGACGCATCCGTGCCGGCAACGCACGGCAACAGGCACACCGCCGCAACGGCCGCCATCCAATCGCACTTTCGCATCATGTTCTTTTTCATGCCGACATCCTCTCTTCAGTAAAACCTAGCCGGAAAACATGCGGCCATTATACCGCATTCGCGCCGGAGCTGCACTATCCTAAATCAGAACGACACTATCTTTTTTAGGAAATGGCTTCTCTTACTTGCTTTCGCTACTGGGAGTTTTGGAGTTTAGGAGGCTTGGAGGATCTTTATAATCTCCTCCGAAACTCCTGATCTCCTAATCTCCCAGCAGCGAAAGCAATAAAAGTTATCCTCATGTTCATTCCTGTGCGAAGCGCGGGCGGCGGGCTACATGAGAAATCCCAAATATGCTACATCGACCATTGACAATCCAGCATGACTCTAATATAATTCCGCACGATTTTAAAGCCATGACCCCACGTGTAGCCATATTGATGGAAACGTCGCTGGAAGTGTCGCGCAACATGCTGCGCGGCATCATCCGCTACATCCGCGAGCACGAGACCTGGACGCTCGACCTCACGCCCGGCGGCATCGCCGACCAGCGCCTGCCCGACAACTGGAACGGCAACGGCATCATCGCGCGCATCCCCTCGGTCAAGGAGGCGACGCGCCTCGCGGCCCATCCCGCCCCCAAGGTGATTCTCGACCCGCAGACCGCCTTCACCGACGCCTCCCATCCGCTTTCCGCCTGCGTGCGCCTCGCGTGCGACCATGACGCCATCGGACGCGAAGCGGCGGAGCACTTCCTTTCGCGCGGCTTCCGGCAGTTCGCCTACCTCGGCCCCGTCCTATCCTCCACCTTGCAGATGCAGTACGATTCCACGGAGCTTCAGGAACCCAACTGGTCGGTTGCCCGACGCGAGGCGTTCGCTGCCCACCTCGCCGCGCACGGCTTCGCATGCCACGTCTACCCCCTGCCGCGCGCACGCCGCCTTTCCGCCAACTGGAACCTGGAGATGCCGCATGTCATCCGCTGGCTCCAGCAGCTGCCCAAGCCCGTCGCCGTCTTCACGCCGCACGATGCGCGCGGACGCCAGATCGCCGATGCCTGCCGGGAAGCCGGCATCCCCGTCCCCTACAGCCTCGCCATCCTGAGCGTCAACAACGACACCACGCTCTGCGAGACGAGCCTGCCGCCGCTCTCGTCCATCCCGCTGGACGCCGAAAGGGCCGGCTACCGCGCGGCCGAACTGCTTGACGGCCTGATGCGGGGCCGGCCGCCGGCCCGCCGGCACATCCTCTATCCGCCCCTTCCCGTCGTGGCGCGTGCCTCGTCCGCCAACACGCAGACGGACGACCCGCTGGTCATCGGACTGCTGGAGGAAATCCGCGCGACGCGGGGCTTCAACCTGCGCGTCTCGGAACTCGCCGCGCACCGAAACGTCACCGCCCGTACGCTGGAGAACCGCTGCCGCAAGGCCCTTGGCCGCAGCGTGGGCGACATCGTGCGCGACACGTGCCTCGCGAACGTCCATGCCCTCGTCGTCGGCACCGACAAGCCGTTCGCGGAGATCGCCCGCATGTGCGGGCAGTTGAGCGCCGCCCATCTCGCCGCGACGTTCCGCCGCCGCTACGGACTCACCATGTCTGCGGCGCGGCGTTCTTCACGTCTGCTGCCGTAAACGGCTTCAACGTTCAATCTTGTAGGAACCCGCCGCGTATGTCTGCGGGGATGCCGCGCCGGGCGGCGACACGAGAGCGACCGCGCCTTCGGGCACCGTGAACTCCCAGACCCACCTCTCTCCCTCGTACCGCCACGCGCTCTTGATAAGGCCCGCCGGCGAGCGGTATTCGGCATCGACGCTCCCGAGCCGCCTGTCGGGGATCGGCGCGAGCATGAAACGGCTCCAGCCCACGGCGCCTTCCTCCTGCCGGATGCCCGCCGCCGCCGCGAACAGCCATTCCATGACGCATCCGTAGGCATAGTGGTTGAAGCTGTTCATCCCGACGGGACCGAACCCCTTCTCCTTCGTGTAGCCGTTCCACCGCTCCCACACCGTCGTCGCCCCCTGGTCGACCGAATACAGCCAGGACGGAAACTTGTCCTGCAAGAGGAGCGAGTAGGCCAGCTCGGGCGCGCCCGCCTTGAACGTCAGCACCGGCATCAGGATCGCCGTGCCGAGGAATCCGGTCTGGAGACGGTCGCCGTGCGCCCGGATGTTGTCGATGAGATCGCGCTTCGTCTTCTCCTCTGCGGCGGCGTTGCCGCAGAGGCCGAGCTTCAGCATGTAGAGGTCGTTGCACTGTCCCTTGTACTCGTCCTTGATCGTGCCGTCCGCTCCCATGTACGTTGCCGCGAACGCGCGGCGCAGCTTCGCCTCCTCGTCGGCGTAGTGCCGCGCCGCGTCCGCCCGCCCGGTGGCGGACGCCATCTCGCGCATCAGCATCGCCATCCACACGCGGAAGTAGGCGTTGAGCACCTTGACCTGGCGCGGGTCCATGGCATCGCCCTTGGCCTTGAGATGGTGCTCGAACGCCAGCCAGTCGCCGTGGTTGATGCGATACGGCTCCTCGTTGCCTTCGAGGAAGTCCATGTAGCGCGCCATGGAGTCCCACGCGTCGTCCACGAAGCTGCGGTCGCCGTACCACTTCCACAGCCTGTACGGCATGATCACCCCGGCATCCGTCCAGCCGGCGCTCGCCCAGGGAGGGAACGTATGGCGCACGTTCGGCACGAAGCACATGTAGCAGCCGCTGGCGCGCTGCGCGTCGCGCAGGTCGGCCAGGTACTTGCGGAGGAACCCCTTCGTGTCGGCAAGGTACGCCGCGCTGTTCATGAACACCTGCGTGTCGGCCGTCCATCCCATCCGCTCGTCCCGCTGCGGACAGTCGGTGGGCGACGAGAGGTAGTTCGACAGCAGTCCCCAGCGGATGTTCTCGATCAGCCTGTTCACGCGGCCGTTTCCGGTGACGATGCGCCCGGTCTCCATCGCCTTCGTGACCGACGAGACGGGCGTCGATCGCCAGCGTCGGAACGTGACCGGCTTCGTCGCCGTCACGCCGAGATAGCGGTAGCCGAAGTACGTGAAGCGCGGCCTGTACGACTGCGCGCCATCCTTCAGCATGTAGCGGATTCCGGCGTAGGCTGAGCGGAGCGAGGCCAGATAGGGCGTTCCGGCAGGGCCGTCGTTGCCGCGCGACTTCTCCCCGTTCGACTCGTTCAGCATCTCCGACGCGCGGATTTCAAGCTCCGTGCCCGCCTCGCCCGTCACCTCGAAGGACGGCACGGCGGAACAGTTCTGCGCGAAATCCACGACCAGCATCTCGCCCGGTACGAGCTTCACCTCATCCCCGTCCGTGTAGCGGCGCACGACCTTCGCCCGCCCGAAGGACGCGTCCGCAGCGCCCTCCGCGCCGCACGTCACGTACATTTCGCGCGGCTTCAGCACGAGGTCTTCGCGCAGGGCGATCTTCGCCGCCGCCGGACGCAACTCGCCGGAGAACTCCGTGTTGCGTCGGGCAGGCTTCAATCCGGAGACGTCCCGACGCGCATCGTAGACTTCGCCCTCGTAGATTCCCGCAGAGACGACAGGCCCCGTATAGGCGGCAAGCCAGTTCTCATCCGTGCCGAGAATCTCGTGCGAACCGTCTTCGAACTCCACGTGCAGCTCGCCGCGAAACGCAATCTCCTTCCCGAGCTGCCATTCCCGCTTGTTGCCGCGCTGCCAGTCTGATACTTTGGCCGGTGGACGCATCATCTGGTCGCACCACCAGCCCGGCGACACGGTCGCAGACAAGACGTTCGCCTCGCCCGTCCGACGCTTCAGCAACGCCGTTACGTCGTACGAATAGACATGCCGGCACTTGCCACTCTCCGTGACGCCCGGCTTCAGGAAGTCGTTGCCCGCCCGGCACCCGTTGACGTATGCCTCAAAGACACCCTGCGCCGTGACAGACCATGTCGCGCGCCGAACGTCCTTCGCGTTCAAGAAACGCCGTTCGAAAACCGCGACGTTCGCCTTGCCCGCGCCGTCTTGCGGCGAGATGAACAACGCATGACAGCCGTCAGTCTGCGCCGCAGCGACTAGAGGAGCGACGACTCCGAAGAACGCCGCCGCGAGGACAAGGATGTCTGTCAATTTCAATTGCATGTGTCTTTCCATGCCGTGAATTATACCACATCTCGTCGTTCCGTTCATTTGCAGACCTGGAATTCGTTTCCTTTTCCCCCGCGAAAGGTTCCATGAGCAGACTTGCGCGGGAGGAAGGAATTGTGTTAGAATTCAACCGTTTCCGGTCAACTGAGCAATAAAGGAAAAGACATGCAGACGACACGCAGAGAGTTCATCGGCACGGCGGCCCTGGCCGCCGGCGGAGTGTTCGCGGCGAACGCGGCGGGCGGCACACCCTTCTACCGCGGCGCGCTCCTCCACCTCGGCTCGAACATGTGGGGCGACTTCCCCGCGGGCCCGGACGATTTCGCGAAGAGCCCCGAGGAGGAGAAGACGCGGCCCAACCCGCTCGGCCCCGCCGGCAGCCGCACGCCCTACCACAGCTACCTCCAGTGTCGCGACGACCTTTGGAAGAAGTCCGTCGACCACATGGCCGAGAAGAAGATGAATTTCGTCTTCATCGACCTCGGCGAAGGCATTGCCTATCCCAGCCACCCCGAGCTCGCGGTGGCTGGCACGTGGAGCGTGGAGAAGACGCGCGCCGAGCTTGCGCGCATCCGCAGCCTCGGCCTGGAGCCGATGCCGAAGCTCAACTTCTCCACCTGCCATGACTCGTGGCTCAAGGACTACCACCGCATGGTCTCCTCGCAGACGTACTACAAGGTGATCGCGGACATCATCGCGGACGTCTGCGCGATCTTCGACAAGCCGGCGCTCTTCCACCTCGGCTTCGACGAGGAGGTGCCCGTGGCTGGCAAGAACCTCTTCTACGCCGTCTACCGCCAGGGCGACCTCTGGTGGCACGACCTCCTCTACACCGTCCAGCAGGTCGAACGCCACGGGTCCCGCGCCGTTATGTGGTCGGACAAGATCTGCGACGGGCGCGACGCGTTCCTCGCCCGCATGCCGAAGGACGTCCTGCTCTCGCCGTGGTACTACGGCACGAACTTCAGCGAGAAGAACCTTGCCTGGGACAAGTCCTACGAGAAGAAGAGCGGCACCTGGGAAGTCCAGCGCAACCTCGCCGCCTCCTTCGTCGCGCTCAACGACGCCGGCTACGACCTCCTTCCCTGCACCTCCAACTGGTCGCGCGACGACGCGGCCGAGGCGCTCGTCTCGTTCTGCAAGACGCGCCTCGACCAGAAGCGCCTCAAGGGCATCTACACGGCCCCGTGGCAGCGCACGGTCCCCGACGAGCCGGAGAAGAAGCGCATCTCGAAGACGCTCGAGGGCATCGACCTCTTCGCGGCGGCGATGGACAAGCACTATCCGCTGCCGAACTGATCCAGACAGGAGCCAAAACATGGCGAACAGCAAACGTCTCCTTTCGCTCGACATCCTCCGCGGGCTCGACATGTTCCTCCTCACGGTCGTCGGGCCCCTCTTCTGGGCCGTGAACAAGGCCTGGACGATGCCCGAGGCCGTCCAGCTGCAGTTCAAGCACGCCTGGGGAGGGTTCACGCTCTGGGACATCATCATGCCGCTCTTCATCTTCATGTGCGGCGCGGCCGTTCCCTACGCGCTCTCAAAGCGGCTGGACGAAGACGGCTGGGCGACCGGCGCGTTCTGGAAACACGTTTTCGGACGTTTCGTGCTCCTGTGGTTCTGCGGCCTGCTCGTGCAGGGACGCCTCGCCACGCTCGACCCGCTCCAGATCAGCCCCTACAACAACACGCTCCAGACCATCGCCGCCGGCTATCTGATCGCCGCCCTCGTGATGCTGATCCCTGTGCGCGCGCTCCGCGTCCTGATGCCCGTCATCTTCGTAGCCGCCTACGGCGTGCTCCTGCATGTCCTTGGCGACTACTCCCAAGAGGGCAATCTCGCGCAAGCCGTAGAGCAGAAGATCCTCGGCTTCATCCTCCCCGCCGACAGCTCGGCCTTCAAGACGCACGGTTACACCTGGTTCCTCACCACGCTCATGTTCGGCGCAATGACGCTCTGCGGCGCACAGTGCGCCGAAATCCTGCGCGGCAAATGGTCGAACGGGCGGAAGGCGACGGCGCTTTTCCTCCTCGGAATCGTCCTCCTCGGAGCGGGATGGGCGCTCGTGCCCGTCGTCCCGTGCATCAAGCACATCTACACCGTGAGCTTCACCTGCCAGGCCATGGGCTGGTGCGTGCTCGCGCTCGACATCCTCTACGTGTTGACGGACATCCTCAACTGCCGTCGCGGCTGGTGGCTGTTCACGCTGTACGGACAATGCGCCCTCACGGCGTACATGGCCATGCATTTCTTCCGGCCTTCGCTTGAAGCCTGCACGAAGTCCATCACGAAAGGATTCCCGCGCTACATCGACAAACCGTACATGCCCCTCGCGGAGGCGATCGTCACGGCCGTCATCCTCACGGTCGTCCTCGTCATCCGCCGCCGCCTGCGCGGCACAAGACCAACCGAGACGAACGCGACCGACGATCCAACCACGCCTCCGACCACACCTCAGGCGTCGGATGCCGAGACCGCCCCTGCGTTCAAGAGCCAGCTAATGGACGGCGCGATTGCCGACCGCTTCAAGATTCCCGGCGTGGGCGAACAGGGCAGGCAACCGGAGAATGTGAACGAATCGGCTTCTCAGGCCGCGCACGTCAAGACGAAGCTGAAGCTCCATGCGTCTTCGGTGCCATCAGTGAGCCTGGAGCCAATTGACCCCAACGCCCACGGAGACGTCTAACGGCACGCCAAGGTCCAGCGCCCCCTCCATCTCGCGCTTCACGATCGCCTTCACCCGCTCGACCTCGTCGCGCGGCGTGTCGAAGAGCAGTTCGTCGTGGATCTGGAGAATCATCTTCGTCCGAAGGCCCTCGTCCCTGAACGCGCGGTCGACCTTGACCATGGCGACCTTGATGAGATCCGCCGCCGTGCCCTGCACGGGCGTGTTGATGGCGTCGCGCTCGGCTGCCTGGCGCGCGGTCGCGTTACGCGACGAGATGTCGCGCAGCGTCCGGCGGCGCCCGAGCGCCGTCACGGCGTAGCCCGTCTCGCGCGCCTTTGCGATCGCGGTGTCCATGAACGCGCGGATCTTCGGGTAGAGGCGGAAATACGTCTCAATCAAGTCGGCCGCCTCGCGTCGCGGCACCTGCAGGCGCTGTGCGAGGCCGAACGCGGAGATGCCGTAGATGATGCCGAAGTTCACCATCTTGCACTTCCGGCGCATGTCGTCCGTCACGAGCGCCGGCATCACGTCGTAGACGCGCGCGGCCGTCTCGCGGTGGATGTCCGCCCCGTGCGCGAACGCCTCGAGCATCGTCTCGTCGCCGCTCATCGCGGCCATGATCCGCAGTTCGATCTGCGAGTAGTCGGCCGAGACGAGCACGTGGCCCGCGTCGCGCGGCACGATGGCGGCGCGGATCATCTTGCCGCGGTCCGTGCGGACGGGGATGTTCTGCAGGTTCGGATCCGAGGAGGAAAGACGCCCCGTCTCGGTGAGCGCCTGCGCGAACGTCGTGTGGATGCGTCCGTCGAGCGGATCGATGCACTGCGGCAGCTTGTCCACGTAGGTGCTCTTCAGCTTCGCGCAGGCGCGGTATTCAAGGATCTGCCGCACCACCGGGTGCGCGCCAACGATTTTCAGCAGCGTCTTCTCGTCCGTCGCATACTGCCCGGTCGCCGTCGTCTTGGCGCCGGACGCGTCGAGCTTCAGCTTGTCGAAGAGGAGCTCGCCGACTTGCTTCGGGGAGTCGACGTTCAATTCGGGGTCGCCGGCGGCGGCGCGGATGGACTCCGCAAGCGCCACGATCTCCTTGTCCAGCTCAAAACCGTAGGCGCGGAGCGCGGCGGTGTCGATCTTCACGCCCACGCGCTCCATTTCCGAAAGAATCGGCACGAGGGGCTCCTCGCTCTCGGCCAGTGCCTGCAGCGCGCCGGCGGCGGCGACCTGCGGACGCAGCGCCTCGTCGAGCTGGAGCGTCACGTCCGCGTCCTCCGCCGCGTAGTCGCACACGTCCGACGGAGGAATGTCCGCCATGTTCTTCTGCTGCTCGCCGCGCTTGCGTTCGCCGATCAGGCGCGTGATCGGGATGGGGTCGTAGCCCAGGTACTCGCGTGCGAGGAAGTCCATGTTGTGGAAGGCGGCGGCGTCGAGCACGTAGTGCTCCAGCATCGTGTCGCGTACCGTGGAGCCGAAGCGGATGCCGTAGCGCGAAAGCACGGTCATGTCGAACTTCGCGTTCTGCGCGACGAGCGTCTTGCCGGGGTCGGCGAACGCGGCGGCGAACGTGGCGACGAACGTGAGGGCTTCGCCGTGCCCCTCGCCTGCGGGGCGCGCGGCCTCGAAGAGATCCTGCGCGGGCGGCGGCGCCTCGGTGGGCAGGAGGTGGTGCGGCACGGCCACGTACCACGCCTTCCCCTTCGCCGTCGCGAAGGACATCCCCACGAGCCGGGCCGTGCGCGCGTCCGTGGAGGTCGTCTCGGTGTCGAAGGCGAACTTCGGCGCGGCCTCGAGTTCGCGCGCGAGCGCGGCCGCCTCGTCGAGGGTCTGCACGAGTCGGTACGCGTGCGGCACGTCGGCGAGCGTCTTGAAGGCGGGCTTCGCCGCCAGAAGCGCGTCCTCGCCGAGGAAACGCCGTGCTAGGGCGTTGAGTTCGAACTTCGTGCAGACGGCGCGGAGCTTCTCGGTATCCGGCTCCTTGCAGAGGAATTCGTCGAACGCGACGTCCAGCGGCACGTCGGTGCGGATGGTCGTGAGGAACTTGGAGGTGCGGGCGTCCTCGGCACCGGACGCGATCTTCTCGGCGAGCTTTCCCTTCAGCTCGGCGGCGTGGTCGATGAGGTTCTCCACGCTGCCGTACTGCGCAAGCAGCGTGGTGGCGGTCTTCTCGCCCACGCCGCGCACGCCGGGGATGTTGTCGGACGCGTCGCCGGCGAGCGCGAGCCAGTCGATCATCTGCCGCGGCGAGGAGAGCTGCCAGTGCTCGCACACCTTCGCCTCGTCGTAGATCTCGGGGTCGCCGCCGCTGCGGCCGGGACGGAACAGGCGGATGCGCGGCGCCACGAGCTGCGCGGCGTCCTTGTCGGGCGTCGCGAGGTACACGTCGAACCCCTCGGCCGCCGCGCGCACGGCGAGCGTGCCCATCACGTCGTCGGCCTCGAACCCCTTCTGCCGCAGCACGGGGAGGCGGAGCGCCTCCGCGAGCTCGAACGCGTACGGGATGGAGGCGGCGAGGTCTTCGGGCATCTTCTCGCGCTGCGCCTTGTAGGGCGGATAGGCCTCGTGGCGGAACGTGGGGCCATCGGGATCCATCGCCAGCACGGCGTGCGTGGGGGCGAAGTCCTTGAGGATGGCCGTCACGCCGTTCGCGAATCCGAACAGCGCGGACGTGTTGATGCCCGTCGACGTCAGGCGCGGACTCTTCAGGAACGCGAAATGCCCGCGGTAGAGGAACGGCATCAAGTCGATGATGAACAGCTTCTTCATGCCGAAGATTATACCACATTCACATCAGCGATGCGAGCAGGGGTTCGAATTCGGGAAACGACTCGTTCAGGATCTCCGCGCCCTCAACCGAGACGGGCGCGCGCAGGCCGCAGACGGCCATGGACATGGCGAGGCGGTGGTCGCCGTTTGCGCGCGCCGTGCCGCCCGTCAGCGTGCCGCCGCGCACCGTGAAGCCGTCGGGATGCTCCGCGACGTCCGCGCCGAGCGCGCCGAGCTGCGCGACGATGGCCGCGATGCGGTCCGTCTCCTTGTAGCGCAGCTCCTCCGCCCCGCGCACGGCCGTGTCGCCCTCCGCGAACGCGGCGACGGCCGCGAGGGCGGGAAACTCGTCGATCGAACGCACCACAAGGTCGCCCGCGATCTCCACGCCGTGCAGCGGCGCGGCCTCGAGCGTCACGTCGCCGATCGGCTCGCCGAACTCGACGCGCTCGTTCATTGTGGAGACGCGCGCGCCCATGGCGGACAGGACGTCGAGCACGCCCGTGCGCGTGGGGTTGAGCCCCACGTCCGCCACGGTGATGCGGGAGCCGGGCACGATCGCCGCGGCGGCCAGGAGAAAGGCGGCGGACGAGATGTCGCCGGGAAGCGTGCCGTCGAGGGGATGGAGAGCCGAAGCCGGATGGACGGTCTCGGTGAGTCCGGCGGAGACCACGGTCGCGCCCATCGCGCGGAGCATGCGGGCGGTATGGTCGCGCGAGGGGCCGGGCTCGTGCAGCGTCACGGGCGCGTCCGCGCCGAGCGCGGCGAGTTCAAGACAGCTTTTCACCTGCGCCGAGGCGACCGGCAGCGTGTAGTCGACGCCATGCAGGGGCGCGGGCGCGAGCGTGAGCGGCGCATGGCCGTCCGTGGTCGAGATGGCGGCCCCCATGAGGCGCAGCGGATCGGCGATGCGGTTCATCGGCCGCTTGCGCAGGCCCGCGCTGCCGTCAAGCACGGCGGACGAGCGCGTGGCCGCCACCGCGCCCGCGAGCAGGCGGATCGTCGTGGCCGAATTGCCGCATTCCGCCACCGCGCCGGAGCGCGGGAAAGGGCGAAGTCCGTTTCCCGCAAGGGTCAGCACGCCGCCATCCAGGCTGCTCGGCACGCCGAGGGATTCAAGCGCGCCTCGCATCGCCCGCGTCACGCCGCTGTCGGGGTAGTTCCGGACCGTGGACGTGCCTTCGGCCAGCGCGGCGAAAAGCGCGGCGCGATGTGCCAGCGACTTGTCCCCGGGAAGCGTGACGCGTCCCTGCAGGGGTCGGCCGGCCGGGGCAAGGGAAAGCGTCATCCCCGGGCCCTTCCGCTATTCCTCGTCCGTCAGTTCGGAGCTGACGGCGCCGCGGGACGGACGCGACTCCTCCTCGGCGGCGGGCGGCGCG
>JAFRSR010000384.1 GCA_017427485.1 Kiritimatiellia bacterium
ATGCGCAGGATGCGCTCGAGCATCGGCACGCCCCACACGGGCAGCAGCGGCTTGGGCCGCACGAGCGTGAGCGGCCTCAGCCGCGTCCCGAAACCGGCCGCGAGCACCACGGCCTTCTTGACTTCGCTTGCCTTCATCACTTCCTCGTCACTCTCGCTTCCGCGCTGCCCAGGCCGGGCACGCTCCCGAACTTGCGCACGCCCACGGTCACGCTCTCCACGCGCGGGTCGGCGAGGCACACGTCCGCCACCACGCCGGCGGCGCGCTCCAGAAGGCGACACCGCGCGTCCTCCAGCGCCTCGCGGATGTTACCCACGAGAAGCGCGTAGTCCACCGTGTCGTCCAGGCTGTCGGACGCCGCCGCGTCCTCGAGGTCGATGTCGAGCGCCACGTCCACGAGCAGCTTCTGCTCGCTCTCGCGCTCCTCGGGCAGGTCCCCGATGATGCATTCGACTTCGATGCCGTTGAGTCTCAGCTGGTCCATGCGTCCTTCCTCCGCGAAGTGGTTCTCCCGCTAGATGCCGCGCTGGAGACGCTCCAGCGCCGCCACGCGGTCGTCGATGGAGGGATGCGTGGCGAAGAGCGACGCCTTCCGGCCGCTGATGCCCATCGCCTTGAGCGAATCCGGCAGGATTCCCGGACGCAGGTTGTCCAGACGGCGGAGCGCGGCGATCATGGAGGAGGGCGAGCCCAGGAGGTTCGCGCTTCCGGCGTCCGCCGCGTACTCGCGCCGGCGCGAGTGCCAGCACACGACGAGCGACGCCGCAAGGCCCAGCACCATCTGCATCACGTAGTAGACGACATAGTAGATGCCGCGCGAAGCGCTCCTGCGGCTGTTCCTGTCCTTTGCGAGCGCGCCCGACGCCACGGCCGCCACGAGACGCGAGAAAAAGAGGACAAAGGCGTTCAGCACGCCCTGCACGAGCGTCGTCGTGACCATGTCGCCGTTCGCCACATGGCTCATCTCGTGCCCGAGCACCGCGCGCAGTTCCTCGCGCGTCATCTGCTCCATGATCTTCGTGGACACCGCCACGAGCGCATGGTTGCGGAACGCGCCGGTGGCGAAGGCGTTGGCCTCGCCCTCGTAGATCGCCACCTCCGGCATCTTCACGTTTGCGCGCTCCGCAAGCGAGCGGACCGTCTCGACGAGCCAGCGCTCCGCCTCGCCCTCCGTGCCGTCGACCACGCGCGCGCCGACGCTGAACTTCGCGATCGTCTTGGAGAGCAGAAGCGACACCAGGGCTCCGCCCATGCCGAAAATGAGCGAGAAGACCGCGAGCGAAATAAGGTCCAGACCCGTTCCGCTGAACGCCGCGGCCGGATCCACGCCCAAGAGCGCGCAGACGACGTGGAACGCCACCGTCATGACGAGCATCACGGCAAGATTCGTAGCGACAAAGAGAATGATTCTTTTCATGGCGCAATTAGTATACCATATTTTTGAACAGAAAGCAGTCGCGACAAACACAACCCTCCCGGGCGGACGGCTCGGCGAGCCGTCCCTACCGGGCGGGGGCGAGGAGCGGTTTGAGGAGGGCGTCGGCTTCCTGCAGGAGCACGCGCAGCTCCGCCGGCGGCTCGCCGCGCGCCGCGGCCAGGAGGAACTTCCGGTACGCCTCGCCCGCCGCCATCAAGTCCTCGCCGCGGCCGATCACATAGAGCGGCATCTCGCGCGCCTTCTGCGCGGCCGCCGCACGCACGTGCTCGTCCGTCGCCGCACGCTCCGCGGCCTCGGCGAAGGTACAGGACGCGCCCTGCGCGCCGATCGAGCGGTCGAAGGACGACGGATAGAGCCGCAGACGGGAGGCGAAGGTCTGCACGTCCCATTCGCTTGCACGCCCTGGGGAGAGCACCGCGCGCGACAGGCGGGCAAGCCGTTCGTCCGACACGCGGTCCTGTTCGGCGGGATCCTTCTCGCCCGTCAGCTGCTCCGCGAGCCATTTGCCGTCCCAGGCCACGCCGGATGCAAGGCGCTCCAGCGTCTTCTTGAAGAGATGCTTTTCGCGGACGTAGCCGACCACGTACCCCGGCAGGGCGGCGGCCGCCCCCTTGGCGACGCGCAGGTCCGAACAGAGCGCGGGAAAGAACGGCAGCCGCGCCGAACTCCAGAGCCCCAGCACGAACCGCACGTCGTCATGGGCGATCTGCGCGTCGGCGGCGCGCAGCGCGCCCTGCACAATCCAGTCCGGCAACTCGCCCGGCGTGACGCCGCGCGCCGCCGCTCGGTCGATCCATGCGCGCAGGTAGGCGCGGGCGATCTCGAAGCGCAGCCGCTCCAGGTCCGAGAAACCCGGGGACGGCAGCCACACGCGCGTGACGAAAGCTTTGTCCTTCCGTGACGTGCGCACGATCACGCGTGTGTCGTTCGTGCGCCCGTCCAGCGCGTGGATCACAATCCCCGGCTCCGCACGGCGCGGCATCTCGAGCTTGTACGCCTTCTCAAGCTCGCGCAGGTTGCGCGTGGCGAACTGGAGGATCGGCAGACGGAACCCCATCGGGTCGCCCGGCACGTCCGCAGCCACCACCTTCACGAAACCGCCGGCCGACGTAGCCACCTTCGGCATCTCGGACGGCTTGCGCCGCGCCACCGCCGGCACGTCATCCTGTCCGCACGCAATGAGCGCACCGAAGAGAATTAACACGCATGGAACCAGCCTTTTCATCGATTCTTTGCGCTCTTTGCGTTCTTTGCTGCTAAATCAGAAATTCGTTCAGTGCACCTTCAGGAGGAAATGGTTCTTCTTGCCGCTGCGGAGCACGGCCACGCGGCCGTCCACGAAGTCGGCGTCCGCGAACGCGCGGTTCGCATCGATCTTCGCGCCGTTGAGCGAAAGCCCGCCCTGCTGCGCCATGCGGCGCGCGTCGCCGCGCGAATTGAACATGCCCGCGTCCGCCGCGACCATGAAGACGGGCTTGCCGACGCAGTCGGCCTTTGCGAGTTCCGCGCTCTTCACATCCTTGAAGATCGTCTCCAGCTCATCTGCGCTTTTCCCCTCCACGGAGCCGCCGAAGAGCGTCTGCGTGGCGCCGAGCGCCACCTTGAGGCCCTCCTCGCCGTGCACGAGGCGCGTGATCTCCTCCGCGAGCGCCTTCTGCGGGATGCGCGCCTCGGGGTTGGACTTCATCTGCGCCTCGAGCGCGGCGATCTCATCGAGCGGACGCATCGAGAACACCTTCAGGTAGCGGATCACGTCGGCGTCGGCCGCGCGGAGGAAGTACTGGTACCAGTCGTAGACGCTCGTCATCTGTCCGTTCAGGAACAGCGCGTTGCCCTCGCTCTTGCCGAACTTCTTGCCCGTCGAGTCGAGGAGCAGCGGGAACGTGAGGCCGTAGGCCGTCTTGCCGCGCATGCGGTGCACGAGGTCGGTGCCCGCCGTGATGTTGCCCCACTGGTCGGCGCCGCCCACCTCGATCGCGCAGCCGTACGTGTCGAAGAGGTGGAGGAAGTCGTTGCCCTGAAGGATCTGGTAGCTGAACTCGGTGAACGTGAGCGCGCCCTCGCTCGCCTCGAGGCGCTTCTTCACGCTCTCCTTCGCGAGCATCTGCGGGACGCGGAAGTTGATCGCGATGTCGCGCAGGAACTCGATCGCGCTCGTGCCCTTGTACCAGTCGTAGTTGTCCACGAGGACGGCGGCGTTGGGTCCGTCGAAGTCGAGGATGCGCGAAAGGTTCTCGCGGATGCCCTTCTTGTTCTCCTCCACCTGCTCGACGGTGAGCATGTTGCGCTCGGCGGACTTCCCGGAGGGGTCGCCGATGAGGCCCGTCGCACCGCCCACGAGGGCGATCACCTTGTGCCCGGCCTGCTGGAAGCGGCGGAGCACCATGATGGACACGAGGTTCCCCGCCTGCAGCGAGGCGGCGGAGGGGTCAAAGCCGCAGTACACCGTCTGCGGCGTCTCCAGCAGTTTCTCGATTTCGGGGTCGGTCACGGCCTCCACGAGGCCGCGCGCCTTCAGTTCTTCCAGCAGCGTCATCTCTTTGTCTCTTTTTGTTCGGTTGGCACGTTCGCGTGAACGTCTGTTAGTATAGCAAATCCGGCGGATTCCTTGTCGCGAGCGATTTGATTGCGCAGGTCGGCGATGGATTCAAAGGCGCGTTCGGGGCGGATGAACGCCGTGAACGTGACACGCAGCGTCGCGGGTGGCGGTGTGGGGGGCGCGGCGAGGAGATGTACCTCAAGAACGGGCGACGGCCAGGCACGATCGCCCATCGTGGGCGCCACGCCCCAGTTCGCAAGGCCGCGTCCGAGCGGCGTGTCGACCACATAGACGCCGCGCGCGAGCGGGAGATCGCCGAGCGCGGGCACGACGTTGAGCGTGGGGAAGCCGATCGTGCGCCCCGCGCCCTTTCCGGGAACGATGCGTCCGGAGGCGGCGTAGGGCCGGCCGAGCATCGCCGCCGCCGCCGACACGTCCCCTTCGCCGAGCGCCACGCGGATGCGCGTGGAGGAGACGGGCTCGCCCCGCCAGGTGGCGAACGGCACCACGGTGACGCTGAACCCGAGGGCGCGCAGGGTGTCCGCCGTGCCGGCGCCGCCCGCGCCGAACGTCCAGTTGGGCCCGCAGAAGACGGTGTCGAGGCCGGGAAACTCCTGACGGAGGGAGTCGGCGAACGCGCGCGCCGGCTGGCCGGCGAGCGCAGGGGTGAAATCGCACGCGACGACGCGTCCGACGCCCAGCGCGGAAATGGCGGCAAGACGCTCCTCGGCGGTCATCAGGAGACGCGGCGCGCGGTCGGGCGCGAAGACCGTCGCGGGATGGTTCGTGAAGGTGAGTGCGGCGTCGGCATGCGCGAGGATGCGCTGGTGCCCGAGGTGGACTCCGTCGAAGAAGCCGACGGCGAGGTTCATTGCGCGTACACTCCGCCGGGACGGACCACCCGCGCGCGGAAGCCGACGGCGTCGAGCTTGAGGAGGTCCATGAACGAAATCGCGTCCGCCACGTCGAACGGACCGCACTTCACGCGCCGGAGCGATTCCAGGCACGCACCGCACCCGAGCGCCGCGCCGATGTCGTGCGCGAGCGCGCGCACGCACACGCCCTTCGTACAGAACAGGTCAAACGTGACGAGCGGCGGCGCGAATTCGGTGACGGCGAGGCGGTAGACGTGCACGAGGCGCGCCGTGCGCTCGTCGGCGGGCGTCTCGACGGTGTCGTAGCCGGGATGGCCGGTCATCTTGATTGTGCTGAACGCGGGCGGCGTCTGGAAGATGTCGCCGCGGAACTCGGGCAGCGCGGCGTCGAGCGCCTCGCGCGTGATGCCGTCGGCGGACGCCTCGGAGAGGGTGCGTCCCTCGCGGTCCTGGGTGTCCGTGACGCGCCCGAGGCGGATCGTGGCCGTGAAGGCGCGGTCGCGTCCCATGAGGTCGGCCGCGAAACGCGTGCCGTCGCCCACGAGCAGGATGAAGAGTCCGGTGGCGTTCGGCTCGAGCGTGCCGCCGTGGCCGGCCTTCACGAGGTTGAAATGCTGCTTGACGGCCTTCACCACGTCGTGGGAGGCCATGTTCGCGGGTTTGTCGACCAGCACGGCGCCGTCGAGCTCGGCCAGCATCGCGATGGACTCAAGCCTGGCCATTCGCCTCCAGCTGGCTGATGATGGCGAGCGTCTCGTCGCCCTTCTCAAGGGAGTGGTCGAGCACGAAGCGCAGCTGCGGGGTGAACTTCAGGCGCACTTCGCGGTTGACGACCTGCTGGAATTCGCGCTCGTGGTGGACGAGGTGCCCGAGCGCGCGCTTCTGGAGCGCCTCGTCGCCGAACACGCTCACGTGCACGGTCGCATTGCGCAGGTCCTTGCCGCACGTGACGCCCGTCACGGTGATCAGGCCGGGGCTCACGTCGTCCGTCTGCATCACGCGGAACACGGCCTCGCCGATCACGCGCTTCAGCAGCGCGTTCACTCGCTCTAGGCGGTTGACGGGCATCAGAGGGACCTCGGCAGCTCTTCCATGGCGAAGCACTCGATCGTATCGCCCACGGCGAAGGCCTCGAAGCCCGCGAAGCACACGCCGCACTCCTGCTGGCCGGTGACTTCCTTGACCTCGTCCTTGAAGTGGCGCAGCGTCTGGAGCTTGCCCTCCCACACCTTCTCGCCGCCGCGCAGGATGCGGTAGCGGGCCGTGGAGACGAGCTTGCCGTCGAGCATCTGGGAACCGGCGATCTTGCCGACCTTGCCGATGTCGTACACGGCCTTGATCGTGGCGTGGCCGAGCACCTTCTCGGTGTACTCCGGCGGGAGCAGGTCGAGCATGCACTGCTTCACGTGGTCGATCAGCTCGTAGATGATGCGGAAGGAGTTGATGCGCACGCCATCGTGGCGCGCCTGCTGCTGCACGCCCGAGTCGCAGCCGATGTCGAAGCCGACGATCGTCGCCTTGCCGGCGGAGGCGGTCTTCACGTCCGTGAGAGACACGTTGCCGGTGCCGGTGGCGATGACCTTGAGGGACACCTTCTCGCTCTTGATGTTGTTGAGCGCCTCGACGATCGCCTCGAGGGAGCCCTGCGTGTCGGACTTCACGACCACGCTGAGCTCGCGCTTCGAGTCCGCGTCCATCTTGCTGAGGAGGTCGTCGAACGACACGGCCTTCGTCTGCGAGAGCTCCTGCTCCTTGCGGGCCTGCGCGGCCTGCTCGGCGAGCGTGCGCGCGCGCTTCTCGTCGAGCATCACGCGGAACTCCGCGCCGGCTTCGGGCACGCCCGAGAGGCCCGTGCACTTGACGGGCGTGGCGGGCGGCGCCTCGCGGATGCGGCGGCCGTGGTCGTCGATGAGGGAGCGCACCTTGCCGAAGTGCTCGCCGATGAGGATCGCGTCGCCCACCTTCAGCGTGCCGCCCGTGACGAGCAACATCGCCGTGGGGCCGAAGCCCTGCTCGAGCTCGGCCTCCACCACGTAGCCGTTCGCGCGGCGGGAGGGGTTGGCGGTGAGCTCGAGGACGTCCGCCTGGAGGAGGATCATTTCGAGGAGCTGGTCCACGCCGTCGCCCGTGATGCCGGAGACGGCGCAGCACACGATGTCGCCGCCCCACTCTTCGGGTGTAAGCCCTTGCTTCTGGAGCATCTGCTTCACGCGCTCGGGGTTGGCGGTGGGCTTGTCGCACTTCGTGATGGCCACCATGATCTGCACGCCGGCCTGGCGGGCGAACTTGATCGCCTCCTCGGTCTGCGGCATGATGCCGTCGTCGGCGGCGATGATGATCACGGCGATGTCCGTGAGCTGCGCGCCGCGCTGGCGCATCGCGTTGAACGCGGCGTGGCCGGGCGTGTCGAGGAACGTGATCTTGCGGCCCTGCACGTCCACCTGGTAGGCGGAGATCTGCTGCGTGATGCCGCCGGCCTCGCCCGCCGCCACCTTCGTGTGGCGGATGTAGTCCATGAGCGTGGTCTTGCCGTGGTCGACGTGGCCGAGGAACGTGACGACCGGCGGACGCGGCTGCATCTGCTCGGGCTTGTCCTGCGGAATCTCGTCGTCGGCGTCGATGGCCTTGAGGACGGGCTTCTTGTTCGCGGCGTCGCGGGCGTGCTCGATGTTCACGCGGTAACCGTACTTCTGCGCGACCTTCGTCGCCACGTCCGGCTCCACGCGCTGGTTGATCGAGGCGAGCACCTTGAGCTGCATGAGGTCCGCGATCAGGCGGTTCGGGCGCACGCCCAGCTTGAGCGCGAGCTCCTTCACCACCACTGCGCCGCGGATGGAGATCTCGCGCGTCGAGACGGAAAGGGAGATTGTCGGCTTCGCCGGCGCGGGCGGCGGCTGCGACGAACCCGTCGAGATCGTGGAAATCGTAGGCGCCATCGTGCGGGCGGTGCGCATCGAGACGGACGAGAATCCGGCGCGGGTGCCGCCCACGCGCGTGGAGGGACGCTGCTGCGGCTTCGCGGGCGCAAGCCTCTGCGGGGGCGGCGCAGGGGTCGGCTTCGGCGGCGGGACCTTCTTGGCCGGCTGCTGCTTCGGCGCGGGTTGCTGTTTCTGCGAATCCCGCTCGCGCTCCTTGTCTTTCTCTTTCTCCTTCTCCTTGTCCTTTTCCTTCTTCGGCTTCGCGGAGGGACGCGCCCGCAGGTCCTTGCCGTGCAGGTAGTCGCGCGCGTCGACTTCGTCCTCTTCCTCTTCTTCCTCTTCCGGCTCCTCCTGCTCCTCGGGTTCCGACACCTGGATCGACACCTTCGGCATCTCCGGCAATGTCGCGCCGATCTCCAGCGCCGGCTCGCTCTTCTTTTCCTCCTTCTTCTCCGGCGCAGGCGACGGAACGGCAACGGTGGCGGTGGAGGGCAATCCATGCGCGGCGAGCGCGCGCTGGCGGGCGGCCTCGAGGGCCTCGGCCTGCGCCCGGTTCTTCTCGGCCTGGGCGGCGGCGGCCTTCGCGGCCTTTTCGCGGCGACGCTCCGCCACGGCGACCGCCTCGGCCTTCAACCCGGCGGCGTCTCCCCTCAGCAGGGAACGACTGAGCGTCTCGACGTCGTCGTCCTCCAGCTGGGACAGGGCGGAGTAGACCTCCACGTCGCTCGCCTCGGCCAGTTTGATGACCGCGGCGGACGTTATGCCCTTTGCTTTCGCGAACTCGTAGACTCTCATCTATGCTTACTCCTCTTCCTCCACGGGCTCGGACGGCGTCAGGCCCGTGATCTTGGCAACCTCCTGGGCCGCCGCGTAGAGGCCCTTCGCCGTGACCTCGTCGAGGCCCGTTGCGGCGATGAAGCCCTCCTCGTCGCTCTCGACGATGCCCTCGACCGTGAGGAAGCCCGCGTCCGCGAGCTTCGTCGCGATGGCCGTGGACACGGAGAACATGTCCGCCAGCGTCTTGATCGCCTCGGCCTTCTGGTCCTCGAAGCTCGCCAGCGCGATCGCCTTCGTCACGTCCACGTGCCAGCCCGTGAGCTTCGAGGTGAGGCGCACGTTCTGCCCGCGCTTGCCGATCGCGAGGGAGTACTGGTCCGGCGCCACGGTCACGTGCACCGTGTTGCCGCCGTCCGGATCCACCTCCACGCTCTCGAGCTTCGCCGGTGCGAGGGCCTGCGTCACGTAGTGCTTCACGTCCGCGTTCCAGCGCACGATGTCGATCTTCTCGCCGTTCAGTTCGCGCACGATGTTGCGCACGCGCGCGCCCTTCAGCCCCACGCAGGCGCCCACGGGGTCCACCTTCTCGTCCAGCGTGCGCACCGCCAGCTTCGTGCGGTACCCGGGGTCGCGCGCGATGCCCATGATCTCCACCACGCCGTCTGAGATTTCGCCGACCTCAAGGCGGAACAGGGTGCGTACGAACTCGGCGGACGCCCGGCTGAGCGTCACGGCCGGGCCGTTCGCGTCCGGCTTCACGCTGTGCACGATGGCGCGGATCGAGTCGCCCACCTGGAACTCCTCCGTGGGGATGCGCTCCTTGGCCGGCAGCAGCATCTCGGTCTTGCCAACGAACACGTACAGGTCGCGCCGGTTGACGGCGCTCACCGTGCCGGACACGATCTCGCCGATGCGGTTGCGGAACTCGGTGGACACGTTCGTCCGCTCGATGTCGCGGATTTTCTGCATGATCATCTGGCGCGAGGTCTGCGCCGCGATGCGCCCGAGGCGCGCGGCGGGCATCTCGATCTCGATGGCGTCGCCCTCCACGGCGTCCGGCTTGATGCGGCGCGCACGCGCGAGGGAGATGAAGCCCGTGCCCGTCTCCTCGTTCGACACCACCATCGTGTCGTACACGTGGAGGGAGAGGTCTTTGCGGTTGATCACGACGCGCAGGTCGTTCGTCACGCCAGGGTTGTGGCGGGCGGCCTGCAGGATGGCCCCTTCGATCGCGGACAATACGTCTTCACGCTCCACACCGCGCTCGCGCTCGATGTAGCTTACAATCGCCGCCAATTCGTTGTTTATGGCCATCTTGTCGCTCCTCTTCTTCTGTCAAAAAACAATAAAACGTTTGCGGTGATTCCGCTGAACCACCGTGAAACAATGCAAATATTACCGAATTACGGGCGACTTGTCAATGACAATCAGGAACTTTCCGTAATGCGTCACTGAACAGCGGGGTGTAGAAACTCCGATGGTTGGCAAAGGGGCTCCGCTACCGCTGCGCCTGATGCTGCGCACAGTCCAACCGCCCTGCTTTTGGGAAGAGGAAGTCGCGCACGGCCGATTTCTTTCCCG
>JAFRSR010000385.1 GCA_017427485.1 Kiritimatiellia bacterium
ACGAAGGCGAAACCAGCACAAAACCACGTTTTGCGAGCCATTGGCTGACAATCCAGCCCAGCCTCTTCCCGGAATGGGAGAGGGAGATGGACCGAAAGGCGTGCGAAGAATGGGAGCGGCGGCAGAAGGAGTCCGACGAGGTGCGCAAGGCGAAGCGCGTCATCAGAGCATCTGCGTCGACTGCTCCACCGCGATGACGAGAAGGCCCAGTATCAGGTGGAGGAGCACCTTGGCGTGTCCGCGCACCCTGACCGTCCGTCCGCCGTGCGCGTCGTGGAGGTGTCCGTTGACCCGCTCCACGCCGGATCGGTTGCGGAAGCGGAGCTTCTCGGCGGGGGCGATGCCGACGGCCCTTTCGCCCCTGCCGTCAGGCTTTGGCGCGCCGCGTCTCGGGTTCGCGTCGATGATCGGGACGTGGTTGTTCGACTCGGAGAATTCCCGTATCTCCTTCGCGTCGTACGTCGTGAGCGCCTGAAGCGTGAAGAAGTTGCCGCGCACACCCTTCCCGAACATGACGACCTGCGCCTCGTCGCCGGACGGGAACGTGCCAGAGGCGACTTCCTCGCCGCCGAGGCATTTCTTGTTCTGGCGCTCTTTGCGGTTGAAGTCCGTTTCGGGCTGCAGGACGTCGAGGACGGCCTTGCCGACTGACGCAATCTCGCTCTTCGCGCGCGGACCGAAGAAGTCGAGCACGACGACTTCGTTGCCGCCTTTCCTGAGCCAGCACCCCGGCAGATACAGCGTCTGCTGCGGGCCGATGGACCAGAACCGGCCGAGGTTGTGTCCGTTGACCCACACGATGCCCTTCGTCCAATCCCTCATGTCGAGGAACGTATCGGCGGGAACGTCGTCCGGCACGTTGATCGTACCGCGGTAAAGCGCCGGCGCATTTGCAAGCACATCCGCGCTCCCCCATTTTACACTTTCCATTTTACACTTTACATTCTCTCCCCCATCGGGGTCGAGCGGCATCATTCGCGCGGTCCATCCCTTCAGTTCTTTCTTGTCGAGGCGGACGCGTCCGCTCATGCCCTTCCGGTCCTCCATCCCCGATGATGAGTTGATGCGGCCCATCGCCTCCACGACAATCTGCAGCCGTCTCGGGTTCTTCTCCTTTGAACGGTCGATGCGTGGCCTCACGCCGCGGTGCCGACGGTCAAGCGTGCCGATGCGCTTTCCGTCAAGAAACACGTAGCCGAAGTCATGGAGTTCATCGACGTTGAGCCGTCCGCCGTCACCGGGCGCGAGCATCCGTTCGTACGAGACGAGTCCGAATCCCTGTCCGAGACGCTCCATGAATTCGGGGCGTTCCATCTTCACCTCGCGGCGGACAAGCACGTCGAGCGGCGCGATTCGCTCCATCGCAACGGTGCCATACGCCTTTGTCGGAATGTCAGCGGGCGGCTCGGGGATCGTCTCGCCCGCATTGAGGCATCGCGCGGCGCGCGCACGGTATTTCGCGAAACTCGGATTGGCGCGTCCGTTCTCGTTGATCGGCGCCTCGTAGTCGTAGCTCGTGACGTTCGGGACGAACGGATTGCGGCAGCCGGACCATCCGCCGAAGCTCGTGCCGCCGTGCGCCATGTAGAGCGAGAAGCTGACGCCGTGCGCGAACATCCAGTCGATCGGACCGAAAAACGCGCGGTCGTTTTTGGGTGGATGGTGGGCCTGTCCCCACGTGTCGAACCAGGCGGGATAGTACTCCGCGCACATGAGCGGGCCCTTGGGCTGGTATTTTCGGACGATTTCGAAGCGCTGCTCCGGATCCCCGCCGAAGTTCGCCGCCTGGAAGAGTTCGGGGATGAATCCGTTCTGCATGACGCGCGGCGGATTGCAGGCATAGAGCGGAACCTCGGCGCGTCCGTCCCACGTGAACGCGCCCTTCTCGCGCTCGTGGAAGTTCCAGAACATGTAGCACCCGACGGCGTTGCACCCCATCGCGCGCAGCATCTGCAAACGGTGACGCCAATAGGCGCGCGGAATGCGCGCGTAGTGGACCTCGCCGCACCGCACGACAAACGGCTTGCCGTCGAGAAGGAAGTCCTTCTCCCCGACCTCAAACGAGCGCGCCTTTACGCAAAGCGCGCCGAGCGTCACGGCCAAAACTGAAAGTGCGAAAGTTCTCTTCATAATATGCCTTTCGCCCCCCAGTATAACAAATCGCCCCCTCCGGCGTTCTACCCACTTGGGGAGCTCCACGGTCGCGCGGGAGCGCGGCCATCCCACGTGAGGCAGGTGCGGCCGCACGAATCACCGCGACGGCAGCGGCGATTTGCGGCCAGGGGCGTAGACCGCCGGATAGGAGCCCACCGGCGGGCGGAACGAGCAACCCTCCGTCTTCACGTCCGTCGAGTCGTCGATGAAGATCGC
Source organism: Kiritimatiellia bacterium (assembly GCA_017427485.1). Taxonomy (GTDB): domain Bacteria; phylum Verrucomicrobiota; class Kiritimatiellia; order RFP12; family UBA1067; genus RUG572. The sequence goes on from JAFRSR010000385.1 coordinate 2,371, forward strand.
AGGGCGCGCCTCCGTGTCTCCCGTGTACGTGAGCTTGACGTTCTCGAACGTCACGCCGTCGGCATGGCGCACGTAGAAGCCGTAGGCGGGCAGCATCTGCCGCTTGAACATCCTGTTCTCGGGGTACGCCTTCTCAGCCTCGGGCACGGGACGCGTCACCTCGGAGGCCGGCCCGCCGCCCATCAGCTTCAGGTCCACGTTGCGGATCGTGACGCCGGATGGACGCAGGCCGGGCACGCCGGTGATGGAGCTGGCCAGCAGGCTCGCCGACTCACCCGTCACGTTCTCGATGACGACGTTCCGCAGGAACGAAGCGCGCCCGTCCGGATGCTCGCGACGGCGCCCGAGGCGCACGAGGATAGGCGTCTGGCAGCAGCGCGTCATGCGGATGCCGCTCACGCGCACGTTCTCGAGGATGCCGCCGTCCACGCACTCCACGGCGATGCCCACGCGGGAGGCGATGTCGCGCTTGTCCCATCCGGGGATGTCGTTGCCGCGACCCTTCTTGTTCTTGATCTGCGGGATGATGTTGGTGGCGCACTGGACGAGCGTGCAGTCGTGGATCCAGATGTTCCTGAACCCGCCCTTGGAGGCCGTGCCGAGCTTGATGTGGTTGCAGTTCGAGGCGAGGCGGCAGTTGCGCACCTCCACGTTCTCGCAGATGAAGCGGGGGTTGTCGGATTTCGGGCAGATCGCGTCGTCGTCCGAGTCAATGTCGCAGTCCTCCACCAGCACGTTCTTCGCGTCGATGTCGATGCCGTCGTTGTTCCAGTTGGTGAGCGAGCGGATGGTCACGCGCCGCGCCACCACGTCCTCGCATTCCTTGAAGTAGCACGTCCAGCTCGCCGCGTTGCGGAGCGTCACCCCTTCCACGCGCACGCCCTTCGAGCGGTAGAACATCACGTCCCTCCAGCGTCCCGGCTCGTTGTCGCGCTCGGTGCCCGCGATCGCCCAGCCGCGCCCGTCGACCATACCCTCGCCGACGAGGGCGATGTTGGTGGCCCCGTTGGCGCAGACCACGGCATGCGCGGCGCGCGGGGTGTTCGGGCCGCCGGTCACGTTCGCGTAGTCCGCCTTGTTCGTCGAGGCGAGAAGCGTCGCGCCCTTCCTGAGCTCCAGCGTCACGCCGCTCTTCAGGAAGATGCTCGCCACGGGGTAGTCGCCGGCCTCGAGCGTCACCGTGCCGCCCCCGGCGGCGGACGCCGCGTCGATCCGGCGCTGGATGTCGCCCGTGACGCCGTACGAGCCGGCCTCCGCGCGCGCGCCCGCGAACAAGCAGCAAAAAGCCAGCCCCGCCAGAATTTCGAGGTTTTGCTTCATTTCCAGACGGTCCTACCGGAACATGATGAGCGTGCCGACGGGGATGATCCAGTAGGATTTCTCCGTCGTGCGCAGGGTCACGCCCAACGCCCCCGCCTGTTCGCACTGGAGACGCCATGTGGCCGCGTTCACGAGATCGCCCGTCCAATCCAGCACCTTGGCCTCTGAAGGCTTGGGCTCCGGCGCGAGATTCACCGTGCCGAGCGAGACTTCGCCGTTCACGGCGAAGAGCGGGAACGAGGACGCCGTGATGCCATCCCACACGCGCGTCCAGTCCACCGTGCCTTCGGTCTCGAGCGCGCCAAGCGTCTGCGTGGCCGCTTCGTGCTGCAGCGACGTGCCGTCCGCCATCACGAGCGCCGTGTCGGCGTCCGTCGCCGGCGTCGCCGGAATGCCCGAGAGCCACGCGGGCGGCGTGGCCGAGCCCGACCCCTTGTTCATCCACTTCTTGCGCAGGTAATCAAGCAGCTCCGCCTCCTGGTGCTCGCCCAGCGGCATCGTGGTGGCGATCATCTCGGCGATGTCGCAGAAGCCGAAACGGTTGCGGGTGTTCCCGTCGTTGTACCACTGCGGCTCGCCGTAGTTCATCAGGCGTCCGCCCAGCTGGAGGATGTCGATCTGGAACGGCTCGCACTTCTCGTCGTTCTTCGCCTTGCGCGGAATCGCCGTCACGGACGTCGCGTTCGTCTCGACGGCATAGAGGTATCCGTTCGTCGTGTTGAAGAAGTAGTAGATGGCCGTCGCTCCCAACGCGGGCGGGGCGATGGAATCCGTTGCGTAGGCGCCATGATCCACGGCCAAACCCGTCGCGCTGCCCTGCGAGAGGTAGCAGACGCCTGAATGGGTCTGGTCCTCCCCGTTCTGCGTCGTCGAGCCGAACGCAAACAGGCCGCCCCATTTGCCCTTGCCGCCCTCGTCCTCGTATTTCGTGCGGCGCGCAACGAAATAGACGTGGATGCTGCGGGGTGCCGTGAAGTTGGTGTAGCTGTAGAGAGCGAGCGCCTCGTTGCCGTCGAACGCCAGCACGGGATTGCCGTTGATGCCGTCCGCGCCCTCCTTCACCGTCGGTCCGAACGGCACGGCCGCCTTGCGCGTGTTGCGCACGAAGCTGCCGCCCGCCGACCCCTTGTTGACGAGGTTCGTCACGCGGTTGTCCGTGTCGAACGTCATGGTCGAGAGATCGGCTCCGTCCACCCACACGTCCACCTGCGAGGGCAGGCGCCCGTCCTTCAGCGCAAGGCCGCCCTCCTCCACGTCAATGATCGCGCCGCCCGTCACCGCGCCGCCGTAGCGGAGCGTACCCGCACCCGTCTTCGTCAGGTCGAAGAGGTTTGCACCGTCCGTCGCGCCCGAGACGTTCGCCACGTAGCTCGCCTCCGCCCCTTCCGGCACTTCGATCCGCACCGTGTTCGCGAGCGCCTTTTCCGTTTCCTCCGACACCGTCACGGACGAGTTGAACCACTTGCGTTTCAGGTACGCGAGAATCTGCTCCTCCTCGGCGGCAGTCAGTGTACGCGTGAACGCCAGCATCTCGCCGATGTAGCCGATGTACATGCGGTCCTGCGAACCCGACCATGCCGAACTGCTCCACACCTGCGGTCCGCCGCCGTCGGCCGTACGTCCGCCCACGCACACCAACTCCGTGTTCACGGGATATGCGGTCGTCGACGTCTTCGTCATGGTGGCGGGCGTCGTGCTGTCGTTCAGCCAGACGGTCGTCTCAAGCTTCTTCGATTCAAGCGTCGACCAGGTGAGATACGGCGTCCCGACGTTCAGTCCGCTAACTGTCAAGTTATGGCCGCTGCCAAGGCGATACGTGGTCATCACATTGACGGAATTGCCTCCATGCTGGTAGCTGAGCACGCCGTCAGAGTTGTTGTCGGTCGAGGTCATCGACCGGTTGCCGAAGGACAACGGCCCGCCCCACTTGCCCATGCCGCCGTTGTTCTCCCAGTGCGTCCATTCCGACACGAAGAACACCTGCAGATGATCCGTCTTGTTCGTGTAGGTCGGCAGGCAGAGCGCCTGCAGCCCGTCGAAGTGCAGGACGCCCTTTCCGTTGATGCCGTTCGCGACAAAGGTCGGCACGGCGGGGATCTGGCCCTTCCGCGTCGCGCTGTTGTTCGCCTCATAGACGTACGCCCGAGTCGTGTTCCACGTGAATTTCGCGAAGGTGCCGCCAGCCGTGCCGAGATTCGGCACGCTGTTCACCGCCGCGCCGTCCGCAAGCGAGAGACGCGAGGCGTCCAGCCACACGTCCGCCGACGCGCAGAGCGCGCTCGCCAGATCCACCGTGTTCGCCATCTGGACCTTGTCGCCCAGCACGAGCTTCGCGTTCGGGCTCACGTTCACTTTCGCAGCCGGGTTGAAACGCCCCCCTTCCGCCAGCTCCACCATACCCTCGCGGATGTCGATCAGCCCCTTCGCCGCGCACGGCTTGAGAAGCCTCAGCGTACCGCCCCCGATCTTGATGAAGCTGCCGTCGTTCGGATTGCTGCTTGTGTTCGCACGTCCGGGCTCCAGCGCCGTGTCGATCTCCAGCGTCGCGCCGTCGTGCACGTCGAACGTCGTCGCGCTCCCGTCGCCGTGCGCCAGATGGCTCAGGCGCGCGACGATGCGCGAGGGCTTGCCGTTCAGCGACGGCAGCGCCGTGATCGGCCCGTTGAGTCCCCAGCATTTCCAGCGAGAGCCGCTGGAGATGGAAAACGCATCCCCCTGATACTGTCCGTGGAATCCATGCAACGTGCCGCCGCGCAGGATGATGTCGCGCACCGGCAGATGATGGGAAGCGCTGGAGAGTTCCATCACGGCGTCCTCGTGGACCTCGATGGGAAGGTTGTAGGCCCCCCTGTAGCCGGCAAACATGTCGCCGCCAGAACATTTGAGCTTTCCTTCGTGGATGATCCAGCGGGAATTGTTGAAACGGGTTATCGTCCCCGCGAGCGGATCGTTGGCCTGCCACGTCCCCGCGCCCGTCTTCGTGACGACGGCGTACGCGCAGATGAACGCATTCGTCATGAACTTCCACGTCAGGCCCGCCGGCACGTCGATCGTGCCGCTCACCTGGTAGGCGATCCGACGGCTGGCGCGCGTCTGCGAGACGTTCGCGGTGTAGCGGATACCGCCGCCGTTCACGACCGTCTCGCCCCACCCGAAGCAGCTCTCCGCCGCCACGGTCACCAGCCCCTCCTTCACCGTCAGGTTGCGGTAGGAGTCGGAAATGCCCGTCGGGAGCGTGAGCGTGCCCGCGCCCGTCTTCACGATGTCCGTGTACCGCCCGAACTCGTTCTCGTCCACCACCGCCGTGATGATCGCGTCCGATGCAAGGTTCAACGTGACCGTGCCGCCCGCGAGGTGAAGCGTTTGGCCCACGATCGGCTGCGTCACCTCGCCCGCCGCGTTGTTCGCGAGCGTCAGGCTGTCGGGGATGGCGGCGGGCGGCATGAACGCGCCGCCGCCCGTGACCGTCAGCGTGTGAATGCCGTCCGTCGCGAGCGGCGGGCAGATGAACGTGACGCCGGCGGGGACGTTGATCGTCACGTCGCCCGCGATGGTGAGCGTGGACGTGCCGAGCGCCTCGGGATCGACGACGGTGATCGTGCCGCCCTCGAAAATCGTGCCGCCCGTCCAGCCGTTGCGCTTCAGAAGGACCAGCTCGCCGCCGCCGCGTTTCGTGAGGACGCACGGCACGTCGGCGGTGTAGCCGCTGTTCGCGCCGTTCGTCAGCACGCCGTCCACGATCAGCTTGCCGCCCTCCTCGATGTTGAACACGCAGTCGGGGTTGACGTGGTTCAGGTGCGCATGGCGAGGCCAGTACATGTAGCTCGGCGTCGCGCTCGCGTGGACGGTCACGCCGCCCTTGAACGCCGTATTGCCGTCGCGGAGAGTCGAAGCGTCGAATTGCAGGGAGCATGGCGCCCACTCGAACTGCGCGCCCGTCATCTCCAGCGGACCGATCGGGCTATGCGTGGATCCGCCGGCGTTTGCCGCAATCGCAGACTGTTCCTGGTAGTAGCGCGTCCCCTCGCACAGCTCGAGCGTGAGGTTCGCCGTCGTGCTGGCGTGGTTGCCGTAGAAGCTGCCGGACGGACGTATCCGCAGCTCGCCCTCCTTGATAACCCAGCGCGTGGGCGTGGCCACGGCGCCGACGGCGTCGCCCGTCAAATAGAGCGTTCCCGGCCCGTCCTTCACGAGCGTGTGGCCGATGGTCGAAAGACGAGGTGCCGTCACAGTGAACATCTTGCCCTCCGCCACGCGCACGATGCCCGTGCCCTCCACGGCATAGTTTTTGGCTGCGGTAACGGACGCGCTGAACGCGACGCCGCCCTCCTCGGTCATCACCACCTTCGTGACGCTCGCTCCGAGGTCGGCCTCGGCGGTGACGTTGGTCACGAGACCGGAGAGCGTGAGGACGTTGCCCTCCAGCGTGGCCGTGCCATCGGCAGTTGCCGGGAGTGCCGCACATGCCGCGACCGCCGCCATGCTCAAAACAGCCCATCTTTCAATCTGCTTCATTCCGCTTTTCCTCTCTGTAAAGTGGTGAATGCGGGTATGATACCATATCCGTCGCAGTTGCGAAAGTCAGAATTGGGGGGGCGCGCTCCCGCGCGACCGCAGGTGGGAAGGACAAAGGACGAAAGACAGAAGACAAAGGATTTAGGACTTTAGACATTGGACGTCGAATGGCGACCGCGCAAGCCATCCTCTGTCCTTCGTCCTCTGTCTTTTGTCCTCCACCTACCGCCGCCCGCCGCCAAGATGGCGGCCCTCCCCGTTTTGGCTATTTTCGGTCGCAATAGAAGAGGCTGGTCGTGCCGGGAGGGAGGGGCTCCAGGTTGGCCGCCTCGAAGCGGGGATCGTCGGGTGTCAGATCCTGCCACGCGACGATCGCAACGCCGGGATGCCCGGCAGCACCGCGCACGAGCGTACGGCGGACGGCGCGCACGGAGGCGGGATCCCCCACGACGGCGCGCGGCGCACGGTCCTCGGACAGGGCCTGTGCGGCGAGCGTGCCGGTCGCCTGCCCGCAGAGGAGCATCTGGCCATGCAGACGGAAGGCTGCCTGGACGATGCTGGAGACGCCCACGTTCCGCCCGGCACCGAGCAGGCCGTCCAGCTTCTCGGGCACGAGGGCGCGCAGCGGGAAGAACGCGCGGTGCGTCTGGCCGTTCCAGCCGCGCGTGCCGCAGTGGCGCGTGTGCCAGGCGTCTGGCTTGCCCTTCACGTCGAAGAACCGGCGCGTGGGATGGAAGTCGATGTGGAACTGGAAGGAGAACGCGGCGTCGTCGGGACGGAACGGAGCCCAGCCGGGCTCGGTGCCGTCGGGCGCGCGCACGTCCTGCTCGCGCAGGACGTACATCGCCGCCAGGCGCAGGCCTTCGCGCACGTACGGTTTGGGCGGCAGCCGGTCGGGCGTGCCGAACTCGTCCGTCAGCGCGAAGCGGCGCATCCGCGCACGCGTCTCGGCCTTGGGGTGGTCGTGCTGGAGGAAGTAAAGGTAGCCGAGCGTGTGGGCCTTCGCGTCGTCCAGTACGATCTGCCGCTGGGCGGGCGTCATGTCCACGATGTTCTTCCTGCTCGCGCCCGGCTCCAGACGCTCGAGCGCGGCCACGACGCGCGGCGGCAGGTTGCAGAGCGGGTAGTCCTGACCCGTGCTGTTGAGCTGGATCGCCTCGGTGCCGAACGTGAAGCCGTAGTGCAGACGGTCCACCAGCCGGCGCTGCGAGTACGGCGTGGGCGGGTTGTCCTTCTGGTAGGTCTCGTAGTAGATGCCGCTGTCGCGCCAGATGTCGCGCCGCGAGTAGCTGGCCGGCTCGTAGCCGGGCGGCGGCACGGCGAGCGGACATTCCTCCGCCGTCTCGTGCAACGTCATCGTCCAGGTGATGGGATTCAGCTCCTGACGCTCCGTCGGCCCGATCTCCTCCGGCTCGCTCGGCTCGCCGAAGCGTCCGCGCGGATCGACGCCCGCGTAGTACCGCGCGCCGCTCAGGCGGATGACGTCGCCCCAGTCCGTCGCGTCCACCGTGAGGCGTGCGCGCACGTCCAGCGGCGCGCCACCCGACGCCGACGCGAAGCGCACGCCCGTCACGCGCCCGCCGTCCGCGTGCACGGCCTCGGGCACGTAGCCGCGGAAGACGCGCAGGCGACTCGACTTCACCTCCGGCGCCAGAAGGTCCTCGAAGATCCGCGCCGCGGGCCCCGGCTCGATCGTGTCGGTGCCGCTCCAGCAGTTGCCCGGCGTCTCCATTCCGTAGGTGCGCAGGTTGTAGGCGCGCATGGCGCGCACGACCTCCAGCATCATGCCGGAGCGCGGGAAGTTGACGGACCGTCCCTTCATCAGCACGCGTTCGTCCGCCGGCCCCACGCCCTCGTTCGAGAACTGTCCGCCGAACCGGTCGATGTCGTTCACGAGCACGACGCGCCCCACGCCCAGGCGTGACGCCTGGACGGCGGCGGCCACGGCCGCCTCGCTCCCGCCCGCCACAAGCAGGTCCGCCTCGACGAGCTGCGCCGGGAGGGGCGCGCTTGTCACGACCGCCGCCATGGCCATTGCCGCCCATTTTGCAATCTGTTTCATTCCGCACTTCCTTTTCACAATTCGCATGTCGGCCGCGCAGGAGCGCGGCCCTCCCAACTTTCAACTCACCGCCCACCTGGGCGGAGGCGCCTCGAACGTGCAGGACTCGTGCGTGCGGGGGTGGACGAAGGTGAGCCGCCAGGCGTGGAGGCAGAGTCCGCGCCCGCCGCCCGTGCCGTACCGCACGTCGCCGCACACGGGATGCCCCGCCTCGGCGAAGTGCACGCGGATCTGGTTGCGGCGCCCGCTCTTGAGGACGACCTTCACGAGCGAGGTGCCCCGCCCTTCCGACAGCACCTCCCACTCCGTGCGCGCGAACTTGCCGCGCGCGGGGTCGGACACGCTGTGCACGTTGAGCGTCTTCTTGTCCTCGCAGAGGTAGCTCTCGAACGCGCCCGACGGCGCGTCCATCCGCCCCTCCACGCGCGCCAGGTAGGTCTTCTCCGTCAGCTCGTTCCAGTTCGAGCGGAAGTAGTCCTGCACCTCCTCGCTCTTCGCCACCATCATCACGCCCGACGTGTCGCGGTCGAGCCGGTGCACGAGGTACACGCGCAGGCGGCTCTTCGCCTGCCCCTTCCGCACCCAGTCCCCGAGCGCGTCCTCCACCGTGTGCTCGCGCAGCCGCGCGGACGCGCCGCACCGCGTCGCCTGCGACAGCACGCCCGCCGCCTTCTCCACCACGATCACGTCCGCGTCCTCGTGGAGGATGCGGATGCCCCGGATGGTGCGGTGGGATCCCTTCTTCATGCCGCGCGCGCCGGCCCTCACCGGACTATGAGCGTGGTGCCCTTCGCGAAGGCGAGTTTCAGCGAGACCTTGCCGCCGGACGTCACCTGCTTCACGTACCAGCCTTCCGGAGTATTCGACGAGGCAAAGTCGTTCGTGCACGAGGTGAGGTTGGTCGCGATCACGTACTTGCGGTCCTTGTTCAGCTTCTCCAGGTCGTTGACCACGAGTCGGAGTTTCGATAGGTCGAGCGCGGCCGCGTAGGAGAGGCAGTCTGAATGGCCCTCCTCGTCGAGGTCGATCTGCAGCTCCGCGCCGTCCTTCACCTCGCCGAGCGCGGCGACGACGGTGAGCGTGCCAATCGTGTTCGTGCCGTAGCCGGGCGCAAGGGCGTCCGTGACCGTGAGTTTCGACGGATTTGTCACGTTCCCTGTGCCGCCGAGGGACGCGAAGGTCTGGCACATGGTGTTGCCGTTGAACGTGGCACCGGACCGCACGTTGAGCGCCACCGTGGGAAGGAAGTTGCTCGCACTGCCCATCGTGAGCGTGCCCTGCTCCACGTTGATCGGCCCGTTGAACGTGTTGAACGACTCTTGTCCCTCCGCGAGGTCGCCCACAAACGCCATCATGCCCGTGCCCCACTTCGTGAAGCCGCCGTCCGACTGCCCTTCCGCCACTCCGTGCTGGAGCGGCAGCCGGATGCGGATCTCGCAGTTGTTCGAGACGACCGCGCCCCCTTCGCGCACGTACACCTTCACGCGGTCCTTCCAGGCCGCGATCTGCCCGGTCTTGCCGGTGGTTCCGAGGAAGTTGCTTTTGTAACTCGTGCCGCGCGGCGCAATGACGCCGCCGTCCCAGTCGATCTGGGCGCTCGTCGTCAAATCCGTGACGTTGCCGAGCGAATCTGTCTTGACGGACTGGTAGAAATTGTTGCACAGGAACGTGCCGCCCTTTTCCACGCGAAGAAGCGCCTTTTCAGGGGACTTCATGTCCTCGCCCATCCGAAAATTGTTACAGATCATCGTCCCCGCCCGGCACACCGTCGTCGTTCCGGGCAGGCGGAAGGCGTTCAGGTACTCGGCGGATATCCGGGAGAAATCCGCCGTGCCGCCGCTCACCACAAAATGCCCGCGGTTGCCGATGTAGGACGTGTTGGCGGCGGTCAAAAGCCCGTTGGTGACGGAGAGCTTGGCGCCGTTGATGACGAGGATGCCCTTGTCGCTCTCGACCGCCGTGATCTTGGCGTTCACTTCCGTCACGCCCTCGCCGGCGACGATGAGGTCGTTGCCCTTGACGATCAACCGTCCGAAGCGGTTCGTCACGCCGGCAGCCGGTTCAAGGGCGAGGGCGGTTGGCTTCCAACTCGTCGTCTCTGTCGAGACCGTGCCGTTCGTGACGACATCGTCGCTCGTGCAGACGATGGGGCCGCGGATTTTCAATCCGTGGCCGTTGCCGCCGAGTTTGAGCGTTGCATTGGGTGCGAGGACAAAACCGCGCGTCGGGGCGAACGCAGGCGAGCCGCCTTCCGCCAGCAATGTGGGCGACGCTTCGACGAACACGTTGTTCGTGGCGACGGCGGGCACGGCACCGAAGTTCCTGTCGTTGTTGACGACGATAATGAGGCTCTTCAGGACATGCGTTCCTCCGGTGTACGAATTTGTCGGTCCCGGCGTGCCGTATGCGCGAAAATAGATGAGGCTCGACCTGTCCAACACCACGGGGCCGTCCCCTTCGATCGATCCACTCACCCGCTGGGTGCCGCTCCCCGTGAAACGGACGCCGCCCGGACCAAGCGTGATTTTCGTGGTGGTGACAACGGCGTTGATGTTCATGAAGGACGTACCTTGAATCTCGCCGCCGTCGGAATGGATTACGCCGTATTTCGACGCAAACTGCTCGTGCAGGCCGGCCAGCAGGTTCAGGACGCCGTTCGTGTAGATGTTGACGACGTAGTTCGACCATCCAGCGGAAGTCGTCGCGGGCGACAGCACGAGGTTGTTTGCGGTCAGGTTCCCGCCCGCGCCGATCGTGATGATGCCCTGCGCCTGGACGGAGAAAGGCGTGGTGTTCCAGTTGTTGTGGAAGCGGTTGGAGGGACAGAGAAACGACGCATGCTCGATCGTCAGGTTCGCGAGGTTCATGTCCACGCTGACGCCGCTCGCGGTCGTGCCCGGCCGCACCGTCAGGCCGTCCTTGAACGTCACGCCCACGGTCGGGTCGGCGCCCGCCTGCCCCAACCGTCCGTCCGTGATGCGCAGCGTGGCGTTGCCGCCGAAGGACCACTGCCCGGCGACGACCTTCAGGCGCGTCGGCTTCACCTCGCCGCTCACGGTGATGTTCGTGACGGTGCAGCCAGACGGAAAGACGGCCTGGTTGCCGTCCGTCCACGCGCAGGCTGTCCCGTTCGCGTCCTGCCAATTGAGGGCCGTCGCGTCCCACACGGCGGACTCCCCGCCCGTCCATGTCAGGTCGGCCGCCTGGAGCGATCCCGCGCCGAGCGCCGCGGCAAGCGCGGCCGATGCGAATGACAACCTGCCGTTCATCGTTTTGCCTCCTTTGCAAGTTCAAGCGTGACGACGACCGGGTTGTGGTCGGAGGTCAGGGTATCGGAAATGACATGCGCCGCCTTTACCTTCACGCGCGCGGACGCGCCGCGGTCGACCGCGATGTAGTCGATGCAGCATTCGGAACCCGGCGCGTGTTCCTTGAAGCCGTGGAACGTGCGGCACTTCTCGTTGGAGAGGATCGCCATGTATCCGCGCAGCGCCGTGATCGGGGCGGAATCGGGACGGCAGTTCCAGTCGCCCGTCACGAACACCGGCTTCGCCGCCGCCTTCTCGGACACGATGCCGCGGATGATCTCGACCGTCTGCAGCCGGTTCGTCTCCTGGAGCGAGAAGTGCGCCGTGCCGAACCAGCAGTCCGCGAACTCGCAGAGCAGCAGCACGCGCGGTTCCCGCCCGGGCAGCGGGACGCGCAGGACGGACAGGGGCTTTTCGCGCGACAGGACGACGTTGCCGTAGCTGCCGCCCTGGAGCGGGATGGACTGCGCGAAGGTGGCGTGAAGCCCCGTGAGGCGCCCCAGCTCCTCGGGCATGTCCAGCCGCTGGGAGCGCTTCGCGCCCTTGTCGATTTCGTTCAGGCCCACGAAGTCCGGTCGCTCGCGGGCGATCACACCCGCGACGCGCGGGATGTCGATCCGCTTGTCCGCGCCCGCGCAGTGGTGCACGTTGTAGGTCATGAGCCGCATCTCGCGCGACGGATTCGCCTCCGTTGCGGAAGCGGCGGCTGTCGACTCGGCGGCCGGCGCGGCGGCCACCCCGGCCGCGGCCAAGAACATCGCCATCCCTGAAAACATTCTCTTGTGTGTTGTCATGCGAGTAGTATACCATAAACTGAAACGTCCTGCATGACCCTGGCCTGCTTCACGTCCCTGTCGTACTCGCTCGTAGCGCGGCGGTTTCAAGGACCTGACACGCGCGGAAGCCGCCCCAAACGAACGGACGCCAGGGCCGGATGTTGCGTACGACCTTCACCACGCGGTCCTCTCCGTCGAGGAAGACGGCGTCGATGGGGTACGACATGAAGAACGTGTGGATCGCGTTGCACTTGGGGATGAGCAGACCCTCGCCTAGCGGGGGCGGAGGCCTGCCAATAAGCCCCCGCGCGCGGGCGAAGAAACCTTCCGCCACCCGCGCACGTACGCCGCAGACCATCCGTTCAGTGGGCGCGGCCATCTCGCCGGTTGAAGCCACGCATGCAGTATAGCACATTCGGCTCCTTACGGCGAGGACGTTCCGCGCTCGAACGCGAGGCAGCACTTGAAGCGCCCGCAGACGCCGTTGAGCGCCACCGCGTTCATCCCGAGGCCCTTGATGGCGTCGGACGTGAGGCCGCCGGGGTATTTCTGCTGCCACGACGCGCAGCAGCAGACGCGTCCGCACGGCCCCAGCGCGCCCATCACGCGCACCTCGTCGCGCGGCCCCATCTGCCAGGCGCTCACGCTCACGTGGTGCTCCCGGCGGAACTCGGAGATGACCGACCGCAGATCGGGACGCAGCCGTTCGCACGCATAGCGCACGAACAGGCGCCCGCCGCCGAGCGCCAGGCGCGAGTAGGGCACGCGAATGTCGGGCACGGCGCGCCGCGCGACCGCAAGGAACGCGGCGCGCAGCTCGCGCGCCCTCGCCTCGTTCGCCGTGGCGGCGATGAGGTCTTCCGGCGTCGCCGGACGCACCAGCGTGAAACCCGGAGGGTGCGCGCCGTCCCGCGCGGGGTCGAACGGCGCGATGTCGCAGAGCTCGGCGAGGTCGAGGCCGTAGTCGAGGTTCACGACCACGCGCGCGCCGTCCGGCGCGGCGAAGGTATCGGCGCAGCGCACGGTGAAGAGTCCCTTCTCCGGCATCCGGACGTGGGCGACGCGAGTCGGCGCGGCGGAGACTTCCATCAGAGATCCCCTTCCGCGCCGAAGGCCAGCCGGTCGATGAGAAACGACAGCAGCGGCAGCTCCGGGAGATTGCGTTCGAGCGACGTGGCGACGGACTCCACGGCCTCGACGTTGCGAAACGCCTGCGCACGCGTAATCTTGCGCGCGCGCCGCTCCAGCACGGTCCGCCGCGGCTCGTTCACGAGCGGCACGTCGCCGCCGTCGTCGCCGTCCAGCGAGGCCCGGCGCGCCGAGGCGCAGAGCGCCATCAGGTCGCGGAACCAGCTCAGCACGGTGGCGACGAAATCCGCGCGGGACTCGCGGTAACGCGACTCGACGAGGGCCGTCACCGCGTCTTCCTCAATTTCCTCGCCCGCGTCCGACTCCTCCTCGGCGAGATCCTCCTGCACGCGCGCAGCGGCCAACTCCTTGAGCGCCGCAAGCACGGCCGCGAGCTTCGCCGCCGCCGCCGCGCGCGCCGTCACGCCCGTGAGGTCGTCCCCCGCCAGTATGTCCAGCACCTGCGTGCGGTACGGTTCCTCAAGCTGCTGCGCGCGCGCGTCCGGGAGGTCGATGCGCTGGCAGCGGGAGATGATCGTGGGAAGCAGCTGCTCGGGCCGTTCGGAGAGCAGCAGGAAAAGCGTATGCGGGGGCGGCTCCTCCAGCGTCTTCAGGAACGCGTTCGCGCTCTCGGTGCGGAGACGGTCCGCGCCCACGACCACGCCCGCCTTCCAGCCGCCCATGAACGTCGTCTTTTCCATCGGGTCGATCATCCGCTCGCGCATCGCGTCGACCGAGATGATGCGCGACTTCTTCTCGGGAACGAGCCGGTGGATGTCGGGATGGACGCGCAGGTCGCCCGGGCCGAAGAGCAGGTGCAGCACGCGCTCGGCGAGTTCGCCCGCCATCCCGCGCACGCCCCCCACGAGCAGGTAGGCGTTCGCCACGCGGCCCGCGCGCACGGCCCGCTCGATCAGCTCGTAGGCGCGGTCAACGTCCATGCACGGCCTCGATGATCTGGCGGTCAACCTCGTCGCGGTCGCCCGACGAGTCGATGACCGCGAACCGTTCCGGCTCCGCCTTGGCGAGCGCAAGGAACCCCTCGCGAAGGCGCTTGTGGAACGCCTCGCCCGCCGACTCGATGCGGTCGGCCGCCGCCGCAGTCGTGCGCTGGCGCTCCGCGAGGCGCGCACGTGAGACCTCGAGCGGCACGTCCAGCAGAATCGTGAGGTCGGGCACGAGTCCCTCCGTGGCGAACTCGTTGAGGTCCTTCAGGAGCTGCACGTCGATGCCGCGCCCGTACCCCTGGTAGGCGAAGGTGGAGTCGCTGAAGCGGTCGCACAGCACCCACTCGCCGCGCGCGAGCGCGGGCTTGATCACGTTCGCGACCACCTGCGCGCGCGAGGCGAGGAAGAGCAGCACCTCCGCGCGCGTGACGGGCGGGTCCTCCAGCTCCTCGCGCACGAGGCCGCGGATGAGCTCCGCAAGACGCGTCCCCCCCGGTTCGCGCGTGACGAGCACGGATTTCCCCTCCGCCCGGAGCGCCTCCGCGAGCGCCGCCACATGCGTGGACTTCCCGCCGCCCTCCGGTCCCTCGAAGCTGATGAACCTTCCCCGCATGGCCTACTCCATGTTCGCGACCGCAAGGGCCGCGTAGTCACCCACGTTCTCGCCGATGCCGGCGGGGACGATGCGGCAGACGGCGAGCGCGCCCGGCAGCGCCTCGCGTTGGAGGATCGGCCCCACCACTTCCATGAACAGCTCCGCGTTGCGCATGAACACGCCGCCGAGCACGATTACCTCGGGGTTCAGGATGTCAATCGTGTAGGCGAGGATCGTGGCGAGCTTTTCCGCGCTCTCGCGGAACACGCGCGTGCAGAACGGGTCTCCCGCGCGTACGTAGCCGAAGATGTCCTTCGTGGTGAGCGCGTCCGCGCGTGCCTTCTCCGCGCTCTCGCTGCCCGCGTACGCCATCTGCTCCTCGCGCGCGCGGATGCCCGCGAGGCGCGCGATGCCGGCGCCGGAGCAGAAGCCCTCCGCGCTGCCGTCCTTGTTGTAGCCGTGCGGGCCGTGCGGCGCGAGGCGGATGTGGCCGATCT
The DNA here is from genome assembly GCA_017427485.1 of Kiritimatiellia bacterium. Lineage (GTDB taxonomy): Bacteria > Verrucomicrobiota > Kiritimatiellia > RFP12 > UBA1067 > RUG572. The sequence continues at coordinate 17,519 of JAFRSR010000385.1, forward strand.
CGCCCGCGTTGTCGTTCGTGCCCGCGTAGAGGCGGCCGTCCACCACGATGCCCGCCCCAAGCCCCGTGCCGAAGGTCATGAACACGACGTTGCGCGCGCCGCGCCCCGCGCCGTACTTCGCCTCCGCGAGCGCGCACGCGTTCGCGTCGTTCTGCACGTGCACGGGCACGCCGAAGCGGTCCGCGAAGTACTTCACCACGGGCACGCCGTCCCAACCCGGCAGGTTCGGCGGGGAGAGGATGAGCCCCGACTTCGAGTCGAGCGGGCCGCCGCACGAGATGCCGATGTTGGCGATCTCGTACGTCTTCCTCAGCGCCTCGATGCGTTCGGCGTAGATCCCGAGAACCTCCTGCCACGTCTTGCCGGCGGTGGGGAACTCCTCGCGCGACTTGATCTCCACGGCGTCGGGACCGCACTGCCCCACGCAGACGGCGCACTTCGTGCCGCCGATGTCCAGACCGATCGAGTATTTCATAGCGTTGTCACCAGGACCTTTCCCGTGCAGGCGATCCGCGCCGCGCAGCCTGCCGGCACGAGAACGCTGCGTTTTTCGTTGACGATGTAGATGGCCGTGAAAGTGGCGGGATTGCGCTTGACGTCGAGCGTCTCCAGCACCTCCACGGGACGGAAATCGAAGAACTGGCACGACACGCCCGTGCGCGCAATGGGCACTGGCAGCGAGAAGTCGATCGTCTTGAGCGACTCCGCCACGTGCAGCTGGCGCGGCTTGCCGTTCGCGCCCACCCGCCCCCAGTCGTAGAGGCGGTACGTGGTGTTGGAGCTCTGCTGCACCTCGTAGATGAGCACGTCCTCCCCGATGGCGTGCACGAGTCCGCCGGGAATGAAGAGCGTCAGGCCCTCCCGCGCGTCATACCGCGCGAGCGTCTCCTCGAAGCTGCCCGTCCGCACGTCCTCCTCCACGATGGCCGGCGTCGTACCGGGCTTCAGGCCCGCGAAGATCGGCCCATTCCCGCCCAGCACGTGCCACATCTCCGTCTTCGGCTCGCCACCGGTGAGCGCGCGCGTGGACTCGTTGGGATGCACCTGCACGCTCAGGCGGTCCCGTGCGTCGATCACCTTGAACAGCAGCGGGAAGCGCGTCGGCACGGGCGCCTTCGTGCCCGTGAGCAGCGTGCCGTACGCCTCGGTGAGCTCCTCGAGGGTACGCCCCGCGAGCGGTCCCTCCGCCACGACGGACGGCGACGAGTGGTGGCCCGAAATCTCCCACGACTCCCGGCCCCAGAGAGCCGTGTGGATGTTTGGACGAAACGTCAGTGGATACAGCTTTTCCATCTCTTTTTTCCGATGGGAGAAGTATACCATAATCCCCGCCCCGGGACAACGGGCGTCTCGCCCGTTCGGACGCGCCAGGGGCACGCTAGGGGTTGTCGGGGGGCAGGGCGGCGGCGAGGACCTCCGCGACGTGGACGACCTGGATCGGGCGCTTCTCCTTGTCTGCGCCGCCGCGCAGCTGGATCGTGCAGCCGGGGCAGTCGAGCGCGAGGTGCGTGGCGTCGGCCGAACAGACGTTGTCGAGCTTCTTGTGCATAAGCTCCTTGGATATCGCCGGGAACTTCATCGACCAGCTGCCGCCGAATCCGCAGCACGACTCCTCCTCCGGCGTGGGCGTGTAGTGCGCCGCGGCGGAGATGAGCGCGCGCGGGGCCTCCTTCACGCCGAGCCCGCGGCAGAGGTGGCAGCTCGCGTGGTAGGCCACCTTCCAGTCCAGGCGCGCGAAGTCCTTTTCGGTCAATCCCAGCATATCGTGCGCGAACGAGCTGAAGTCCATCACCTTCGCCGAGAAAGACTCCGCCTCCGCGCCGAGCAAGTTCGGATAGGTGTGGCGCAAATGCGAGGCGCAGCTCGCGCAGAGCGTCACGATCGCGTCGTACTTCCCCGCGAACGCGGCCACGTTCTGGCGTGCCACGTCGATCGCCGTGTCCTTCTCGCCGAGCGCCATGAGCGGAAGCCCGCAACACGTCTGCTCCATCGGGAACTCCACCTCCACGCCGAAGTGCGCGAACACCTTCGCCGCCGCCACGAGCTGGTGCGGCAGGCAGAAGTCCAGCGCGCAGCCCGCGAAGAGCGCTATTTTCGTGGTTCGTGGTTCGGGGTGCGTGGTTCGGGGCGCCGCATCACGAACCCCGAGCCACCACCCACGCTTCTCCCAGAGCTCGCGAAACGACTTCTTGGCGAGCGTGGGCAGGGACTTGAACCCCTGCTTGCCGAAGAGCGCCATCGGCAGGTGGCGCACGAAGCCGTCCTTCCCCTCGACGGGCTTCTGCGCGAAGCGCATGAACTTGAGCAGACGGTGGAACGTGGTGCGCTTGCGCATCGCGTAGCGCGCGAGGCGCGAGACCATTGGCTCGCCGTCCTCCTTCGCGAAGCGCGCGCGGATCTCCTGGATAAGGCGCGGCAGGTCGATGCCGCCGGAGCAGACGTCCTTGCACGCCCCGCACCCGACGCAGTTCTGGCAAAGCTTCTTCGCGGCGGCACGGTCATGGAAGAGGTAGGTGAGCACGAGGCCGATCGCGCCCACGTAGACGTGTCCCATGCGGTGGCCGCCCACGAGACGGAACACGGGGCACACGTTCGCGCACGCCCCGCACCGCACGCAGCGGTAGATCTGCGAGAAGAGCGGATCGCGCGCGAGTTCGGCGCGCCCGTTGTCGAGCAACACGATGTGGAGGATCTTGCGCCCCGAGGGGCTCTTCGCGCACGCCGTCGCGCCGTCGATGAACGTCACGTAGCTCGTGAGGCGCTGGCCCGTCGCGTTGCGCGGCAGCACCTGCAGGGCCGTGAGCGCGTCGTCGAGCGTGGGGATGAGCTTGTCGAGGCCCGCGAGCGCCACGTGGACGCGCGGGAGCGTGTTGACGAGACGCCCGTTGCCCTCGTTCGTGACGATCGCGAGCGAACCCGTCTCGGCGATGAGGAAGTTCGCGCCGGAGATGCCCATGTCCGCCGCGTGGAATTTCGGACGCAGCTCCGCGCGCGCGGTCTTCACGAGCTTCTGCACGTCCTCGTGGTCCTGCGCGCGCCCCGTCGCCTTCTCGAACTCGTCCGCCACCTGTCCGCGCGAAAGATGGATCGCGGGCATCACCATGTGCGAGGGGCGTTCGTGGCGCAATTGCACGATCCATTCACCGAGGTCCGTCTCGTTCACCTCGATCCCCGCCGCCTCGAGGTGCGCGTTGAGGCCGATCTCCTCGGCGGTCATGGACTTCGACTTGACGATCTTGTGGACGTCGTTCTCCTTGGCGATCTGAGCGATGATCTCGCGCGCCTCAGCGGCGTCCTTCGCACGGTGCACGATCGCGCCGCGTTTCTCCGCTTCCGCGCGGAATTTCTCGTAGAGCTCCTCCATGTGCCGCGCCGCGTCGTCCTTCACGTCCGCGATGCGCTGGATGAGGCCGCGCTCGTCCACCTCCGCGAACACGCGGTCGCGCCCCGCGCGGTACTCGACCGCGAACTTGTCCAGCGTGCGGCGGAGGAATCCGTCCTTCAGCGCCTCCTCGATCTCGTGCGCGTAACTCATGGACGCCCTCCGATCAGCACGATGTGGAGCTCCAGCGGACCGTGCACGCCGATCGCGCTCACGCGCTCGATGTCGGCCGTGCGGCTTGGGCCCGTGATGAAAGAGACGTACGAGGCGCGCCCTTGCGTTTGCTGCTCGCGCAGGAACGGCGCCGCGGACGGCAAATCCGGCAGGATGTCCGTGCGGCCGAGCAGGATCACGCTCACTTCCGGCAGCATCGTCTCGAGGCGCACGGATTCGTCGTCCGTCACCACGATGCACGTGCCCGTCTGGGCGATGCCCTTCGCGGCGCGCGCCACGCCCACGGCGCCGCCATCCGCGCCCTTCTCCGCGCGGATCGACTCCACTGCCTTGGCCGCCGCCGCCTCGTCGGGCACGGCGTGCACCTTCGCGGCGGCCGCCTCGGCCCGCGCGGTGAAAACATCTGCAGCTGTTTCTTGCATGCTCTAAACCTGATGGACTCAACAACTCCGTCTGGGCGATAGTATACCATAAACGCATGCGCCTGGGGGCCGTTCCCGTTAACTTCTGCATCGTGCAGGAGGGGTGCGCTCCCGCGCGACCACATGGAGTGCCGCCATCCTGGCGGCGTACTAACTCGCAATTGCGTATGGCATCATTTCCCCCTCTGGGCCTCAGCGCCCCCCCTGACAGCCCTTGCCTTCGAGCGCCGCCTTCAGGAGCGCGAGCGCCCTCTCGTCGCCGCGCACGGCCATGTGCTCCGGATGGAACTGAAAGCCGACGACTGGCAGCGTCCGGTGCTCGATCGCCTCGACGACGCCGTCCGGCGCGCGCGCCGTCACCTCGAAGCCGTCCGCCACGCGCGCGAGGCTGTAGTTGTGCGACGAGTTGACCGTCGTGCGCCCTTCGCCCAGATACTTCGCGACCAGCGAGCCGGGCTTCGCGTCGATCTCGTGGTAAAGCCACTTCCAATTGACGTTCTGCCGGTGGACGAGCGGCCTCTCTACAACCTTCTCGTTGCGCGCGTACGTACCGCCGAAGGCGACATTGACTTGCTGGATGCCGTTGCAGATGCCGACGACAGGAAGCCCCTGCTCTGCCGCCTTCCGCACCATATAACGCTCGAAACGGTACCGCTCGTCCGCCTCGCCCTTGATGGAGCCGAACACGACGAGCGCGTCAGCCCGCGCGACCATCTCGTCCATATGATTGGTGTCCGCGAGCTTCGGCAGGATGACCGGCAGGAAACCGGCCATGCTCACGGCGTTGACCATGCCGCGGCTGACGATGATCTGCCCGTTCGTGGAGCAGGAGTCGACGATCAGCGCGACCTTCGTGCGTCCGCCCGTCGAAGCGCATCCGCAGGCGGCGGACAGGAGAATGGCGAGTGCCGGCAGGAGAACGTTCCTCATTTCGCGTGCCTTTCATTCAGGGCTGGTCTCCGCCGACCATAGCTATTCTAAGTTTTTTAATCGTCATCGGCATTGCCTTCCATTACGCAGGCAAGGCCATGTATTTTACATCATTTCGCCGCCGGCTTCAAGTGCCCGCCAACAGTGGGAGCAATTTTGGCCATGTGCAGCGGGCGCATCTGCGAAACTCACCTTGTGACTACCGAACTAAGACATCCGATGCCTGCGGCGCTCAAACACGGAGTTTCCAGAGTCACGACGACACGGAGTTTTTGAAAATGTTTGGAGGATAGCGCAAAGCACAACTAATAATCTCAATCTCCGTGTCGCCGTGACTTCATTTCCTCCGTGTTTAGGCGGCGCAGGCAATACGAGTAAGGGTTGAAAAACGAATCGCGCGTGCAGCTGAAAGTGTGCAAGGACACCCCTGTCGTGCCCTTTTTGTGGTATACTAGTTGCCCAATGGAAATGAAAGCACCACGTACGCTTGCCGTTCTAAGGATTGCAAAATGAAATGGAGGAAGGAATGAAAAAGACTCTGGCGACATGCACGTTCATCGCATCGGCCCTGGGGGCGTTCGCCACCGCCACCGTGACGGACGCGAACGGAATCCTGACGATTGCCGTGCCGTCGGGCGAGGACTACAACCTGAGCACGCACGCCTCCGGCATCGCCGCGAACACGTGGACGGAGATCGTGAAGACCGGACTCGGCACGCTCAACGGCGCAGGCGCGTTCACGTCCGCCTTCAGGGGCACCCTTCGCATCAGCGAGGGATACTACTACGCCACCAGCCGCGACTCTCTGCCGAACAACACGTCCGCGAAAGTGGTGGTCGAGGGCAACGCCACGGGCGGCGGCACGCTGAAGACGCATGTGACGACGAGCGGTTTCAAGTGGGATTCAAACGCGCACCTTTATCTCTCCGGCACGGGCGTGGGCGGCACGGCCGGCGCCATCCACAACCTCAGCACGCAATCCACGGAGTTTCACTGGGTCCAGCTGGACGCCGACATCCTTTGGCACAACAATGTCCAAGCAGGGCAGTCCCAGCTGCGCACGCACTTCGACATGCAAGGACACAACGCCACCTTCACGGGGCCGGGCGAGACGACATTCTTCGTGGCCATCACGAACCCTGGCGATCTCTACGAGAACGGACGGGTCATCCGCTTCAATTCAAGCCAAATCCATGGCCTGAACGGCGAGGGACGGCCGCACCGCATCTACGTGCTGGGCGGCAACGTGTCCGCCTACAACACCAACAACATGTTGACGGACTGGGAAATCTTCGGCGACCACCCGTCCGGGCAAGGGCTGCTCTCCATCCTGGCATCTTCGGGCAACACCTCGAGCACCAAAACGAACAAGTGGACGGGGAGCATCTATCTGGAAGCGGGCGCGGTGACAAACACCATCCATGGCGGAGATCTCGCTACGCCGGTCTATTTCCGCATCTGCGAACGGGGTCGCATCGCCGGTCCCGGCACGGCGTTCTACTACCAGGGACAGACATGGGTGCATGGCACGAACACGTACGAGGGCGGCACGATCGTCAACGCCGACACGCAGGTCCATTTCGTCGACGAGAAATCGATTCCTCGCCATGACGGCTACGGCGACATCAGCGTTTTCCGACGCGGAGTCGCCGCCTTTGCGGGCAAGTCGGCCACGAACCCGATCGGCTGGGGCGCGCAGGCGTGGTTCGACATCTCGCGCTCCCTTTCACGGACATACGACGAGGGATGGAACTGTTTCGCCATGGAAGTCCCGGAGGGGCAGACGGCCGAACTGGGCACGGGCGAGATTGGCGGCACCGGATCTACCGGTCGCCCCTACACGCGGCTCAGCCTAATGGGCGGCGGCACGGCCATGGCCACGGCGACGTTTGCAGATAAGCCGTGGTTCTGCGTATTCGCCACCAACCAGATGACGACGCTCGAGCTGTCCACGCCGAACGCGGCCGGGGGTGCGCCCGGATGGATGCAGGTCAAGGGACGCGCCCGCCTTGTGTTCAAGGACGCCGGTCTCCTGACCTGTACGACGAACATCCAGATTTTCGGCAATGCCAATATCGGCGAGAACCCCCGCCTGATTGTCGACGCTCAGTCGCGAATCGTCCGTCCGGAGGCGAACAAAGGCGCCGGCTTCGAGCTAGGCATGGCCGGCGGCGGCCGTCCGAACGGCACGCTCGAGATCCGCGCGGGCGGCGTGGTCTCGAACCGCCTCCAGTCGGCGAACTCAAACGACAGCACGGGCACGCTGCTCGTCCGCTCGGGCGGCATCTTCCGCCAGATGGGCGCGAGCGGCGAGGACACGTACTCCGCGCAAGGCGCGCGCAGCGAGGCGTACTACGAGCTGGAAGACGGCGCGACGATGTCGGCGCGCGGCACGGGCATCTACACGTCCGGCGGATCGAGCGGCATCAGCCTTTTCAGCATCAAGGGCGGACTGTGGGACCATTCGGGCGGCTCGCTCAGCGTCGGCCGCGAATCGACGGGCATGGTGTACCAGACGGGCGGCACGATCCGGATGGGTACGCAGTTTGCCGCCTTTCCCAGCGCGAACTACCGCCGGGCGAACAACATGAACAAGTCCGGTTTCGGTTCTCTCACCCTGGAGGGCGCGAGAACAGAATTCGTCTCGTCCACGCGCGTGGGCCTCTGCGACCGCGGCTACAGCCGGGGGCAAATCGACGTCAACGACGGCGCGTCTCTGACGGCGCTCAAGATTTCCAAGTCGCTCGTGCAGTTCTGGAAGAGCAACAGTTCCACCAACCAGTATTCGCGTCCCGTCCAGACGACCGCCTACGTCGGCTTCAACGGCGGCACCCTGCGCGCCGCCGGGAACGCGACGGACTGGCTGGGCAATCCGTCCGAGACATTCAAATACGGTGACACCGGTCTCACCGAGACGGGCGTAGGCGATTCCCGCCCCGACTACGTGACCGTCTACGCGGGCGGCGCGACGCTGGACGCCTCCAACTTCAACGTGACGGTGCAGGCGCCGATCGTCAAGCCCGGCACGGGCAAGAGCGTGACGGCGCTCGCGATTCCCGCCAACGCGGACATGACGGGCTACACGGCCGCGCCCATCGTGCAGATATTCGGCGACGGGCAGGGCGCACTCGCAATGGCGCTCTATGACTCCACGAACGGCGTGGTGACGGGCGTCAAGGTGGTGTCGCCCGGTTGGGGCTACACCACGGCCACGGCGCAGCTGATTCGTGGCGGCAAGTCGACGGCCACGGCGCTGGAGGTGACGTTGGCGGACGCCGACACGACGGGCGGCCTCACGGTAACAGGCGGTACGGGAACCGTCACGCTCGAGGCGGCGAACACGTACGGCGGCCCCACGACGACGGCCGGCGGCACGCTGAAGGTGGCCCACGCGAACGCCATCCCCGACGGATCCGAGATCCGGCTCGGCGACGGCGTCCTCGACATGAACGGCTTCGCGATTCCCTCAAGCAGCACGGTGAAGATCGCAGACCCCTCCGCGTACGTCTCGCGCTCGAACACCGTGACCGTGGCGCGTAACCTGACCGCGCCCGTCACCGTGGCGAACGTGAACGAGATGCCGCCCAACTGGTACGTCGACCAGTCCGGCGGCAGCCTCTACCTCATCTTCAGCCGCGGCACCTACATCATCTTCCGTTGAAAGGCCAAAATATGACGCGCTATGCAAAAAGATTCGTGCTGCCTGTCGTTTCCTTTACGACGGCGCTGTGCCTGAACGCCGCCGAAACCGCGCTCGTGCGCGTCAAGTGGAGCGAATTCGTGACCACCGACAAAGTCGACCGCGTGATGGCGAACGCGGGCAAGGCGATCATCTACGACTGGGAGACCGGCAAGGCCGACGACCTGCTCGCCGCCGTAGGCGCAGGCGCCGCCTACGTCCGCACCTCGCGTCCGCTTGAGGCGCGCGCCATCATCGGCGCGCAGGCGGCAAAAAGGAAGTGGGGCGCCAAGGGCTTCCCGCCCTATGACTGCAAGCAATTCATCCCGGGCGTCACCCGCCGCGCCACCGGCGCGTTCCGCACGGAACAGGACCCCGACGGACGCTGGTGGCTCGTCGACCCGCTCGGACGCGGCTTCCTGAGCTTCGGCGTGCAGAGCGCCAACTGGTCGGGTTGCTACGATCCGGCCAACAACCGCTACGCCTACCGCGAGACGAACATCAAGCAGTTCGGCACGCCCGAGAAATGGGCGGAAGACACAGTCAAGAAATACACGGAATGGGGCTTCAACACGCTCAGCTTCGGCTGCGGCGGTGAACTGGACTACCGGGGCGTGCCGCGCATCCGCGTGGCGTTGTTCGGCCAGCGCATGTGCCATCTCGGAATGCCCGAAGAATACTGGATCAACGCGGAGCATTCTCCTGCTGGCTCCGCATTCCCCAACGTGTTCCACCCGCGCTTCGCGGAGATCTGCTCTCTCGTTGCGAAGTGGATGTGCGCCCCGTACAAGGACGACCCATGGACCATCGGCTACTATCTCGACAACGAACTCGCGTGGGGACGCGGCAAGACCGCGCCCGGCGTGCCCAAGCCCTTCGCCCTCTTCGAGGTCTGCATGCGCAAGAAGCCCGGACACTCCGCGCGCGTCGCCGCCGAGAACTGGCTTCGCGCGCACGGCATCGATCCCGCCGGGAAGGTGCCGGACGAGGTGAAGCGCGGCTTCCTCCTGGAGATCGCCCGCCGCTACTTCAAGACCACCTCCGAGGCCGTGCGCGCAGCCGACCCCAACCACCTCGTGATGGGCTGCCGCTTCGCCGGAATCGGCGGCGCGGGCGACGACGAGGTGTGGAACGTTGCCGGCGAGTACTGCGACGTCGTCTCATTCAACTGCTACCCGATGACGGACATCGACCGCAACACCGTCACACCCGGCGCCGCAGAGGGTCGCACCTGCCGCGAGGCGTTCGACGCCCTTTACGCCCGAACGAAAAAGCCGATGATGATTCCCGAATGGGCCTTCCCCGCGCTTGACTCGGGTCTCCCCTGCCTCCACGGCGCGGGACAGCGTTTCTACACGCAGGCGGAACGCACGCGTGCGTCCGAGCTCTGGATGCGCACGCTCCTGCCAATGCCATACATCGTTGGGTGGGCCGTGTTCCGCTGGGTTGACCAGCCTGCGGGCGGCGCGGGCGGCAACGGCGAGGACAGCAACTACGGCCTCGTAAGCGAGGCGGGCGTGCCCTATCCGTGCGTGGAGGCGTTTGCGCGCATCCAGAAAAACGCGAAAGCGCTGCGGTACGCCCCGCCGCCCGAAACGCGCGAGGCCCCGCCGGTCTCCACGCGCGTCGTCGACGAGATGCTTGCGCGCATCCCCCCCATGGGAGACGCTGTCGCCGCCGAGACGGCGGCTCTCCATACTGCCAGCGCGACCGCAACGGCCTCCTTCACGCGCAACGGCGACATGTTCCGCGTGACGAACGGCGACCTCGTGGCCGAGGGCCGCGTCGGCGGCGAGACGATGCTCACGCGCGTCGCGCGCAACGGCCAGACGCTCGGCACCTGGAAGTTCATGCTGCACCACGACCGCAACGGCGTGCGCTGTTGGACCTCCGCCACGCGCGTCACGGCGGCAGAGTGGAAACCTGCGTCAGACGGCAGCGGACGGCTCGTGGTCACCGCCGAGGCGCACGACCACGGCATCGCCTACCGCGTGAAAGAGGGCTTCAATTTCACGCCCGGACAGCCGGCTTTCCGCGTGGACCTGCTCGAACTCGCCAACATCGGCACGGAGCCGATCACGATGCGGCGCATCTACTTCAGTCCCGTCGCGCCGTTCGCGGGCGAGGTGCCCGCGAAGGAGGCTCAGCCCGTGCCGAACCTGTGGCGCGCGCCGAAATCGTCCGCGTGGATTGCGAAGGACGGACGCTTCTGGGGCGTCGTAACGGACGCGGAGCGGATGGGCGCGATGAACTTCCACGTGGAGCCGAACGGCGGCGTGCATCCCGACTTCGCGATCGTCCCCCTTCTCCGCCGCGAGCAGCGCGATGAGACGCTCGCGCCGGGAGCTTCTTACAAGCCGACACCCGACGAGCGCATGCGCGCATGGGCGATCCCCGGTTTCGGCGGCGCCGCCGAATGGCGCCGGATCACCGCGTCACACGCGTGCGCTCATCCCGTTCAGTAGCGACAAGCACGCCCTTCACGTCACTTCGCGGCGTTCATTTCCGCGCGGATGGCGCGCGCGGCGGCCGCGGGGTCTTCCGCGCCGAGGATCGGGCGGCCCACGACGAGGTGCGTGGCGCCGTCGCGCACCGCGTCTGCGGGCGTAGCCACGCGCTTCTGGTCGCCCACGGCGGCGCCGGCCGGACGCACGCCCGGCGTGATGAACAGCGTGCCGGCGGGCAGGAGACGCGAAAGCGTGCCCACTTCCTTCGGGCTGCAGACGAGTCCGTGCGCGCCGTTGGACGTGGCGAACTGCGCCATCGCGAGCACCTGGTCGGCGGGCGTGCGGCCCGCGATGCCGACGTCCGCGAGGTCGGTCTGATCGAGCGAGGTGAGCACGGTCACGGCGAGGATCTTCGGGCCGGCCGCGCCGAACGTGGCGGCGGCGTCCGCCGCCGCCTTGATCATCGCCTTGCCGCCCACGGAATGGATCGTCATGAGGTTGACGCCGAGCTTGCCGCCGCTCAGCACGGCGCGCTCGACCGTGCGCGGGATGTCGTGGAACTTGAGGTCGAGGAACACCTTCTTGCCGAGGTCCTTCACGGCCTTCACCACGTCGGGCCCCTCGGCCGTGAACAGCTCCAGGCCGATCTTGTAGAAATCCACCGTCTCGCCGAGAAGCTTCACCTTCGCCTCGGCCTCCGTGCGCGTCTGCACGTCGAGCGCCACGATCAACTCTGCCATCTTTTTCACTCCATTTCGTTGCCGGTGTCGAAACTGTCGAGGTCGACGACGCCCTCGAAGACCTTCTTGACGGGACCCGTGAGGGTGAACCCCGTCGATTTGGCGTGCCGCCAGTCGCCGTCCACGGTGAGCGTGTAGCCCTGGGACGTGCGGACGTGGACGGGCAGGGACATCTTCTTCGTCTCGACCGCCACGACGGCCGTCGCGACAGCGCCCGTGCCGCACGCGCCGCTCTCCGCCTCCACGCCGCGCTCGTAGGTGCGGATGAGCGCCTTGTGGGCGGGGATGAACTGGACGAAGTCGACGTTCGTGCCGTTGGGCGCGAAGGCGTCCGAGAGGCGCAGCGCGCGGCCGAGGCCCTCCACGTCGACGGAGGCGACGCTCTCGCAGGGCACGATGAAGTGGGGCACGCCCGCCTCCACGTAGTCGCCGGAGACGAACGTGTCGCCGACCTTCACCTGCAGGCCGTAGCGGCGGTTCTTCGGCTCGGGCATCCACACCTTCACGGCGCCGCTGGCGGACACCTCGGCGTCCACGAGCCCCGCGCGCGTCTCGAACGTCATCGCGGGGGCGGTCGTGACGCCGATCTCGCGCGCGAACGCCGCCACGCAGCGCGCGCCGTTTCCGCAGAGGTCGGCCTCGGTGCCGTCCGGGTTGAAGAACACCATGCGGAAGTCGGCCACGGAGGACTTCTGGAGCAGGATCACGCCCTCGCAGGCGATGCCCGTGCGGGGCGCGGCGAGCATCGCGAGCAGCAGGTGGTCGTGCACGGGGAATGTCCCCGCGCGGTCGTCGATCAGCACGAAGTCGTTGCCGGCGCCGTGCATCTTCGTGAAGGCGATCTTTCTCATCAGTAGTCGCCTCCCAGCGCGCGGAGCCACGGGGGAAGGTTGCGCGGACGGGCCTGCGCGTCGGGGGCTTCCGCCCCCTCGGTGAGGCGCACGAGGTCGGAGAGGATGTTGAGCGCCTCCTTGAGGACGAAGTCGTCTTTCTTCTCGTCCTTCTTCTTGTCCGACGAGTCGTCGTCGTCCTCGCCGTCCATCTCGTCCAGCTCGTCCGCGGCGTCGTAGACGTCGCGGTCCTCGCGCATCATCTTGCGGCGCGCCGCGCGTTCAAGCGACACGGTGCGGCGCTCGGACGCCTCGCGGCAGAGCTTCACCACCTCCAGCCGGCGCGCGTATTCGGCGGAATCCTTCAGGCGCGTCTCGGAGAGCGCCTTGAGCTGCGGCACGTAGTTGGGCATGTTCCAGATCTGGTCGTACCGGAGCGGCTCGATCATCGACCAGGGCAGGGCGTTGGGCAGGTTGTTCTCGCCGATGTCCGTGCGCTCGTCGAGGGAGGACGGCAGGCAGATGTCGCTCTCCACGCCCTTCTCCTGCGTCGACGACCCGTTGATGCGGTAGAAGCGGGCGGTCGTGACCTTGACGGAGCCGTTGGGCGTCTCGGGGTTGCCGCCGAGTTCCATGACCGTCTGGACCGTGCCCTTGCCGTGCGAGCGGTGGTCGCCGATGACGATCGCGCGTCCCGTGTCCTGCAGGGCGCCCGCGACGATCTCGGAGGCGGAGGCCGAGAACCGGTCGATCAGCACGATGAGCGGACGGCGCCACGCGAACGTCGGGATGTCCGGGAACGTGTAGAGCGGGTAGACGTTGGCCTTCTCGCGGATCTGCACGACGGGGCAGGGACCGGGGTTCGGACGCACGAAGAGGGCCGTGAGCAGCACGGCCTCCTTCAGCGAGCCGCCGCCGTTCCCGCGCAGGTCGAGCACGAGGCCCTCCGCGCCCTGCGTGTTGAACTTCGACACCCACTTCGCCACGTCGAGCGAGCAGGACCTGTACAGCGGGTCGTTCGGCTTCTTGTCCATCGTGCCGTAGAAGCCCGGCAGCTTCACGTAGCCGAGCTTGCGCTCTACGCCGTTGAGCGTGACGGTCTCCACGCGGCCCGTGGCGGCCTGGTCCTCGAGCTTGATCTCGTCGCGGATCAGCGCCACGCGCCGGCGCGACCCGCCGTTCTTGTCCGTCACCTCCAGCACCACGCGCGTGTCCTTCGGCCCGCGGATCTTCTTGATGGACTTGCGCATCGGCTTCCAGGTGATGTCCTCCACGGGCTCGCTGCCCTGCCCGACGCCGACGATCTTGTGCCCCACCTTGATGCTGCCTTCGCGGGCGAGGGGGCCGCCCTTCATGATCTCCTTGATCTCGAGCGCGCCGTCGTCCATCGACTGCGAAAGCACGGCGCCCACGCCGAAGAGGGAGAGGTTCATCTCCATGTCGAAGTCCTCCTTGCGCATCGGCGACATGTACGCCGAATGCGGGTCGTAGGCCATCGTGACGGCCACGAGGTAGCGCTGGAGCACGCTCTCCTCGTCCGACTCCGTGAGGATCATCTGCAGGTAGTGGCGGTACTTCTCGAGCAGCACCTGCTTCGGCGGCTTCTCGGGCTCGGACGCCTCGGCGACGTCGTTGGTGGAGGCGCCGTCCGACGCCTCGGACTTCTTTTTCTTTTTGTTCTTCTTGCCCTTCGCCTCGTCCTCTGCGTCGAGCTCGCGCCCGATCATGATGGCGAGCATCTCGTTCTTGATGCGCCTGCGCCAGATCTCCTCGGCCTCCTCGGTCGTGGCGGGCCACGGCGCCTTGTCGCGCTTGAAGAGGTAGTCCTCCTTCACGGAGAAGTCGAACTCCTGCGTCTCAAGGAGGTTCGTCACGAACGCGACGCGCTCGCCGAGGCGCTTCACGAACACGCGGTGCACCTCGTAGCCGAACTGCACGTCCCCTTCGCGCAGCGCGTCGTCGATGCCCGTCTTCATCGGCTCCCACGCGTCGAGGTCTGACTGCAGGAACACGCTGTGGCTGTAGTCGCACTGCGTGACGAGGTTCGACCACGCCTTGCACGACATCTCGTCGTCGAACGGATGCGCGAGGAGGTGCTTCCGGTTGAGGATCCCGATCACCTTGCGCGCGACGCGGCCGTAATGCGGCAGCGGCTTCACGTCGACCGACTCGAGCGTGGGCGCCGTCTCCGCGCGCGCGGCGCCGCAGAGCGCCGCGGCGGCCAGCAGGATTTTCATGCTTGTTGTGTTCATAATGTTCTCCTCACACTTCTCACAAATCGCGCGTCTCCATCAGCTGGACGAGGCGGGCGCAGTCGGCCGGCGCGCGCACGACCGGCTGTTCGGACAGCCACTTCACGAACGCCTCCGAGTTCGCCACGATCACCTTCCCCGCCTGGGCGAAACCGTCGCCGAACGTGCCGGACACGAAGCAGACCACGGGGACCACATCGCCCGCCCAGCCCGTGCGCGAAAGGACCGCCTTGACGGCCTTTGCCTCCGCCGTGGCCTGCGCGATCGGCGGATGGGTCGGCACGTGCCCGCCGAACAGCAGTTCGCCGGACTCCAGCCGGACCGGATCCTGCCAGTTCTTCGTCTCCACGGCGAAAACGCCGGCCGGGCCCACGAGCACATGGTCGACGTGGTGCGAGCCCGCCTCGAAGTCGTGGAAGACGTGCCAGTCGTCCGACAGCCTCGCAAGGAGGCCCGCCATCGCCTCCTCCCCGCGTGCGCCCTTGAAGAAGGACTCCACGCGCAGCAGGCCGCGCCGCCACCAGATCGCCACCGCGATCGCCGACGCCGCGAACAGCGCGCCGAAGATCTCGGGATGCCGCCCGAGCGCCGCCGCCGCCGCGAACGCGCCGAAGCACACGAGGCAGATTCCGAGCGGCCACAGGGAACAGACCGTGCCCCTCACCTTCGCCCATTCGCCGGGCATTCCGTGTTGAACCGCCATGTCACGCACCTGCCTTTCCAAGCGCCTGCGCGACGCCGTGCGCCACGTCTCGCGCCGTAAACGAACAATCCCGTTCCAGCTCCTCGACCGTCCCCTGCCCCACGAACGCGTCCGGCCAGCCGAAACGCGCGTCCGCGCCGATCGCCTCGCCGAACCCGCCCGCGACGGCGCCGTTCTCAAGCGACGCGATGAACGCGCCCGCCGCGCGCTGGCGCGCCAGAAGCTCCGCGTCGAACGGCTTCGCGAACCGCGCGTCCACCACGCCCGCCGCCAC
>JAFRSR010000046.1 GCA_017427485.1 Kiritimatiellia bacterium
CGGCGACGCTCGCCGCCGCGGGCGGCGCGCCGGTCGCGCTCTCGGGCGGGACGCTCTCGGACGACGGGCGCACCGTCACGTACGCGCTCGCCGACGAACTGACGGCGCAGACCTCCTACACGCTCGAGATCGGCGCGGTGGCGGACGCCGACGGCGCGACGAGCGCGGGCGAGACGTTCGCGTTCACGCCGCGCGTCTGCGGCGCGCTGAACAACGTCCCCGCCGCGTACACGGACGGCTTCGTCAAGCTCGCCGCGCTGGAGCTCGGCCAGAACCCCCACTTCCAGCAGAACACGGGCCTCGTGCCGTACGCCTGGAGAACCGACCTCCCGAAGAGCGGCGTCACGAAGGCGGGCTACTACATCGAGCTCGTGCGCAAGGACACGGGCGAGATGCAGGCGATGTGGATCGACATGGACTCGCCCGGCCCCTCCTTCGACAGCTTCTCGCTGCCCGTCACGCACGCGCAGCGCAAGCAGCAGAAGGTCACGAAGCTCCACGTGTGGAGCGACTACGGCGGGATCCGGCAGG
The DNA here is from genome assembly GCA_017427485.1 of Kiritimatiellia bacterium. GTDB lineage: Bacteria > Verrucomicrobiota > Kiritimatiellia > RFP12 > UBA1067 > RUG572. The sequence goes on from JAFRSR010000046.1 coordinate 532, forward strand.
TCGCCGCGTCCGACGACACCGTGACGGGCTTCATCGAGTTCAACCCCGTCAACTACAGCGGGACGGCGGCGAACGTCTCCGGATCCTCTGCCGAGTACGTGGCAGGGTTCTTTGACTGGAACGACAAGCTGACCACTTCCGGCGCGAGCGGGCACGGCTGCTTCCAGATCTTCCGCCAGTTCGCGAACCACGAGGACGTGCTGCCGGCCGAGGCGCTCTTCGTGTTCAACCGCTGGGGCAGCAGCCACACCGACAATTCCGCCATCGGCTTCGGCACCTTCGCCGACCGGAAGGTGTTCGGCTCGAACAACCAATTCGACCGCACCTACCTGTACGGCACGGGCGACGCGGCGAACTTCAACACGGCGGCGTATTCGCTCATGCGCATCGAGTTCTGGGCGAAGTACACGCCCGCCGCGTCGCGCGCGGACTACACGGACGGCGCGTGGACGGGCGCGGCCGACACGTGCTTCACGAACGCCGCCAACTGGTCCGCAAGCAGCCTCGCGGGCGCACGGCTCTACCTGCCCGCGAACGCGCAGGCCGTCACGTTCACCTATCCGGCGGCCGACCCCGTGGCGCTCAACCCCACGCTGTACGTGGACGGCTCCTACGCCTTCGCCGGCGTGGGCGCGTTCAACCTCGCGACGCTCGACTTCGGCGCGACCGGGCGGATCACCTTCGACCCGGCGAAGACGTCCTTCCGCCTGCTCACCGCGCCGAAGTTCGCCGCCGGCGCGAAGATCGCGCTCGACGCCAGGTACGCCGCCTACACGAAGGGGCGCTTCCTGCTGTTCACGTGGGACAACGGCGCGCTCGAGCCGGGCACCGACCTCGCCTCGCTCTTCGACGCGTCCAGCGCGGCCGGCGCCAGCCCGTCCCTCTACGAGGAGAAGCTGGAAGGGGGCGGCGGCCGCCTCTGGCTCGACCTCGACGTCACGGCCTCCTACATGCCGTTCCGCGTGATGCCGGTGGGCGACTCCATCACGCAGGGCAACCAGTCCTCCTACGGCAACTGGCGCATCCCGCTCATGAAGAAACTCTGCGCGGCGGGCTTCGACCCGACCGCCACGGGCCTGTGGAAGATACAGAGCTTCGACGAGGCGGGCGCGGCGATGCCCGAGAAGTGGAGCTGGCACTCCGGCGTGAGCGGACGCCGTCTCATCACCGGATCGGGCGGCGGCGTGCTGGACGCCATCGAGACCGAGCTCGACCAGGCGGGCGACGTGGACGTGCTGCTCCTCAAGATCGGCACGAACGACATCAACAGCGACGGGACGACGGCGGAGGATCTCTACGCCGCCTGGCTGGAGCTGATCGGGAAGATCCTCGCGCAGAGCAGCTGCAAGATCGTCTGCGGCGCCGTGGTCAACATCGCCGACGAGGCGAAGAACGCGCAGGTCACGGCCTTCAACGCCCGCATCAAGGCGGCGATCGAGGACGGCACGACGTTCCCGGCGGGCCGCGTCTACTTCGCCGACCTCTATTCCGCCTGTCCGCGCTACGACGGCGGCGGCAACTACGTCGAGGACAACTTCTACGACGCGACGAACGTCCATCCCGACTGGCCGGGCGAGGACGCGATCGCCGAGGAATACTGCCGCGTGATCCAGCTTGCGCTCGCGGGCGGCCTGCCCGCGCACGTCTCGCCGAGCACGACCTCCGGTTGCATGAACAACGTGCCCGCCGCCTACCGCGAGGGATTCAGTCTCGCGGGCGTGATCGACGCCACGCGCACGGAGTCACTGCTCAACGATCCGTACGTGGAGCGCGGCCGGGGCCCGACGAACAACATTCTGCGCGTAGGCTACTACATCGAACTGAAGCGCAAGGACACGGAGATCGCCAGCTACTACGACAGGGTCCGCTGGCTGTGGGTGGACATGGCGGCGTTCGGCGACCGCACGCTCGACACGGTGGGCCTTCCGGTCGGCGGCGCCAGCTGGCAGCCCGTGAACGCGCTGCACGTGATCGGCAACATGCCCGGCATCTCCGCCGTCGCGGCGGACGACGACTCCGTCCGCGGCTGGGTCGAGTTCAGTCCGTTCAACTACTCGAGCGGCACAAGCGGCTTCGTGGGCGCGCCGCCCCACACGTACGGGTACGACTGGAACGACATCTGCAGCTACAGCGGCAGCCACGCCAGCATGCAGGTGCACCGGGTCCTCGAAGGGGCCCGGCATCCGGCGCAGGTGCTCTTCGCGTTCAACCACTGGGCGACGGCCGGCGCCTGCGAGCTCGGCCTCGGCAACTACGCCTGCCACACGAAGGCGTCCCTCGACTGGACGTTCACCTCGCGGCGGGACCAGGCGGACCTGACGACGCTCGACTCGCTCGCCTACGAGGTGGCGCGGATCGAGGTGTGGACGGCCGACGCCGCGAGCCTCGCCGGCGATGCGCCGGCGCCGACAGGCGTCGACTCGCTCACGTGGCGTCCGCAGGTCTGGACGGACACGACGGCGGGCAGGGTGTGGCGGAACGCGGCGGATGCGGCGAGCACGACGGACTATTTCTTCATGCCGGGCTTCGACATGGCGTTCGACGGCGTGGCCGCGTACAAGTCGGTCAACGTGCCGACGCTCATGGTCGCCGACGCGGTCACGATCTCGGGCGACGGCAGCTACGTCTTCGGCGGGGCGGGCTCGATCGACGCGAACACGCTGACGGTCAACCTTTCGGGCAACACCGTGGCCACGCTGAACGGCGGCGGCATCTCCGCGCCGGACATCGTGATCGCGGGCGGCACGCTGAAGCTCACCACGAACCTCGTCGCCGGCGCGCTCGGGCCCGGCCCGGACGGCCGGATCACCGTGGCCGCCGGCGCGCGCCTCGCGTTCGAATACCTGTACACGAACACCGCCAACGCGGCGTACTCGAGCCTCGTCTACGACAAGGACATCCACATCGCGGGCCACGGGCCGGACGGCGAGGGCGCGATCTACCACGCCAACTCGCTCTCGAACAACATCTGGTTCTCCACGCTCGGGCGCGTGACGCTCGACGCCGACGCCTCGATCGGCGGCAACGCCCGCATCGACTTCCGCGCCGGCTGGAGCGGGCGGACGTACAAGGGACGCACGCAGATCTACGGGCCGGGGAAGACGCTGACCGTCAAGGTGCGATTGGCGAACAGGTCAGCGATGATGGGCCTCGACCTCAACAACACCGACGTCGAGGTCGGCAAGATCATCGTCGCCGAAGGGGCCTCGCTCGGCGCGGAGGGCACGGGCAACTGGAACATTCCCGGCGGCGTGGACCTGCTGGACGGCGCGCGGTTCGACTGCTACAACACGACGATACTCGGCACCGGCACGATCCGGATCAAGTCCGGATGCACGGCGGAGATACGCGGCCTCAACAGCAACTCCTTCATCTTCGTCCCGGTGATCGTGGAAGAAGGGGCCACGCTCCTCCTCTCCGGCGGCTCGACGGTCTGCTTCGAGGGCGGGCTCGACAACCGCGGCGCGATCCGCCAGACTGCGGGCGGACTCTACTTCCGCGACGACGGCACCGTCAACGGGCTCGAAATCACCAACCTGACGTATGAGGCGGGAACTCTGTACATCGGGCAGGCGGTCCAGGGCGGAATTCCCAAATTCGGCAAGTTCGAGGTGGCGGGCGAGTCGACGGGCACCATCTACCTGCGCACGGCGGAGGACACGGTGATCGACGGCAGCAAATTCGTCGTGAAGGCGCCGAACGCGCTCGTTGTCTTCCTGTCGCGGACGCCCGCGACCGCCTCGATCGACGAGATTCCGCGGATCACGATCAAGAACGCGGCCAACTGGGAAGTCGGCCGGCTGCAATGCAGCGACGGCACGTATTGCGGAAGCGCGGTGTTCGACGGCGGCACGGTGACGGCGGCCTCGCTTGTGACCGACAAAGACTCCAACCACAAATCCGGCCGCTTCGAACTCGTGAACGGCGCGACGATGAGCCTCACGAACTCCGGAACTGCGGCCACGCTCGCCTCCACGACCTCGAAGGGCGAATCGCGCGAGAACCTGCTGATCGTGGGGCCGGGCTGCACGCTCACGGCCCCGAACGGCAACTTCATCAACGGCTATTCGGGACGCTACGCCCACTTCGAAATGGACGAGGGCTCCACGGTGAACCTCAAGGGCGTGTGGGGCCGCCGCCGGTACAACGGGATTCCCGCCAGCGACGGCACGAAGCACGACTCGATCTTCCGCATGAACGGCGGCACGCTGAACATTGGTGCGCATGGCTTCCTCGCCGGTTATCCGGCGTACGCCTCCAGCTCGCAGAGCTCCGAGGGCCTCAACGTGCACTACAACGAGTCCGGCCCCGTCTTCCGCCTCAACAACGGGACGCTCGGCGCGTTCGAGGACACGGTGGACAACACGTCCTACCGCGCACCGGGCGTGAACATCGTCTTCGGCGAGCGCGGCGACCTCGCGGGGCGGGTGTCGATCACGCCGAACGGGCACGTGCTCAACCTGCGCACGGGCCTGAAGGGCTATTCGGACGTGACGGTGAAGGGGAGCGGCACGCTCCTCTCGAGCCCGTACACGATGGGCATCCCGCGCGGCCGCTGGAAGGTGGAGGCGGGCGTGGACGCGCAGCTCTGGGGCGCGGCGGGCTTCGCGCGCGGACTTGAGCTCGCGGACGGCGCGACGGCGAGCGTCTGCGCCGCCACCACGAACCTCGTGGAGGCCTACGCCGGCAGCCAGGCGGATACCGGCATCCTCGCGACGAACTTCTTCCCGCACTTCGCGACCGACCTCCACTACGTACACCGCTACACGCACAAGGACGGCCCGAACTACCACACCTACGCCTATCGGGGCGAGTTCCTCGTGACGGAGGAGATGGCCGGCACGTGGTACTTCTACGGGAAGTTCGACGACTACATCAAGCTCGTCGTGGACGGAACGGACCTGACGAACGCGAAGGTCGTGCAGGGCCACATCGCCCTTGCGGCGGGCTGGCACCGGTTCGTCGTGACGGTGAGCGACGGCTACGGCGGGCAGGGCAACACCTGGGGCGCCGCGATGGGCCTCGGCTTCCGCGTGGGGTCCGACGGCGGCACGACGATCGGCAACTACACGCGGTTCGACACGACCACGCTCGCGATGCGCCCGTCGCGCACGGTCGAATGGTGGCGCAAGACGTACGCGGCCAACTGGTCGATCTCCGGCAGCTATTCCACCTACCTCGACTTCCCGCTGCAGGACTTCGACTCGACGGTGACGACCAACTCGATCAAGATGTGCAACGTGACGGACGCGAAGACGAAGACGAACCTCCTCCAGCGTACGCACCACCGGCTGGTCGGGTCGTTCTACGTGCCCGAGGAGCAGGCCGGCTGGTGGCGCGTCAAGTGCGGCTTCGACGACTTCAGCGCCGTCCTCTTCGACGACGTCCTGGTGGGCGGCGTGCCGACTCACACCTACGGGAGCGACTCCTGGTGGTACGCGGAGAAGGGCTGGCATGCGTTCGAGATGCACTTCGGCGACACGTCGGGCGGCTTCGGCGTCAACGGGCAGTCGGGCATCGCGAGCAAGGCGATGGTCGCGGTGGCCGTGAACGGCGGCAGCTTCGTGGCCTTCGACGAGGACCATTTCCAGATCGGCGTGACGCCGTTCGTCGGCCTCGCGGACACGACCACGCTCGGCGCGGGCGCGACGCTCGCGAACGTCGGCGAGGCGCCGTATCCCGTCACGGGCACGCTGTGGGGCTCCGGCACGCTTTCCGGCAAGTTCGCGTTCCGCGGCGGACGCCTCGGCGTGAAGCTCGACGGCCAGTCATACGAGACGGTCGCGTTCGCCAATGCGGACGAGGCGACCTTCGCGGACCTGGACGGCGTGGACTGCTCGGTCGCGCGGCTGCCGACCAAGAGCAGGTACCTGCTCGGCGACGCGATGGGCCTCACGGACGCTGCGGCGCGCGCGCTCGACATCGCTTTCACGATCGGCGACGACGTGGACGAGGAACGGGCCGCGCGCTGCACGGCGGACGTGCACTGCGAAGTGCAGGGAGACAAGCTCTATCTCGTCAATCCTGCCGCCGGCGGCTTCCAGGTGATCATCCGGTAGGGAGAACCGTCGGGAAAAGGAGCATTGCGAAGTGCTGAAAATGACGAAGATTGGGGTCGTGTGCGCCGCAGCCTTGTTTGCGTGCATGCAGGGACAGGCCGGTTCCGTGCTGGACATCACGTTCAGGCGCGTGTGGGAGGGACGAAAGGTCTTTGACGCGGAGATTCCGTTCCCGAAGGGCGTTTCGTTCCTGCCCGCAGCGCACTACGCGGCGAAGGTGGAGTCGCTTCCCGCGGAACTGCGCGTGGAGGACGCCGCGGGCAACGTGCGTGCGCGCTTCGCGGCGCCGGCAGACGTCGCGCCGCCGTACACCCTGCACCTCGCGCTTGCGTGCCGGCACCGCGTCGCCGTGTTCGCCGAGAAGGAGGGCGAAGTTCGCCTCTCTCGCATCGACGACTGGCCGGAGGGCTTCGACCCGCGTCCCGCGGCGAATCTCACCTCTCTCAGGGTGGTGCCCGGCGGCGGCGCGGGCACGGTCGCCGCCACGCTTTCCGCGGGCATCGGGCAGGCGGACGTGCGGTTCGTCACCCGCGGGCGGCAGTGCGTCCCCTACCTTGAGGGCGGCCGACTCTTCTTCACGTTCAGCGCGCGCTTCTTCGGCTCGGCGCTCGGTGTGGGCAGCCTTGATCCCGCCGCGCCCGAGAAGGGCGTGCGCTACGAAGGGCTCATCCTTTTCGACTACGGTGACGGAATCCTCCGGAACGACGTGGCCGCGCATCTCTTCCTCGACGAAGAGACGGGCGAATGGCGCGGCTGGGCATGTAATTTCTCCACGGGATCCGACGGCGGTGCGAAGGGCCTCGGCGGCCGGGCGGAGGGCGGTGTCAATGCGGTGTGGACCAGGGAAAATCCCCTCCACGGATTCCATGTGATGCGCGCGAAGCCGCTGGGGCTTTCCGGCATGAACGAGGATCCCTGCGGCGTGTGGGACGCGAAGGCGGGGAAATGGCGGCTTTTCGTCTCGGCGTTCACGAAAAAGGGGATACGCGCGCAGATGCTCGAGTCCGACCGCTGGGATGGCGGTTTCGCGCCGATCACGAAGACCGTGGCGGAGGATTCCACCGGCACGACGATTGCGTGCATTGGAGGCGACTTCATCTGCCTGGCGGGAAGCGTGGATCGCGCGTACTACGTCTATTCGTATCCGTTCCTGGAGATGCGCGGAAAGATGAAGCTCGAACCGACTCCCTGGGGTGGCGCGAAGGGTTGGCCGCATGGCCGCGGATGGCCCGCCCTCGCGGAACTGCCAGCCGGTGCTCGACACCGCTACATTTTGCTCACGATGGACCGAGTCAACTTCCCCGGCATGCCCAAACCCAACTGGACCTATGGTGCCCTCTCCATCTACGTCGGCAAATAGGAGTGGGCGCATCTGCATAATTCACCAAGCAATGTCATGTCTGCCAACGGCAACACGGAGCTCACGGAGATTTCACGGAGACAGGGAGATTGTTATGGAGATGTGCTTCGCGCAAAGCAACAACATCTAGCTGATCGAGAGGTTTAGTCATTCGATTTCGCGAAGCAAAACTCCAAAATGATCTCCGTGCCTCCGTGCCACCTCCCAATCTCCGTGTTTAGCGCCGCAGGCGTCAAACATCGTAGTCCGGTAGCCGCAAGGTGAGTTTCGCAGATGCGCCCAATAGGAGTTGGGAGAGGTCCACACAAACCTGCCGAATTGTGATATACTTACAGCCGTGGACGAGTTGTTTACGCTCAAAAGGAGGACAATATGAGGCAGATGATGCGCGTTGCGGCGGTGGGAATCGCCGGCATGATGGTTTTGTCGGCGGCGGCCGCCGACGCCTACATCGAAACGGACGGCTCGCAGTACGTCAACACGGGGTACTTCGTGAACCCCAAGACGAGGGTCGAGATGGACTATGCGCTCCTCGACACGACGCGCGCGCAGCAGCGCATGTTCGGCACGGGCGGACAGGACATAGGCAGCGATTCGGCTGGAAAGATCTACCTCATCCACTACGTCAACGGCAGCCTCGGCTATGCGCTCGCGCTCACGCAGGAGGGGATGGGCAACACGTGGTGGGGCGTTCCGGCTTCTGGACAATGCTACGTGACGCGCGACAGGGTGACAATCGTCGCGGACGCGCCGAGGAAGACGGCAAGCCTGTCCAGGAACGGCGTGGTCGTGGCCTCGCGCACGAACCTCAAGGCCATCACGATGACGGCCCTCTACCCCCTGACGATATTCGCGACGTGCCATAGCACGGACGCATCCGCCATCACGACCGATCCGCCCGGTAAGATCCGCCTCTACTCCTTCAGGATATACGAAAACGACAATCTCGTGATGGAACTTCTCCCGCACAGGGAAGGTACGGCGTACTGCCTCAAGGACACGGTGACGGGCCGGCTGTTCCGCCCCGAGACGGGCAACCCGCTTTCGGGCGGCGGCCTGGGGCCGGACGATTCCGACACGGTGGTGATCGCGCCCGGCTTCAACGTGACGACGAACGGCCCGCAGGTGGTCGGGACGAAGAACGTGCAGATCAACGACGGCGTGGACGGCGGCATCGTCAAGATGAATCCCTACGGCACCTACACGGGCACCACGTACCTCACGGGCGGCACGCTGTGGACGGACAACCTCACGGGCGGCGGCGTGGGGTCGCTCGGCGCGAGCCAGAATCTCGTGCTCGGCCCCGGCACGTTCCGCTACGACGGGCCGGACGGCGGGCTGTGGAGCGGCACGGTGACGAACACGACCTCGAAGACGCAGGCGACGGTCTTCGACATCCAGAACGACCTCACGCTGGAAGGCAAATGGGGCTGGGATTACGGCGCTTTCGTGAAGACGGGCCCCGGCGCGCTCACGCTCAAGAACACGGCGGGCGGATATGCCGAACTCGGCCGGGAGGGCATCAGCTATCTGGCAGCAGTCTACTACCAGCCGTTCCAGCAGTACGACAACGGCGATACGCCGCGCCAAGGCTTCGTCAAGCTGACGGTGACGGAGGGCAAGCTCGTCTTCGGCGGCGGGGACTGGTCGATCGAGCCAATGGCCAACGGCGAAAACCCGCCAGGAACCATCTTCGTGGGCGCGATGACGGTCGATCCGACAGACAACGCGTCGAACGCGCAGGAGAAGGAGGCGACGCTACAGGTGGATGCGGGTACGGTCTGGTTCCGCGGTTGGTTCGGACTGGGCGTGAAGAACGGATTCAGCACCACGACGCCCGATTTCGTGCCGTCCTCGAAGCTCATCATCAACGGAGGAACCACGTACATCACCAACCAGCTTGCCGTGGGCTACTACACGAACACTTCGCCGCAGAAGGATGCGCAGGGGAGGTTCATCCCGCTCCGCACCGCGCCGCGCGTGGAGGTGCACGGCGGCAACCTGCGCGTGTGGGGACAGATCCGCATGTGCGACGCGCCCGGCTCGGATGCGTCGCTCTTCATCGACGGCGGCAACCTGACCGTGCGCGGCGACAAGGACGTCAACGGATCCCATATCCGCTTCGCCCAATATCTGAACGGCGACCCGACGCTCCCGCGCCATGCCGAGGTGACGGTCTGCACGAACGGCGTCCTCGACATTACGCAGTTCTTCATCGACAACGACCGCACGAACGTGACCGTGAACCTCAACGTGCTGGACGGCGGACGCTTCCGCAACAACCAGATGAGGCTCGCCAACACGCAGGGACGTACCAAGGACTGCACGATGAACGTCCTCGTCGACGGCGGCATCATGGAAATCCGCGTGGCAGGGTACAAGGACTGGATCAAGGGCGACGTGACGAGCGTGCGCGTGGGCACGCACGGCGCGACGTTCAAGGCGCAGAGCTGCAACTACAACGTGACGGACGAGATCCACGTCTCGCTGACCGCCGCCAACACGCATCCGGACGAGGAGCCGCAGGGCGTGACGTTCTGCGGCGGTGCGGCGTACAACTCCGGCTTCCGCTTCTTCCTGCCGCAGTACTGGGCGGGTCCCACGCGCGCCACGTCGAACGGCATCTGCGAGATGGCGGCGACCGCCGCGTTTCCGGCGGCTACGGACCTCATTCTGGACGGCACGGGGCGGCTCGTCCTCACGAACGGGATCGCCCACGCGGTCAATTCTTTCACGCTCGGCGCGGACGACACGATCGGCACGTCGGAACTGTGGATCTCGCCGGGCACGTCGATCCAGGCGGGCGCGTTCGGCGTGGCGGGTTCGCCGGCGCTCGCGCTGTAGCTGTTCGCGGCGAACGGCTCGGCGGCCCCGCTCGCGGCGGGTGGCACGTACACGCTCATGTCCGGCCCGGCGTCGGCCGAGGACGGCCTGCGCGCGATCCTGCGGCGGGCGACGGTCGCCAATCCGGCGAACGGCACGGACTACGTCCTGGACGTGTCCGTGGACGGCGACGCGGCGTCCTTGACGGTGACGGTGGCGCCGGGTCCGGCCGCCGTGGCGACGACCAAGGCGTGGGGCAATGCCCAGGGCGGTGCCTGGAGCGAGGGCGCGAACTGGACGGACGGCGCGGAGGC
>JAFRSR010000386.1 GCA_017427485.1 Kiritimatiellia bacterium
GACTATATCCGCCTCGAGCGCCTGCGGCGCGGCACGGTGCTGGATTTTACGAACAGGCCGACAACCGCGGGAGGGTCGCAGCTTGCTGCGACCGAATCCAACGCACCGGGAGGGTTGCAGCTTGCTGCGACCGCCTTCCACGCGCGCACCGTCGCCGCGTGGCGGTCCTTCACGTTGCCGGAGGAGAGGCGGATGTCCTTCGCCTCGTCCATCCGCGCGAGGAGGGACTGCGCCAGCGACCGCATTTCCTCTTCGGTCGCAGCAAGCTGCGACCCTCCCGCGGTTGTCGGCCTGTTCGTAAAATCCAGCACCGTGCCGCGCCGCAGGCGCTCGAGGCGGATATAGTCAAACGAAAACGCCGTCATCCGCACGTTGTAGGAGTAGACGGGCGGCTCTCCCGCGACGGCCTCTTCCGCCTTCTTCATCTGCGCCTGCGTCCAGGCGACGAACGCGTCGTCGAGCACGTCGCGGCAGCTTGCCGACGCCACGTCCTCGTAGATCTTCAGCGTGTGCGACGGATCCGCCGCCGCGTACGCCGCCTCGCGGCGGTGCGCCTCGTCGAACACGGCGCGCACGATCGGCGCAGCCTTGCCGTAGTAGCCGTTGAAGAAGTCGGCGATGAGCGGCTCCGCGGGCAGGTCGGGATTCCACATCCACTTCGCGAGGAGCCACCCCTTCAGCTCGGCGAAGCCCGCATGCCGTCCCTGGCAGGCGCCCTGCTCGAACAGCATTTTCACGCCGTGGTCGCGGAAAAACTTCACGTTCTCCTGGAGCACGTACACGTTCGGGAACGGATGTGGGTAGCAGCGGAAGTCCGTCACGTAGTCCCACACGTAAAGACAATCCGTCTGGCGGTTCCAGTCCTCCACGTCTTTGATGAAGCTCACGTTCTGGGGATGCGGACTCGTGGCGAGCGGACGCGAGAAGTCGCACTCGATCGAGCAGAGGCAGGGTATCACGTTGTGACGCAGCTTCGTCTTCTTCGGCGCGTGGCGCGTGTACTGGTAGGCGAGCGTCTCGATGATCTTGTCGGGGAACTCCTTCTCCACCGCCTCGGCGATCGCGTTCACGAACCGCACCACCGTGCCGGCGTGCGAGCCCTCCTCGTCGTCCACGGTCTTGCATGCGGGGCACTCGCAGTAGTTGTGCCAGTCGTTCTGGCTCACGCCGTAGAACTTCGCGCCGGGATCCTTGCGGATGCGCGCGAGCACGTTCGAGGTCACGAGACGCAGCACGTCGGGGTTCGTGAGGCAGAGCTGCGTGCGTTCCTTCAGGCGCACGCCCTTCACCATGCTGTAGTACTCGGGATGCGCGTCGAAGTACTTCTCCGGCGGCAGCAGCCGCTCGAACGTATGGCAGTTGCCGAGGCCGCCGCCAAACCGCCACGTGTTGCCGCCGTGGCGCGCCTGCTGTCTGTTCGAGCCGCCGTTCACGCGGTTCCGCGCGGCGAAGTCGCCCTTGAAGTAGTCCCACCAGTGGACGTCGCGGCAGAGGAACGCGGGCTTCTGGACGTCATTGAGGTCGTCGGGCACGGAGAAGGCGTCGCGCGCGGGCACGACGGTGTGCCACGAGGCGTACCAGCGACAGCCGCCGTAGCGCTCCAGCAGCTCGTACACGCCGTAGAGCACGCCGCGGTTCCCGCCGGTGACAAGCAGATCGCCTTCGACAACCTTCAAGCTGAAATCATCATCGCCCAGGTTGAGCGGACGTGAGACCTGAGACGAGAGACGAGACATGTTGAGGAACACGGCCTTCGGCGGGAGGGCCGCGCGTGCTGCGTCCGTCACTTCCACGATCGGCAACCGCACGCCCGTGAGGCGCTCCGTGAAGTCGCGCAGCTCCTCCGCCGCATACTTCACCGATGGCGACGCGTCCGCCGCGCGCACGATCGCGTACTCCGGCGCCCGCCCGCGCACCGCCAGGTCAAGCGCCGAAGCGCTCCACGCCGCCGCCACGGCACACAATACTGCAACTCTCTTCATCTCGACTTGACTCTCCTCTCCTCAAAACCTTGCCTGATCGTCTTCACGTATTATACCCATCCACCCCGCATTTGCAATCAGAAAATACATTCGGCCAACGGCAGGGACGCATCTCCGTTTTTCAACCTTTACCCGTATTGCCTGCGGCGCTGAACACGGAGACAGGGAGGTTGTAAAGAGGCTCGGAGATCATTTTGGAGTTTTGCTTCGCACACCAAAATGACAGAACCTCTCAATCAACTCAACATCGTTGTTGTTCTGTGTGAAGCACATTCTCCCTAACAATCTCCCTGTCTCCGTGAAAACTCCGTGGTCTCCGTGTTGCCGTCGGCAGACATGACGCCGATCGGTGAATTACGCCCGCCCTTACGCACCCCGCGCGCTGACGCCCGGAAGAAAATGTGCTATACTTTTGCCGTTCAAGGAGAAGAAAAATGGACAGCAAAGAACCTCTTGTTGGAATCGTGATGGGGTCGGACAGCGACTGGCCCCTCGTTCAGAAGGCCTGCGCGACGCTCGACGGATTCGGCGTCCCCTACGAGACGCGCGTGATCAGCGCGCACCGCACGCCC
>JAFRSR010000387.1 GCA_017427485.1 Kiritimatiellia bacterium
CATGCGCCGCCTTCCAGACGACGGGCAGCTCCGCCGACATGCCTCCGTCGCGGTCGTCCAGCGCGAAGCTCTCCGCCTGCACGTAGTCGCCCGGCGCGAGCACGATCTCCACGGACTCCGCCGGGGATATCTGCGACGCCTGGCGCGCCGCGCGCACGGCGTCGCGCGCCGCCGCGAGCGTGGCGAACGGCTTCGCGAACGAGCCGTCGCCCCCCGGCGCCGCCTTCGGATCGACATGGAAAACAGCCGCACTGGCGGCCAGCGCCCCCGCGACGTAGGCCACCGCACTCAGTCCCGTCCTGTTCATGTGAATGCTCCTATGCGCCGCTGGCCATGAGCGTGACCTTGTGGACCGCGATGTCGTGGTCGTAGAGGTCGGGATTGGGGGTGACGCCGCGCACGATGTCCGCCAGTTCCTTCAGCTGGTCGGCATAGCGGTCCTTCTGCACGCCGCAGTTGACGACATGCGTGCCCTTCTTGTAGCCGGGCACGTCGTGCGCGAGGCGCAGCTCCAACGTGGTGGGCTTGCCGTCAAAGCGCTCGATCGGACGCAGGTCCACGGCGCCCTTCGTTCCCTGGATGCGCAGGAGGCGGCTGCAGCACGCGGCCTTGCGCGTGGTGCGCAGCATCACGGTGGCGTTCCCCCACTCCAACACGCTCACGCAGTGCGTGGCCGAGCCCGCGGGGTCGCCGGGGGCCGGCATCTTCACGACGTGCGCGCGCGTGGGCATGCCCTTCATCATCGGGTAGATGAAGTCCACGAGGTGGCAGCCGAGGTTGTACATCTGGCCGCCCTTGAAGGAGGCGATGTAGGCGGGATAGACGTCGCTGCCGTAGTTGTGGTCCATGTCCGCCTCAACGTTGAGGATCTCGCCGAGCCAGCCGTCCTTCACGATCTTCTGGCAGAATTTGATCGCGGGATTGACGCGGAACATATAGCCCATCTGGAGCGGGATGCCGCGAATCTTGCAGAACTTGACGAGCGCCTCGTACTGGGCGAACTTCTGCCCGGCCGGCTTGTCCATGTGCATCGCGAGGCCGTGCTTCGCGCACTTCCAGGCGATGCCGGGAAGGTCGTCGTTCGTCACCTCCACGAACACGCACTGGATCTCCGACTTGGCGGCCATGGCCCACACCTGCTCGGGCGTGAGGCGCGGCACGCCGTCGTACAGCTTGAAGCCGCGCTTCTCGGCGAGCGTCTTCGACGAGAGGTCGTCCACGATGCCGACGAGCTCGTAGTCGTTGGGCAGTTTCTTCACCGACTTGAACTTGCCGTCCGCGTGCTCGTGGCGCATGCCCCATTGCACCACGCGCACCTTCTTCACGTCGGGAAACGGCTTCCACTTGATCACGGGCGTCGCGGACGTCACCGCGTCCACCTTCTTCGGCGCGTCCTTCGGCGCGGCCTTCGGCTCCGCCGTGGCGCAGCCGGCCGTCGCGAACGCGGCGGCACCCGATGCCAGCTTGATGAATTCTTTACGGTTCATGGTTGTTCCTTTCTGAGAACGGATAAAGTGGCTTTGACGGCTGTCATTATACCATTTGCCGCCGACGCCGTAAAGCCAGCAGCGCGCGCTGGCACTTCTACTCCACGCGCTCGATCTTGATGCAGTCGAGGTAGGCGCCGTCGTGCGCGGGTGATTGGGACATCTTCTTCTTGTCGTAGGTGCCGGGGCCGAACCAGAAGGAGTGACTTTCCGCCGGACACCACGTGGTGATCGGATACCACTGGTAGCCGTCCTTCACGGCGGCGACCTGCGGGGCGCAGCCACGACCGGCGTCGCGCCTGTTCTTGTAGTCGTACACGCCCGACCAGAACGCCTGCCCCTTGCCGTCCTTCTTCTTCTCCACGCGCACCCGCGCGCAGACCCGGTACTTCGCGCCTGGGTCGTAGACGACGGACGACATGTCGAGCATCACGCACCATTCGTAATGCGACGGGAAGAGCTTGTACGTCCAGCCGTCGTTCGCCTGCGGATCCTTGATCCGCTCGCCCCACTTGCCAGGATTCGCCAGCTTCAGCTGCGCCTCCTCGATGATTACTGAATCCGCCGCTTTCGGCATCGGAGGCTCGGCGGCGGCGAGATCGTGCCATTCCTTCTTGCGCTTTTGGGACGTCGACTCGCCCTCCGCCAGACGGATGCCGCCCGCGAAGGCATCCAGCTCGATCAAGCGCTTCGCCAATTCCCGCTTGGCCGCGACCTCCGCCAACGCCGGCGCCACGTCGCGGGCAACACACGCCACGGGCCGGCCGCCGCGCTTCCGCATGAACTGGGCGTACAATACCGGGAAGCGTCCAATCCGCACGTTCCGCCGGATCGTCTCGGGTTCGCCCTTCACGGCGTCCTCCGCGAGGTCCCAGAGCAGCTGCGCGCGGTCGTAGAACTCGTCGGGGATCACCTTGCTCGCCACGTTGGCGAAACAGCCGAGCGGATGTTTCGCCGGATCGCGGTAGAACGAATGGAGCGCGTCGAAGTACAGGCGCACGTACGACGCCCCCTTGCCGTAGAAGCCGGAGAAGAAGTCCTGCAGCAGCTCCTCCTGCGGGAGTTCGGTGTTCCACATCCACTTCGCCTGAAGCCACGCCTTGAGTTCGGCGAACTCGGCGTACTGCCCCTGGTAGGCGCCCTCCTCGTAGATGTAGCTCACCTGGTTCTCGCGGAAGAAGCGGAGGTTGTCCTGCAGCCCCAGCACGTTGGGGAACGGGGCCGCGTAGTGGGCGAAGTCCGTGCAGTAGTCCCAGATGTACACCTGCTTGCAGATCGCCCCCCAGCCCTTGATGTCGTCCATGAACTTGACGTTCTCCTTGTAGGCGCTCTTCGGGATCGCGTGCGAGAAATCGCACTCGATGGTGCAGAGGCAGGGCATCACGTTCGCACGCGGCTTGATGTGCTTCGGCGGCTTGCGCGTGTACTGGTAGGCGAGCGTCTCGACGATCACGTCGGGGAACTCCTTCTCGACGGCCTCGGCGATCTGGTTGATGAAGGCGATCATCGTGCCGGCGTGCGACTCCTCGCGGTCGTCAATCTCCTTGCACTTCGGGCAGGTGCAGTAGTTGTACCAGTCGTTCTGGCTGATGCCGTAGAAGGCGGCGCCGGGGTCCTTGCGGATGCGCGCGAGGACGTTGGAGGTGACGATGCGCAGGACGTCCGGGTTCGTGAGGCAGAGCTGCGTGCGGTCCTTCAGGCGCTTTCCGTTCACCTCGCTGAAGTATTCGGGGTGCTGATCGAAATACTTGGCGGGCGGACAGAGCAGGTTGAACGTGTGGCAGGAATGCAGTCCGCCGCCGTAGCGGTACGGCGTGCCGCCGTGCTTCGCCTTGAACGACATCCACTCGCCGCCGTTCACGCGGTTGCGGCAGGCGAAGTCCGGATTGCGGATCATGTCCGCCCAGAATGGCTCGCGCATCAGAAAGGCGGGTTTCTGCGTGTCGTTGAGCGCGTCTGGCACGGAGAACGTCTCGACGGACGGCACCTTCTCGCACCAGCTGGAGTACCAGCGGCAGCCGCCGTACCGTTCCAGCAATTCGTAAACGCCATACAGAACGCCGCTGTCGCTTCCCGCCTCCACCAGCAGGCGGTTCCCCTTCACGGCAAGATGGAAAGCGTCGCGCGGCAGGTCCTTGCGGGACTTCGAAAGGATGACGGCGTTTTTCCCGTCGACCGGAGCGGACACGACCGGCAGCTCAACGCCGGTCATGCGCTTCGTGAAGTTCTGCAGTTCCTGCGCCGCGTAGTTTTCCGCCTCGGACGGCGCGGACGGCAACACGATCACGCAGTTCGCGGGCTGTCCGCGCTGCGCGATGACGAACGGCGCCGCAGGCGCGTAAATAGCACCTGCCACGATGGGTACGAGAAAAACGAATCGCCGGAAAAGACGAGAAATCATCAAAGGTTTTGTTTCCATTTGTTTCTTGAGGCAGTTGCAAAATCCCTCTTCCGCACCATTCGCGAGCCAAGCCACGCGGCTTGAAGAAACCCGCAGAAACCACCTTGCGCGTCGGAAAGATTCAGCGCGTCAATTATGCCAAATCCGCCCCCCTTGCACAAGAAGGAAAACGAAAGAAGAAAACGGGAAACACACAGCCTCGTCGAAGCCGCGCTGCAACTGCCTCCATAATCTCGCCGCGGTCCCAATCAAAGAAGCGGACGACTAGTAGCATCTCCAATCCGACGGAGATACTCTGCCAGAAGATAGTCGTAGACGATGTATCCTGACTGAGAGCGATAGACGAGATCGTGCTCGATAAGCCCCGGCAAGGCGGCGCGGACCGACGACGGCGCGACAAGGCCATGGCGCGAGAGGAAGGCTCCCGCCGTTATCTCGGAAACGGTTCCCTCCGCAGCAATCGCCTTGAGCAAGGTCCGCCCCACATCCGTCTGCGATTCCATGAGATCGTGAAACGTCATTGCCCGGTCCTCGACCAATCCGTCAACCGCATCCTCCACGTCGCGGTCCGCCTCCAATCCACCGCCTTCGCTCCAAATGCGATTCAGGACACTTTGCACATACCACGTCACGCCCTCGAATCGATGGTAGAGTCTTGAAAACACCTCGGGCGAGAAGGCGCGCTTCGCATCCGTGAAGAACTTTTCCGCAAATGGAGAGTAGGCCTCGACCGGTATCACGTCCAGCGAAAGGATATCCGTTGATTGGTAGAACGGACGACGGGGCGACGTGAACATTTCGCCCATCAAGTGGTGGCGCGATCCGGCAAAAATGAAATTGGCGTTCTCAAGAAACTGTATGTAACTCCTCAGAAGCGCCTCGGTCCCCTTCTCGGGATACTCGAGGATTTGCTGGAACTCGTCAATGGCCACGACAACGCGCTTTTCCTTCGAGGCCAGGTAGTCAAATGCGCCCTTCAGCGTCGTTTCCACATGTGCCTTCTCCACTGAAAAGGAAAACGTCACGCCGCCCAAGCCATCCGGCGTAGCCGTGGGGCGTACGGCGCGGAAGAAACGGCCAATCGCCGCAAACGCCTTATCTGCCACCGTGTCCAGAGCGCCCAGAACGGCCGCCGCGAACATCTGCGTGAATTCCTGGAGATTCATCGTGGAATAAATGTCGACATACACCGGGACGACATCTTGCGGCAGATAGTGGAAGATGTTTCGGACAAGCCCCGTCTTCCCATAGCGCCTTGGCGCCATGAGCGTCACATTCCGCTCGTTCGTCAATGCGGAAACGACCTTCCGCGTCTCTTTTTCTCGGTCGCAGAAGTACTCTGGACCGCGATAGCCACGAACGATAAATGGATTTGTCGGTTTCATTTGCGAGAATTATACCACAATATCGTGATGGCGTAAAGTACGTAGCGCAAATTACGCCATCAAACTCTGGCAAGACGAAATAATGATGAGATGCAACGTTAGCGGAAGATCAGGTTCGTGCCGGCGTGGATGACCGTGTAGGGAGAGACATCACGCGGCGCCGGCACGAGGAAGCGCGCCCGGTCGACCTGGTAGTTCGCGGTCCGCTCCGCCGCCGTCAGCACGCGGCCGTAGATGCGGAGGCTCGCGATGTACTGGTTCGCGCGGGTGAGCCCGATTTGCGCTTTCTGGTTGTGGTTGAACGTCGTACTGTAGTACCAGTTTTTCGGATTGTCGCTCACCCCGGTCGTGAAGAGGTCGTCGTTCACGCGCAACGACGAGTTCTTGCTATAGTCTCCCGCGTCGTAGACGAGCGAGTAGCTGGAGAGCGTACGAATCCGCGCGGCGGTGTTGTGGGGCGACGCCGTGTTCATTGTGTAGTACGCCGTGCGGTCGGCGGGATTGGCGTAGATGCCGAGGATCATGTATCCGCCGCCGCCGCGGTAGCAGATGACGCAGTCGCCCCCCGCGTTCACGATGTCCGCGCGGCTGTTATTTGTCGTGTCAAACCCCTCGTCCGTCCGGCAGACAATCTCCACCGTCTTGTTCGTGCAGTCCGCGAACTCGGCCAGCGTCACGGTCACCGCCGATCCCTTCGGCAACGCCAGCAGTCCGTCCGCGAAGGCGTGGGTGCGCGAGGAGAAGTTGAAGTCGTACGACCCCGCGAGGTCTTTCCAGACGGCGGCGCCGGCGACGTGCAGACCCGCCCCCGCGTTCTCGACCGCATCCCACTGCGCGACCAGCCCGTCCTGCACGTAGGCGGCAGCCCCCGGATCGGACACGAGGAAGAAACGGAAGCCGCCGGTCTCGACGCCCTCCGGGAACGCCACGGTGGCGACGGAGGCCCCGGCCGGCGCAGAGCCGACGCGGACGGACTGCTGCCAGTCGTCCATCGATGCGCCCGCATCGCGCGCCCCGCTCGCGAGGTAAACCGCGCGGTCGCCGTCCACCGCCGTGAAGTGCAGCGTCGCCCCCGTCACCGCGGAGCCGGTGCGGATCTTGTCCACGGTGAACGGCACCGGCACCTTGATCAGCCCCGTCGCCGCCAAGTAGCCGCGTCCGCCCAGGTAGCGCGCCTGGTCGACGCTGAGATTGCGCCGGCGCTCGGCGATCGTGAGCACGCGGTCGTACAGTCGCACGGACGAGATGTACGCCTTCCCGCGGTCAAGCCCGATCTTCAAGTTGCTGTTGTGGGGGTAGTTGTTCTTGTCAATGTAAAAGCTCGCAGTCGTTCCCTGCGCAAAAAGCGAGTCGTTGACGTACAATGAGGATTGCGCGGCAGCCGGGTAGGCGTTGATCGAGAAGCTGTTGAACGAGGTGGCGTTCGCAATGGTGTTGTAGGGGGAATTCCGGTTGGGAATGTAGTACGCCCAGCGGTCTTCGCTGTTGACGAATATCGCGAGGATGATGTTGTTGCCGGCGCCGCGGTAGCAGACGAGGCCGTCATTGCCGACGTTGAGGATGGCGGAGCGTCCGGTCTGGGTGAAGTCGAAGTCGCTGTCCGTACGGCAGACGATTTCCGCCGTCCGGGCCGTGAAGGTCTTCAGCGTGGCCAGCGAGAGAGAGGGTTGCACGGCTCTTCCCAGGAACAGGTGGTCCTCGTTGAACGTCCAGCCGGCCGACGGCTTCGGGAAGGACGCCCCTCCCACGAGGTTCGTCCAGAAGGCCGAGTTGGCGTCGTGGAGATAGGGCCCCGCGTTGTCCTTCGCGTCCCAGAGTCCCACCAGTCCGTCGCGGACATAGTCGAACGTGTCGCAGTAGGAGCGGATGAAGAAGCGGACGCTGCCGCAGGACGTGCCGACGCCCTCCGGGAGGGCGACGCCGCTGATGGACGTGGCGTTCGCGGGCACCGTGGCCGCCTCGCGCACGTGCTCCCAGGCGTCGATGTCCTCGCCTCCGTCCGTCCCGCCCCAGGCCACGTACAGCGTGCGCGCCTCGGGCCATGTGCCGAAGGTGAGGTCCACCACGGGCGTGCCGTTGGTGTGGAGCGTGTAGAGGAACGGCTCGACCACGCGGAATGTCAAGGTCGTGGAGCAGCCGTAGTAGTCGGAGGTGTCCGGCACGGACACATTGACCGTCCAGGTACCCTCCCCGAGGGCGGCGAGCTGCTCGGGCGTCAGGCTGGCGGCGGGCGTGCCGTAGGCGGATGCGCCCAGGGCGACGACGCCGGGGGCCTCGCCGCGGGTCCAGCGGAACTTGCTGAACGTCGGCGGCGCCGTCCATCCGTTGCGCGCCTTCGTGACGGTGAACGTGTAGTGGAGGTTGGTGGTGGATCCGTCGGACCACCGCGTCGTGGCCGGATCCGCGAGCGCGACCGTCACCGAATAGTCGCCGACCGCCGTCGCGTCCCCTTCCACCGACACGGTGTACGCGGGGTTGGCGGCAATCGCCGGAACGCGTGTCTGGCCGGTGTAGTGCATCGGCGGCGGCGGCGGGGGCAGCTGCACCTCGCCGGCGGCGAGAGGACGCAGCGTGCAGCTGGTCGCGCGGTGGTCGCTCAGCGACTGGTGGGGATGGATGGACACGTCCTCCATCGCGAACCCGCGCGCGAAGACGTTGTCGATCACGCCGGCGGAAAGGCCGCGCTGCGTCGTCTCGGCCGGGGTGTAGCCCGCGGCGGAGAAGAGCGCAGAGTCGTCCCACTTCGTCTGGGTGGTGCCGTCGGCGTTGTGGAGAATGGTGTTGAAGTCGCCCGCGATGACCACGCGGGAGTAGGCGGCGAAGTCGTCGATCAGGTCGCGGATCTGCTCCGCGCGGACGGTCTCGTCGGAGAAGTCGAGATGCGCCTGCACGAACCACGCCTCCTGGGCGTCGTCGATCGCCACCCGGTGCGCGAGGTAGTAGCGGTTCTGGTCGTGGTGCAGGAAGAAGTTCGTGACCGTCTCGACGATCTCGAAGCGTGACGTCGCGAAGGCGGCGTTGCAGTTGTATCCACTCGTCGGGCCGACGGACTCCACCGCGTAGCGCGAGAGGATGGCGTCGCGCGTCTTCACGGAGCCGTCGGAGGTGAAGTCCGCGCTGTATTCGCAGAACCCCATCCAGTCCGCAGCCATCGCGTCGAAGAAGGCGTTGTACGCCGCCGCCTTCGCCGCCGCGTCGGCCGGCGCGATGGTCGAGGTGCCATTCAAGCCCAGGCTGAAGTGGCCGATGTTCCAGTGCCCCACGCGGAAGGGAGCGAGCGCGGGCGCCGCGCCGAGCAGATGGGAGGCGGCCTGCGGCGGCTCCGCCCCGCGGAAGCGCACGGCGTCCACCCGTTCGTTGTGCCGCCGCTCGCCCGCGGTGAGCGCGCGGTCGTAGATGCGGATCGACGAGAACCACGTCGGTCCTCTGGTGAGGCCGATCATGGTGTTTTTCGTGTGCCCGAAACCCGATGTCGTGGTGTGCAGGCGGCCCTGTACTATGCCGCGCACGAAAAGGGCGTTGTTGATGCGCATGTCGGAAGCGTCGAGGTCCTGCCGGAAGACGGCGGAGTAGGTCCGGTCCTGCTGCACGAGCGCCGCCGCGTCGAGGGGAGACTGCGGGTTGCCCACGTAGTACGCCTGGCGCGAGGTGGGGTTGACGAAGATGGCGTGGACGTTCCAGCCGTCGCCGCGGTAGCAGATCACGCCGTCCATGCCGACGCTGACGATGTCCACGCGCCCGTTGAGTCCCGCCGAGAGCTGGAGCGTGGAGTCGGTGCGCACGACCGTCTCCACGGTCTTGTCGGACGCGGCGGGCAGCGAGAACGGAACGGTCGCGCGCTTGCCGTAGGGGAGGTGTCCGCAGGTGTCCGTGAACGACAGGTCGGCGCAGGTGAAGTCGTTGGTGCTGGCAAGGTCCTTCCAGGTGGTGGTCGCCGCATCGTGCAGGCCACGCCCCGCGTTGTCGATGCCGTCCCACTGGGCGACAAGGCCGTCGGCGACGTACGAGGCGGAGTCGTAGCGGTCGATCAGCACGAAGCGCGCGAGATGCGCGGCGGGGTCGTAGCCGGCGGGCAGGGCCACGTCGGCGGCGGCGGTGTCCGCGGCGGCCGTGCCGCAGGCGGCGACGTTGTCCCAGCCGTTCGTGCCCCTGCCGGCGTCCGCCGCGCCCCACACGAGGTAGATGGTGCGCGCATACGGCACCGCGTCGAAGACGAGGTCCGCGCGCGTGCCGTTGACCGTCACCACGAAGTCGCCGCTCCCGGCAAACGCCGAGAGTGCCGCGCTTGCCGCAACCGCCACATACGCCACAAAGGTCAATTTCTTCATTTTTCCGCACCTCTCTTGGATAACTCCTGTTTCACAGGACGGTATGATACCATAAAATCGGAATCGAAGGGCGAAGAAATATAGCCGGTGTGGGGAAATGGGGGAAATCTCTCACCTTATCCAGCCTGTTCGCGACGCCGAGAACTTGACACCGCCCTTGAACACGAGTTTGTATTTCCCATCGCGCAGGGCATAGCGCGGCTCGGCATATTCAACGGACACGACGAGCGTGCCGACTGCACCATACGCCACAAAGTGCTGATTTCCCGCACGGCCCGCAACGTCATAGGCAGCCGGAATGCCGTAGTAGTCCTTTTCGCCTAACGACAGATTCTGACGGCTATCGGGCAACTTCATTCCATAGGCCTTTTCCAGAGCGGCCACAATCCGCCGAGCCGCAGTCTCAAGCTCGGCACGTGAAACATCGCCATCAAAGACGCGTCGGAAGGACACCGATTCAATCTTCTTGCCGCTGGACTGATATCCCGTGGCACACCGTCGTTCCGTCAGTCCCTCGATAGGCGTCGGCAGCTTCTCCCACGAGGATCCCCACAGCGGCTTGGACTGGGGCGCTTCGAGATCAACGCCAAACACGCTTCTGATCGCCGCACTCAAATCAGCCGCCTCGGCATCCAGATCTTTCAACTCAAGCTTCGCGGCAATTCGCGAAAGGATTGCCATGCTCGAAAAAGTCGTCACGCCCTCTTCTCCCTCAATGCGCCCTTCGAAGACGCGCAGGGACACCATCTCGTCATTCGCTCCCGCGCCCGTGATTGACCACGACCTCGTCTTACCATTAGTCTGCGGAGCCGCATCTCCCATGAATCTGATGCCGTACTTCCGCGCAAGAGACTCCTTCTGTATGACTAGGTTTGACACCGCCTCGTCAAAATTCAGCCCGCCTTTCCGAATTCCCATCACGCCCTCAATGCGCTTCTTCCCCGTCAGCGTGATCTTGATCTCGTCAAAACCGTACCAGCTATTTGTGATAACGGCCTCGTAGCACCTGGACGCGATACCATTGAGGTAATTCGTTCTCACCTGGTTCACAGTCCCCTCATACACCTCTCCAAACTTCAGCCCACAAGGCAAAATGATCGGCTTCGCGTCAAGGTTCTGCGACCATTCTTCCGCGAACGCCTCTAATCCACACAACGCACTCGTCATGCAGAAAATCGCCGCAATTGTTCCACCAATCTTTTTCAGCGCCATGTCCACATTCTCCTCTCATGCCGAATCAGGAAAACGATGTCAACAGTCGTTTAGAACCTCATCGGGACGTCCCCTTTGTTCCGCTCTCGCGAACGACGCCTTCCACCTCGTCAATGCGCGAACGATCGGATACCGCCAACCAGACGAAACGCTCCCCGTAACGATTTTCCCCTCCTTCCAGCTGGATGAAAAGATCGTCATTGCTGAAAGAGTAGCGCACGAACACGGGACCGCTGTAACGAGACCGTTCCTTCCGTTTGCCGACAGGAGCCTCGCCGGGCGTGAAGTCCTGCGGTTCGTCTTCGTCACGATTCTGACCGCAGGACAACTGGAATCCAAACCTGTCGTTCATCGAAAGGGCAAAATCGTCCAGGATCTCAAGGCTCCTCTTGCGTGTCGTCCCCGTGGGGAAGTGCCCGTAGAAAGCGGCCCCCACAGGCGTCACGGTCGTGTAGGAATAACGGACCTCTGCGAAATCAAAAAAAGGGGCTGGACGAATGTCTTTGCGCTGTCCATGCCATGTGGCAACCGTCTTCACATTCGTCTTGCCATTGCTGATAGAACGCCATTCTCCCTCAAATCGCTCCAATGCGTTTGTTGAGATGCCCGACGGACACCCGAACTTCAAACCGTAGAAATCGGACAGCCGCGCATTCTCGGCCCTGCGCTGCCTTTCATAGCGCTTGCGGCTTTCTTCCTCTATCTGTCGTTTCATCGCGTCCCAGACGGACGGCAGGGAAACCGTCACCCGCACCTTTGTGGGCGCATCGTCCCCCTTTGCCAGGTTGTTGTCAATGGAACAACTCAGCTCCACGCGCAGGCCCCCCTGCGTCGTAATCGACGAAGCCCGCACCGAGTCCATGTCCAGCCACAGTTCCGGCCCCTCGCCGACGCTCGGCACTGACGACGCTATCTGCCCAAATCCTCTCTGCACTTCGGCAGCGCTCCCCTGCACTGCGTTCCCCTGTACATAGAACAGGTAGTCATTCAACGGGAACCCGCACCGCCGTTCGACCTCCGCGCGGAATTCATGAATCTTCGCCAGGCTTTCACGCCGCGTCAAGCCGCGCCGGTAGGTGCCGTTTATGGAGAATGAATAGCCGACACCCGCCATGTTCGTGGCCACTCGAACGGATGAGCAACCCAGAAAAGGTTTCGGCAACGGCACGCTGATCGTGATTGGGCTTGAATAAAGGAACCTGCGGAATATCATATCTTGGCTCGTGTAGATTTCCCGTGGCTGGAGAAGTTCCTTCCGCCTGTCGACAGGCGACTCTACGGTGTTTGTCGTCGCCGACATCACCGTCCCCAGCTTGATTCCAAATGGTGCTGGAATCTGCGCACTCGCGACGGCACTTAACAGCGCGGCGCAACCGCCACAAATGACTTTATGAAACAATCTCATTTTAAAAGTCCCCCTTTCGTTTTGTTCGTCTTGCCTCTCACGAAGTCTGGTGACTGGATGATATAGACGACGACCGCTCCCTTGCAAGTGATTTCGAACTTCTCGCCTTTCTTGGCATAGCGTGGCTCGGCGTAGCAGATTTCAATGGCAAGGTCGCCAACCTTGCCGGTAAAATGCTGCGTCGTGTCATATCCAAGCTTCGCCCTCGTGTCGCCGAAGGTTGGAACGCCCTCGCCCAGAATCTTTGCAAGCCGCTCCATCCTGAATGTCGTGTCGTCCTCTGGCATCTTCGCCCCGTACTCCTTCTCCAGCCGGTCAAGAAAACGCTGGGCCTGTGCCTTCAGCTCCGCCTCGGAGACATCGCCGTCATACGGACGGCGCAGAGCCAAGTTTCCATGCAAAGGAGTCCAGAAACGGACGGGCCACTCGACCTTACGTACTTCCGTCATCCCCTCAAAGGGTTTATCAAGCGGCACCCACTCGCGCTTCGCCTTTTCCCGCGAATCAACGGACGAAAACTCGTTCGTTTTCGGCGGCTTGTCGAAATCGACGCAAAATAGCCGGTTGATCGTCTCGCGCAATTTCTTCGCCTCCTCATGCGCCGTCAGTTGCTCCTTTGTAGGTGCAAAACTGCCGAATGATGCCGACTGCGTGTTGTTCGTGAAGACTGGAATCTTGTCACCGGGCTTGTAGGACGGCCACTTGAAATGCGGGCGTTTCATATAGTAGATGCTGATGCTGTAGTCCCCTTTATTGCTGAACATGCCATTGACGGTGTACTGTACTGACACGTCCTTTACTTTCTTCTCCCCGCTGAAAAGGACGACGCCCGTTGCAAACCACCCGCTCTTTTCTTTCTTGCGCTTGAATTCCGTATCCAAGTCCCGCACGGATTCCTTTGCCTCTTCTTCTGATTTGACATGCGAAGTACACCGCATGACGATTCCAAGGCGTTTCCCCATGTCAGCGGCAATCTTGTCTACCGTCTCGCGACATTCGGAATAGGACATCATCTTGCCGGAATTCGACGCCCAACGACCAATTTCAAGATTGCATTGCTCAAGACATTTCTCCTCGCCTTTGAAATTGAGCGACACCTTTTCACAGCCAAAATACGGTGTGGCAAGACGCGCCTCTGCATGGTGATAGAAGTTCGTTGTCGTCTTTTTCGTGAGTGGATCGTATATCGCATGCGCATCCGTCCGAATCAAGTCGCCAAAAGCCTTTGCGTATTCGCCCGAACCGATTTCCAGTTCAAACGGTGAATCGAGAACGATCTCCCCATCCTCGATTCGATACTTGGCTTCACACGGCAATGCCATGACGGCCGCGCCAAGAAGAACCGTCGCCGCAATTTTTCCGCCGCTCTTTTTCAACTCCATTTCTACCTCCTGTTCACATGCCGAATCAGAGGATGCCACTTCCCCTGTCGCGAACAGTATACCACAATTCGCCATAAAATCGGAATTGTAGGGCGAAAAAATGTTGCCAATATGAAAATATTGCCAGTACCAATGTTGCCAATTCCCAATTGGGCAGGGGGATTTTTGAGCCACGGCGAGGGGATTTTTGAGCCACGGAGAGGGGAATTATGAGCCACAATGAGGGTCTGTGTTTGGCGGTGTGGGGCGAAGGATTCTGTACATAATGGTGCAGACCTTGTCCGTTGGCCTTTTATAGATGCGTAGGAGCTCAAGAAAACCGCTTTTTCTGATGCTCGCGATTTCCCTTTTCACTGACGAGCGGCTGACGTTCAGTTTTCTTGCCATTGACGCGATCTCAGGCCTGACAAGCATGGTGTTGCGATCCATCCTGCTTTCAAGATCGCAAAGTATCTGCTCGGCGAGATCGTATGGCAGGCTCGGTGGCCTTCCTCTTGGACGTCCTGTTGCTCGGTGTTTCATACCTTCTTCACCTTGTCGGCGTAGAGCTTGAAGAGGTGGGCGACGATCTCGGGTTCGGACGTGTCGGGCGCGAGGCCGTAGGCGGCCAGCACGGCACGGTCGTTCGCCTCATGCGCGGCACGGAGATCGGGTGGCATCGTGAGCGGGTCGTAGAGGTCGGCAAGCGACGATTCGGAATAGCGTGCACGGGCATCAAGGATGGCTTGGGCGGTGGCAGAGATGCGAGAGTGGAATGGGGACTTTGAAGACAATGGAGACATTGGGGACTTATCGCGCTCGGCTTTAACGTCCCCATTGTCCCCATGGTCTCCGATGTCCTCATTCCCCACCCCTTCCGGCCACGGGAAGTTGTTGTAAACGGCAGGCGAATAGCTATAGTCACTTTTCAGCCGACCGGCAACTACGCGCATCCACGCCATGTGAACGATTGAGATAAGCACACCGAAAAGCAATAGTGAAGCATTGGGAATGATGTACAGTTTGTTGCTGGCTATGATGTTGGGTTTGAGATAGCCAATCGGAATGTACTTGCGGCGTTCACTAGAGACCTCCGGCACAACAAGGTAATCCGTCGTCGGCTGACGAATCTGCGAGAAAAGATAGGGCGTGTCAGCCTGTTTCCTCACGGCAATAGTTTTTGTCTTGCGACGTATTTCAGCGACGTGCGCAAGGCGTTCCATGACGGGGGCAATGTGGCGGAGCCACGCCGAAGAGCCAGAGGCAGTAGCGGTAGATGTTGTTAATGTAGTCGTCTGCGCCGATGTAGCGGAGAATGAACGAGGCGGCGTCCGGCCACTTGGCAATGATTTCGTCGTGCTCAGCGGGCGAGAGTATGAGATTGCCGCCGTCCCATGGCTTATTACCCTGCGTCACCCTCGGAAAGTTGACAGGTGGTTTACCTCGGTTCTCAATGAACACGTCGGGCGCGTCGAGGAGATAGCCATCGATATGCGCAGCGGGGATGGCGCGTCCATTGTCGAAAATGATTTTGGGGGATGGGTGGCGGCTGGGGGACATTGGGGACGATTGGGACATCGGGGACTTTTCACGCTCGCCATTTGCTTCCCCAACGTCCCCATGGTCCCCAATGTCCCCGCCAGCGCAATGGAACCCCACGATCACGCAATGGACGTGCGCCTTGTCGAACGCCTCGTTGTCCCAGCGGAAAGTACGGTGGGCGAAGTCAATCACCACACCCGCGCGCTCGACCATCGGCTTCCACATCGCTGCAACGGATTCGCCCTGGCAGATTGAATTGGTCGAAACGAAAGCGCAACGCGCCCCTTTCATGCAGTCCACGGCTTTCTTGTACCATGCGCAGACGTAATCCAGCTTGCCGTAGCTGGTGTCCTTCCAGTCGGCATACACGGCATCCATTTCCGCCGCCTGTTCATCCGAACGCTGCTGGTGTCCTCTGAACGGGGGATTGCCAATCACATAAACATTGCCGCTCTCTGCGTCTCTGCTTCTCTGCGTGAGAATCTCTCCCCAGTCCATCCGCAAGGCGTTGCCTTCGATAATGTTGTCGTAATCTGTGAGCGGCAGGTAATCCGGCTCGCGGTGGAGAATCTCGGCGGTCTCGCGGCGCATCTGCGCCTCGGCGATCCAAAGGGCGATGCGGGCGACGCGCGCGGCGAAGTCGTTTATCTCGATCCCGAAGAACTGCGCAATGGAAACCTTGATTGAAATGCCGAGGTCAAGTTCGCCCTGTCCCTGCTGAAGCGCGGCAATGATGCGGTTCTCCAGACGGCGCAGGCAGATGTAGGTCTCCGTGAGGAAATTGCCGCTTCCGCAAGCGGGATCGAGGAAGGTAAGAGACGCCATTTCATCCTGGAGGGCGAGAAGTTTCTTGCGGAGGACAGAAGACAAAGGACAGAGGACAGAGACTTGTCCAACTGTCCTTTGTCCCAAATCCTCTGTCCTCTGTCTTTCGTCCTCTGTCCTCATCCCCAACAACTCGTTCACGCGGCGGGTGAGGTTGTCGAGGAAAAGCGGGTCAATGACCTTGTGGATGTTCTCGACGGAAGTGTAGGACATTCCGCCCGCGCGGCGCGTAACGGGGTTGAGCGTCGATTCGAAGAGCGCCCCGAAGATGGTAGGCGTGATGTCGCGCCAGTCGAACTGCGACGCGCCGATAAGCAGCTGGCGGATTTCCTCGGTCAACGGCGGGATGTCGTCGGGATTGTTTAACAAACGGATTTGTTCGCGGCTAACGCCGCTCACTTTTTCAGAATCGCGAACACCGTTAGGTGTGAGCAAATCCGTTTGTTTATTCATCATCGCAAACAACCCGCCGTTGGTGTAGGGGAAGGCGCACAGCTCTGGTTCGAGATAGACATCGCGCTTGTCGAGGGGCGTGTCCAAGATCTCGAATAGTTTCTTCAGCCGCTCTCGCAGAAATGGCGCGGGCGTTGCCTCCAGAAGCCGCCGGAAACAGTCCTTGGGAAAGATTTCCGCATCCTCGGCGTAGAGGCAGAACACCAGCCTCACGCAAAGTCTATTCAGCGCGGCAAGATAATTGCTTTCGCTGCTGGGAGTCTTGGAGTTTTGGAGGCTTGGAGATTTTTTTGAATTTTCTCCTAAACTCCGAGTCTCCGAATCTCCCCGTAGCGAAAGCAACAAACCCTCAGTATATTGTTTGAGCAGCGCGTCGTAGATTTCGCCGACGATGCGGCCGGCCTGCACGGAGATTTCCAGCTCGCGATCGACGGCCTTTTCCTTCGGGTTCACGAGGAACGCGAGGCGATACGCCTCCTTCGGAAGGTTGCCGAGTTTCAGCGTGAGCGGCGGGGCAAGCGGCTTGGATCGGTCGTAGATGCGGAACTCGTCGAAGTTGCACGTCACGATCCAGCGCGCCTTTTCGTCGAACGGGCGGGCGTTGTCGTATTCCACCGCCTGCTCGTAGGGCGTAAGTCCGTCGTGTCCCGACTGCGGCGCGTCCAGGTTCACCCCGCGCGACTTGTGCTCGATCAGCACACGCGTTTCGGGAATCCACGCATCGAGGAACTTGGTTTGGTGTTTCGTGGTTCGTGATTCGTGGTTCGCGGAACACGCAACGGGCACAGGCACCTGGTACTGGATGTGCCGTTCCACGTCGGCCACGCCGAGTACGTCGCGGAGCAGCGAATTCCAGAACTGCTGGTCTTCGCCCTTCTCGCTGCCGCGCTGGAACGTCCAGTATTCGACGAACTTGCGTGCGGCCTGCCTGGAGGAACTGGTAGCCATGTCGGTATGCCGTGGAGAATTCACGGAACTTTGTTGAACTTCAACAGAAATTCCGCAGGCGTCATAACTGGCATCGTCGCATTGACGAACCCGTCCTTGTCGCGTGTGACAAGAATGTCGGCATGAGCGGCGAGTGCCGCCCTGTACTGCACTTCATCTTCAAAGTCATTCGTGAAATTGGTTATCGCATCCGCAATTGCCTGTGGCCCGACAGGGACTATCAAAAGGTGTTTCTGCAGATTGTCCAACACGTTTCGCAACGAATCGCCGTCCATCTGTTTCCGTACAAGATACGCCATCGTGCAGATTGCAAGGTCTGACACTAGCAAGCGATTGCCAACTCCGTTGCTCCCCCGGGCGAACACCCTGTACGAGTCATAAAAAAAGGCTCCCGCATGGAAACCACATCGACCAGCACGTTCGTGTCGATGAATATGCTCATCTGACTTCCCCGTACTTGTCTGCAATCGCCTCGCAGATTAAATCGGCGTCGCTCTTATCCGAAGGCAATGAAACGACCCCCGATATGTCATTGAGCCACTGTGGAGCGTTCTCGTCTGCCACGCGACGCAGGGCTGTCAAGCGTGGCGATTCGATGTCAGGCATCGAATATCTGTAAGCTTTCGCAAACAGTTCCATGAAAAGACGCGCGACGCTCTTACGCTCACGAGCAGCGTAGGACTGCGCCGCCGCCACCATGTCACGCGGCAATTCTATTGTGGCAGTAGGTATTTCTTCACCTCGCTTTCCGTTTGAGGGGACAACGCCCCCTTCCAGAAAACGCCGATATGATACCACATCCCGCCGACGGTTTCAAGCCGCGGTCTTCGCGGTCTTCTGCTCACATCTGGAGTTTCGCCGACGCCATCTGGTCGACCTGTTCCTCGTGGAGTTTCTCGAACTGCGGAAGCGTCTTCACCCACGGCGCGGCCAAGATGCCCTTCAGGCGCGTGGGCGAGATGTGCTGTCGGACGAACGCCACCGTGGAGGAGACGCTGTCGTCCACGCTCCAGTTGGACGGCGTGGGCACCTGGTCGAATCCGGCCTTCTCCAGCTCGACGTAGGCGTTCGGCGGGTTGCACTGGCGCTCCCCCTTCAGGGGCTGGTTCAGGTTGAAATTGCGCCCGTAGTACCAGTTCGACTGCAGCACGCTCTTGGGCATGCGGTTGAGGAATTCGTCCTTCGCGTGCCAGATCTTGTCGCTCCAGCACCAGGCGCGCACGCCCCGTTTCTCGACCTCCTTGACGATGAAGAGGAAGTCGTGCCACCACAGCTCGCCCTGCCGCACGATGGAGATGGAGTGCTTGCGCTGATGTTCGTGCGTCTCCTCGTCGAAGCCGATGTGGAAGTAGCGCGGCGTGTCGAAAATGTCGATCACGTCCGCGATGACATCCGCGCAGACGCGGTAGTACTGCGGCGTCGAGACCATCTTGTGGTACTCCTTGAGCCAGATGTCGTGGGTCGTGGAGAAGTTGAGCTTGGGTATCGGCTCAAGTCCCTTGGCCCGCAGCTGCTCCAGCTTCTTGCGGAACCGCTCCACGCCCCAGGTGCCCTTCACGGCCAGTTCGGGATGGCTGGGATAGTACAGCGCCTCCTCGAGATCCATGACGATCGTGTTCAGTCCCTTGGCGGCCATGCGGTCGGTGATCCGGTCGAACACGCCTTCGTCGAAGCGCACGTGGTCGGCGGCCGTCATCAGCTTGAGGTCCTCGCCCTTGTACTTGCCCCACTGCGTGACGGGCAGGTCGCACTGGATGTTGACACCGAAATGGAGCAGGACGCCCCACATGAACGCGGGCTCCGGCCGGACGGCGGCCGGCGACTTCGCCGCCGCTCCCGCCAGCGCCGCGCAACCCGCGCCGATGAACTCTCTTCTCGTCTGCATCTGTTTCATGGTCTGTACTTTTTCCTTCTTCAAACAATGCCGGGCCAACCACGTGCCCTCGCACGCACTTGGAACGTCGAACGGACTAAGTGGTTCTCTCGACCGTCATTATAACATTTGCCGCCAGCGCCGTAAAGCCAGAGGCCCGCCGCCTACTTGAGCAGAATCATCGTGCCGATGACCGGGCCGAAGTTGTAGGAACCCGCGCCGCTCTTGAAGAGCGCCCACTTCGTCGAACCCGTGTAGGCGTCCGGGATGCGCAAGGTCGGCGTGCCGTTGACCGTCTGGGCCGTAAACGCCCTCACGGAACCGTGGCTCTTGTAGGTTTCCAGGTTCTCGGGGTCCGTGATCTCGAACACGGCACCGTCGGCGAACGTCAGCGCTTTCCCGAACGTCGCGTGCCTGTTCGCGAACAGCTCCGCGCACGTGGCGCGCACCGCGTTCGTCACCGTGATGTCGCAGCCCGTCACGTTGCCTGCGCCCGTGAACGTGGAGAGGAAGGTCGGGCGGGTAGAGGCGAACTGCAGCGTTGCACCCGACTCCACGCGGACGGCGGAGTTGGACGGCACGACGCCGGTCGTGTTGGCGCTCAACATCCCCGACTCCACCGCGATGCCGCCCGTAAGCGTGTTCGTGGCGTAGAGGTACAAAGTCTGCGCGCCGCGCTTGACCAGCTCGCCGCATTTGCCCTCGTTGCTCGTGAGCGTGAGCCCGCATTCGTAGCGCGACAGGCGGTCGGGGCTTTCAAGATACGCCTTCGTGTCGTCCGAGTAGTCGCAGCCGCGCGAGGTGACGACGATGTGCGTCACCTTTTTCGCGTCATAGTCGTACTCCGCGTATGCGCTCGCGCCCCAGCCCGTCGCGTCCTCGAACACAACGCGCGCGATGCCGTGGTAGTTGGACGAGACGAACCCGCTTGCCGTCGGGAGCGCCACGCTCTCCACGCCCTTGCCAGTAGGCGATTCGAAGTGCAGCTGCATGTGGCTGGCCGCGAATCCAGACGGTTGGCTGTTAGATGACCCGGAGGATTCCGACGTGTCGATGACAAGCCCCTTCCCCCAGATGACGCTATGGGTCGGCGCGCGCTTGAGGAACCTTGGTTCAGAAGCGTCCAGGCCGCACCACCCGTGTCCGAACAGGGGCATCAGCGTGCCGCCGTCGAAGTTCATGACCGCCATGAATCCGTCCGCGACAGTGTCGAGCTTGCCCAGTCTCGTAGCTCCCACCACGGCGCCGTCGTTCACGTTGAAGACATTGGTGGAAATCTGGCCGGCGCTGCCGAAGAGAAGGTACTCCGTCTTCATGACCGTGCCGGTGCCGGAGATGGTGACGTCTGACGGGCCGCCAAAGTAGCCCACGCGGAAACGCGAGGTCTGCCCGATGCGCGCGACCAGCGAGTCGTTCGTGCCGCCGCTCTGGTGGTACACGGCGAACCCGGCGCGTCCCGCATGCATGACAAAGTTCCCCGAACGTCCCTGGTACAGCCCGCCCGTCTGCCGGAAGCTTCCGAAGCTGTTGGTCGCGGCGCCGATGTAGACCGCGTTGCTCACGCAGGCCTCGCCGCCGGACATCACCCAGTGCGAAACGCCTTTCGCGCTCTCGCCGACAAATGTGTCGCCCCTCACGCCGAGGACGCCGCCCGTCTGGCGGATGATGCCCCTTTGCGTGCCGTTACCCACGCGTATCCAGTTGAGAAGCGTGTGCCCGCCGCCGATCAGTACTTCGGACGCCTCGTTGATGACGAAGCCGTTCGAGAACACGCGCGACGCCGTGCTCGTCATCGCCGTCAACCCGCCATTCTGATGGTAAGTGTTGCGCCAGATGGACACGTCGCCGTTGAGGTACAGGCGACCCGTGCCCGTCCTGTAATAAGTCACTCCTGCCGTGCTGTTGGCACCGGACTCCCCCGTCAGGGGACCGTCCAGATGAAGCACGTTGTTTTTTGTAATCTCGAATGTCACAGTGCCACCAGGATGGTTTGCATGGTCCAGCAGATGGACGGGGCCGGAAATGTGGTTGTGGTTCGGGCCCTCTCCTGAATAGGCGGAAAGCGTTCTCCCGTTGAAGAGCTTGAACGTCGAGGGAATTGACTTGGTCGCCTGCCAGAGGAGGTAGTTGCTCGAGTTCGTCGAGACGAACGTCGTGTCGGCCGAGCAGTTCACGGCGGTCTGGAACGTGATGCGCCCCTTGTTCGCCTCCACCGTGCCGCCGCCGCCGTTCACGGTGCAGGCGTTGAGCATCCACTGGTCGCCCGACCGAGCGGAGTCGTTCCAGATGCGCCGGAGCGTGTGGCCGTTGAGGTTGAGCGTGCCGCTGCTAACGCCGTTGATGCCCCAGCGGTAGTCGCACTCGATGGTCGCGTCGGCCGCGAGGTTGAGCGTGGAGAACATGTTGTCATCTGTCCCCGCGCCGTCCGGCGGGTGGAAGCGAATCGCGCCCTTGTTGTCCACGCCGTCGCCCGATATCGTGATCACGTGCCCGGTGAAGCGGGCCTGGTTCTGGCCCGTCCCGTGCGGCGTCTTAAGGTAAAACGTGGCGCCGCTCTCCACGGTGACGGGCGTGCCAGTGCCCAGCGCCTTGAGGTCGGTGATGGCGAGCGTGCCCGTCTCGATCATCACATCGCCCGCGAACGCCGTTGTGGCGGCGGTGAGCACCACCTCGCCCGCGCCGCGCTTCACGAGCCGCGCGTAGTTGCCGATGGCCGTGCCGACCGTGTAGGTCTCGCCGGCGTCGGCCGTCACCACGAAGTCGGTGCCGTCCGGCTCCGCGCTCCCGGCCAACGCCGCCAGAGAGGCCAGAATCGTGAGGCAAAATATGAGCTTTTTCATGAGCTTACCTTTCGCATGTGTTGGAAGACGTAGGACGTAAGACAGAGGACAAAAGACAAAGGGTAGTGGTTCCATCCTTTGTCTTCCGTCTTCCGTCCTCTGTCCTTTCCCAAACTTGAACATGACGGTATCATACCACACCCCGCCCTTTCCCCGCAAGCCGAAAAACGAACAGCCGAAAAACGAACCTGCGGCCGCAACAAGTTGCGGCCGGCGGCTCGGCGGGACGCCTCGCCCCACCCCGGGGTATCCGATGTGGAAACCCCTGGGGATCCAGGGTGGAAACCCCCAGGATTTCGGCCTACGCGCACCTCGCTCAATTTACATTATCTGAAGATGACGGACGTGCCATCGCCGATGTACTCGCCGAAAAGGGTGTCGAAGAGCGTATCGCCCTTGAAGATCACCCTCGACACGCGTTCCGCCCGAGCGGCGACGGGAAACGACACCACGCCGCCCTGCGCGGAAAGCCGCACCCACGCCGCGTCCTGAAGCACGTCGATCGAATAGACATATTTCGAATAGTCGAACACGATGCGGAACGTGTACTCCATGCCGCTACATGGCGTGACGCCGACCGCTGCCACGTCGACCCAGTGCGGAGGATCCGCCTCTCGTTCGCCACCCACCCACGCTTGGAAGCATCCGTTTGTGCCCAGGCGGATTGCGCATTGCGCCTCCGCGTCGGGGTCGGGGCCGTCCGCCGCGTATTCCGACATCTCCAGCGTCATCGTCAGCTCCACCTTGCGCCCCGACGACGCGGCATTCGGCGTGAACTCATTGTCATCGGCAAGCCACGCCTTGCCGCCGCTGCCGTAGACAACGTCGCCCGACCACGATCCCGTGCGCCCGGAGATGACCGCGGATTCCCATATCCAGCCAAGACCTGAGTTCAACTGCGCGGAATCCGGCCTGCCCGCCGCGCACGACACCATCGCCTCCGCATAGCGCAGTCCGAATTCCCTGAGCGATTCCGTGTTGAAATGCACATTGTCCGAATTGGGGGTCAACCCCTCCGACGACGCCACGCGATAGGCGGGCACTTTGCCCTCAAGCGCGTGCAGGTGCGCATTAATGACCGGCCATCCCGTGTTCGAAAGGTAACGCCCGAGCTCGCCGGCGACGAACGGCACGGGGCCGAACTCGCGCCTGAACGAGGCGATCATGCCCTCGAACTTCGCGCCCCATGCCGGAGCCGCGCTCGCAGAGCAGTCGCCCTCGCCCTGATGCCAGAGTATGCCCTTCAGCGTTCCGCTCCGCAACGCGATTCGCGTCCGCGCCACGGCGTTCGACCAGAGATCCCCGCTTTCGACCCAGCGGTTGATGCTTGTCCCGCCGACCGCGCAGGGTATCAGCCCGATGGAAACGCCCTCGCGCCTGTCGGCCATCACGCGGGCGAATGACGCCGCAAGCCCCGCCCCGGCGATGGTGGGCTTGTCGAAATGTATCGGCTCCTCCGCAACTTGCCATTCCCCGGCGGCGTCCAGCTTGAATATTCCTTCGGCGGAAACGCGGTTGGAGTCAGTCAACACGCCGCGGCCTGCCATGTTCGACTGCCCGATGAGCAGGTAGAGGTCCATGTCCCCCCGCGCGTCGCAGGCCAGTGCCGCGGCAATCGCGGCGGCCATGAATCCAAGCGTCTTCATTCTCATTCTGCGCCGCATCATTTGATGACGATCATAAGTCCCGGTATCGTCGTCACGGTGAAGACGCGCGACGACTTGACGAAGACGACCGGCGGCTCGTCCTTGAGCGAACCCGCCGTGAATCCGCCCGTGCTGGAACTCGTCATGAATCTCTTCGTCACCCTGTCCCAGAAGCCGACGGCATTGTCCGACGCTCGCTTCACGGGAATGTAGTCGAGGATCAGGCCGCCGTCCGCGCTGTCGAAGCTCACATGCGACCACCAGCCGAACATGGCATTGCTGTTCCTGTAATTGTACGCCGTGCCGACGGACATTTGCCTCCCCTGCGTCCCGACCGGCAGCCCGGTGCCGATATTGGAATTGACAATCTCGCCATTCAGCGTGAACACACCGTTCGTAAAAGCTATTTCGTTGATCAGTGAAGCGTCCTTGGCGGCGCTGGCGCTCACACCGTATTTGACTGGCGGACGCTCATTCAGCCATGCCCCTCGCAAGACCACCGAGATATTGGTTCGGCTGTCGCCATCGGAAAGGAAGAGGAATCCACCGCCGCTCGTGCCGATGGAACCGATGCACGGTGCCGTTTTGGCTTGCTTCGCGACGGAGTAGTAGCCGAAACGAACACCGTAGACATCGGAGTCCACGAGGCCCGTGTCGACGTAGCTCTGGTACGAATCCTGCTTCAGCATGTCGAGCGGCAGGTACGTGTTCCACGCGACGACACGGCAGACGTCCCCGTTTTTCATGCCAAGCGAGGACATGTGCACGGGGTACGATCCCGCGACGGCGGAATCAGCCAGCACCGCCGAATGTGCCCAAGCCGACATGTCGTCGCCCTTGTCCGAAGTGTCCCAGAGAATCGTCAGTTGCTCGCCGGCGCAGCAGGACGGGACGTCAATCGTCAGCGTTGACTTGCGCGCGGAAAGTCCCAGATTCGCGAACGTCGCGGTTGCCATCGCGAATCCGCCTTCAAAGGTTTCGCCTGTCGGCGTTCCGGCGACGAACGCCTCAGAGCCCTCGCTTGTCTGGAAGGTCTTTTCCACCCTGTCGTAGAAGCCGACCGCATTGTCAGACATCCTCTGGGCTGGAACGTAGTCGCGAATCAGGTTGCCGTCCACGCCGTTGAGGCTCACGTGCGACCAGCATCCCCACATGGCAAAGTTCCCCGCATCATTGTAGCTTGTGCCGATGCGGATCCCGCATTTGGCATTCCCCACCGCCACGCCAGCCCCCAGATTTGAATTCACCGTGCTGCCGTTCAACGTGAACACGCCGTTCGTAAACGCGAATTCGTTGAGCTTGGAGATGTCTGGAGTCGTTTCTGAACTAGCTCCATATTTGACGCCCGGACGTTGAGAAAGAACCGTTCCGCGCCACACGACGTAAGCCGTCGTCCTGCTGGAACCGTTCGCACAAACGGCGAAACCGTTCGTTACGCTCGAAGCGAAGCATGGGGCGTAGTCTTTGTTCTTGTAAACCGAATAGTATCCAAAGCGGATGCCATAGACGTCATAGTCGTAAACGCCGGTGTTGATGTAGCTCTTTTGCCGAGGTTGCCTCAACACGTCGAGCCGGGCGAAACGCTCGTACGACGCGATACGGCAGGGGGTATCATTCGTGATGCCGAGCGCCGCGAGGTCGACGGTGTACGTTCCGCCGCCGGACGGCACGGAATCGACGATCAGCGAGGAGTTGGACCAGTTGGTGACGACATTTCCTTTGTCGGTGGCGTCCCAGAGCAGCTTCAACCCCTTTCTCGCGTAGACGGACGAGGCCGTCACCGTCAACGTGTTGCCGTCGATGGAATACGCGACGTCGCCGAACGCCGAAATTGCCGTGAGTACCATAACCGCGGCGAGGCACACGGCGATTTTGCCGCCCCCGATTCGGGATGATCTTGCGAAGTCATGCATGGCCGTCTCTCCTTGTCGTGTTTCGCTTGTCTGCGCCAAGTGGTTGAAATATTATATCATAGATTCACGCCACACTATGGCCGCGCCGCGGGCGCAGCGTCCGGCAACTTTGCCTTTCGCGCGGCGGCGCTGCGCGCCGCGTAGTCCCGCCAGTTCTCGATCTCGAACTCCGCGAGCGCCTGGTCCACCGGGAGGGCGGGGTCCGTCGAGAGCACGGTGACAACGCCCGTGCGCCCCTCGTAGCGGTAGGCGAGGCGCGAGCCGTACTTCCTCTTCGCGGCGGCGAGCTTCGCCTCGTTGAAGTCGAGATGCACCACGCGGCAGTTCGTGTTGATGCGCACCGTGGCCGTGGTGACCGGGGAGACGGCGCGGAAGAGCTCGTCGCCGGCGGGGCCGACCACGGTCTTGTCGAGGGACCCCACGGTGGCCGCCACCACGTACGCCTGGCAGCGCGCCGCCCACGTGTGGCGGTTGTGCC
The DNA here is from genome assembly GCA_017427485.1 of Kiritimatiellia bacterium. Classification (GTDB taxonomy): domain Bacteria; phylum Verrucomicrobiota; class Kiritimatiellia; order RFP12; family UBA1067; genus RUG572. Next base: position 26,098 of record JAFRSR010000387.1, read on the forward strand.
CGCCGTCGTAGTAGGACGGAAAGGCGAGCACGTCCACGTTCTCCTTCGCGTAGAGGTCCTGGATCGGCTGGAAGTTGAGGTCGAAGCAGATCATCACGCCGAGGCGGCCGAAGTCCGTCTCCACCACGCACGTTCCCGTGCCCGGACGCACGTCCAGGACGGGGTTGCCCAGGTCGCGCACGGTGGGCTGGTACTTGTCGTACACGCCCACGACGTCGCCGTCGCGGTCGATCACGATGGCGCAGTTGGCCCAGGCGCCGTCCGACAGTTGCCGGTAGGTGGGGTACACGAGATAGCACCGGTGGCGCTTCGCGTAGGCGACGAACGCCTCCAGCACGCGGTTGCCGCGCCGGCGCAGCCAGTCCGCCTTCTCCTGCGGCGACACACCCTGGAGCACGTCGCAGATCTCGGGCAGCACCACGAGGTCCGGCTTGTTGCCGATCTCCTCGTCCATGGCCGCGGTCCAGTAGGCGATCATCTCCTCCGCCGAACGGCATTTCGCGCGCGAGAGCAGCCCCTTCCCGATGATCGACACGGCTATCTCCCGCCGCTTGACCGTCACGGCCTTCCGCACGGGCACGGGCACGCATGGCGGCGGCACGTCGGCGGCGAAGGCGGAGATGGCCGCGCCTGCCGCCACGAGCAGGATTGTCGTCAACTTGCCCATCTCATCGATGATCACGACCAGGTTTAAGCTTCCAGCTCCCAGCCCTTGCGGTAGGTCGCCTCGAGGCGGGCGTCGGAGGCCGCGTCGTTCGTGATGTGCGTGCCGTCCCAGAGCAGCTTCTTGCCGGCGGCGAGGATGCCCACGTCGCCGAGGAGGACGGCCTCGCCGAGCGGCACCGAGAACTCGAACCCGGTGTTCGCCTGGCGCCCTTCGCGGATCGCCTTGAAGAACTCGCCCATGTGGTCGATCGCGTTCGCGCCCGTGAACTTGCGGATGTCCTTGCCGAGGCTCTTCGGGAAGAAGCGCACCATCGAGTGCTGGCCGTACCAGGCGTAGCCCTTCGTTCCCTTGAAGAACGCGCCGTTCGTCGCGAACGGGGCCTTCTCGAGGTGGTAGTCGCGCTCGAGCTTGTGCATGATCTCGGGCATGTTGTGATCCTTGCGCCCTGCCCTGGCGTAGCCGTAGTTTGAGAGGTTCGCCGCCTCGTAGTCGAGGCCGTAGCGGAGGCCGTCCGTCCAGTGCATCTTCACGGGGCCGCGGTTGCCCACCTCCGGGAACTCGTACTCCATCTCGGTGCGGATGGACCAGGAGCCCTCGGCCACGATGTCCGCGTGCGTGCAGTAAATGGAGGTGGGATGCGCCGCGCCGAGGTTGAGCGCCCAGAACGGCGCGTCCATCACGTGCGTGCCCATGTTGCCGATGGAGCCGTTGCCGAGCTTCTGCCAGCTGTGCCAGTCATGCGGGTGGAGTCCGAAGAGCTTCGGCTTCTGCGGACCGTAGTAGCCGCACAGCTCGGCCGGGCCGCACCAGGCATTCCAGTCCATGTCCTTCGGCGGGTCCTCCGGCTTGGGACGGTGCCCCATCGCGTTCACGCGGTCGGTGTAGGCCCACACCTCGGTGATGTCGCCCAGCACGCCCGCCTGGAGGGCCTCCACGCACACCTTCATCGCGCGCGTGGAGTGTCCGAAGTTGCCCACCTGCGTAACGACACCCATCTTCTTCGCGATCCGCCCCATGATCTGGGCCTCGCGCACGGTGTACGCCATCGGCTTCTCCACGAACACGTGGATGCCGCGGTTCATGGCCATGATCGCGGCCGGCGCGTGGTGGCGGTTGGAGGTGCAGATCACCACGGCGTCGATCGAGTCGCCCATCTCGGCGAAGAGCGGGTGGTAGTCGTCGAACTCGCGCACGCCCTCGATGTTGGCGGCGTTCGGGGTCTTCTTCACGCGCGCGATGAATTCGCGCCGGCGCGGCGCGTCCGGCTCAACCACGGCGACGACCTGCTCGGAGGTGTCGGCGAGGATCATCTCGCGCATGCGGAAGCCGCAGCCGATCAGCGCCACGCGGATCTTCGCGCCCTTGGCGATCTGCCGCGCGCGCGCCTGGCCGAAGCCGGCGCACCCGATGTTGAACAGCGGCACGCCCGCGGCGGCCAGTTTCAGGAACTCTCTGCGGTTCATTTTATTTTCCTTTGGCGTTTTGAGGGGGACATGCGACAAGCGGCGTGCGACGTGCGCGCGCGACATGCGACTTTCGACATGCGCGCGCGGCTCACCACGTGACGGCGAGATGGATGCCGCCGCGGAGGATGCCGGCGTTGTAGTGGTCGTGCATGTCGTAGGAGCTGTGGCGCACCTGGCGGCTCAGGTTGTAGAAGTAGGTGAGGCTCGCGCCGACCTTCAGGTGCTTGTTGATTTTGTACCAGAGGCCGAGGTCGTTGTGGAAGTAGTTGAACGCCACGCCGTCCACGTCGCCGCGCGTGTAGTGGTCCATGTAGGACCCGTTCGCCACGCCGAAGCCGGACCCGAGGTTGAGCGACAGCTCGTCGGTGATCTTGAACGCGTGCGAAAAGTCGAAGTCGAAGAAGAGCGAGTTCTCGTCGTTGTGGCCGTTCTTGTCGAAGTCCCACCACACGTAGAAGCTCGGCGTGACGTAGGGGTTGCGCCAGGTGACGCCCGCGAGGAGCTCGTCCGTCTCGCGCATGCCGCTCGCGTGGCGGTTGGGGAACTGGTACATGATCGCGCCTACGTCGAAGTCAAGGCAGTCGAAGAAGGTCTTCACGTAGCCCACGCGCTCGTCGACGATGCTCATGCCGCCGAAGCGGTGCGGCGGCTTGTTGCCGTCGATCGCGAAGTTCGCCCAGAGGCGGAACTTGAGCGCGCCGTATTCGGCGTTCTCGCCGAATTTGAAGAACACGTTCTGCGCGGGCTGCCACACGGGACGGTCGAAGAGGATCTGACCGCGCCACACGTAGGCCGAGTAGAACGCGAGCTCCGTGGAGAGGTCGACGTACTTGTCGAGGATCGACTCCTCGGGGTCGTCCACCGGCTCCTCCGCAACCGCGTCGGCGGCACAGACTGAACAACACGGCAGGGCGGCGGCCAGTACGGCCACGGCCCGAAACGAACGGAATGCATTGTTTTTCATGCCAGCAGTATACCAAAATCCGGCGGTGAAGTCACCCCTGGATCGTAGTTTGGCTCGTGGCGAGGCCGCGGCGCATCGGCGAGCGCGCGGCCGATCCACCGGCTAAAGGCGGAAGATGCACGGACCGGAGGCGCGGTCCTCGGCGAGGATGTCTTCCCACTCGGGCGGACGGCGTTCCGCGGACACGGGACGCGACAGCCAGAAGTCCTTCAGCGTCGGAGCGATCTCCGCCTTCCCCGGCGACACGCGGCACGTCGCGTAGCCGATGTCGCCCCACAGGCCGTTCGACGGCAGGCCCAGCACGTGCTTGGCGCGTTCGGGGGTCTTCTGATCCTTGTTGCGCAGCCAGGCCCGCGTCCAGCGGTGGTTGTGCCCGTGGATGTATCCGGCGATGCAGGGCGTGGTGACGACGACGAGGGAGAGCGGCTTGCCGCAGAGCTTCATTTCCTTGGGGGCGTGGTGCGCGCAGAGGATGACGGGCTTCGTCCGCTGGACGAGGAAATCGCGCAGGAACGCCTGCTGGTCGTCCGACAGCGCGCCGGGCACCGGCCCGAAGTCGTCCTGGGCGCGGTCGTCCGTTCCCTGCAGGGAATCCAGCATGAGGAAACCGACGTGCGGCGTCTCGACTAGATGCACGAACCGTCCCGGCACGAGCGACTTCTTCGGGGCTTCCGGCCAGCGGGCGGCGAACTCGCTGCGCCTGTCGTGGTTGCCCATGCCGATCGTCACCGTGATGCCGGCGTCCTCCAGCAGCTTGAACGAAGGCCGCGAGGCGTCATAGTCCACGCCCAGCCCGCAGACGTGCGCGAGATCGCCGAACATCAGCACGTGGCGCGGCAGCGGGCGCATCTTCAGGATCTCCCCCACCGCCTCCTTGAGCTTCTTGCGCGCGTGCTTGCAGGTCTTGGCCGCGCCCGCGTGGACGTCGGAGAGGAACACGAGCAGGTTGTCGTCGAAGTCCGCCGCCTCCTTGGCGAACAGCTTCCGCGGTCCCGCCGCGAACGCGGCGGAAAGCCCGCCGAGGAAGAGTCTTCTTGTCAGCATCGTCTTTCCTACTTCACTTCAGCTCCTGCCAGAGCATCAGGCCCGTGTACATGGCGAACAATAGGAGCCAGATTCCGCCCGCGAGGCGCCCGACGGTCTTCGGCTCGCGCGGTGCCCGGGCATTGAAGCCGAACACGCCGATCAGCACGGTCGCGAACACCATCGCCGGCAAGTCGCGCGTGAGGAGGTACGGGCTGATGTTCTGGAACGGCGAGATCGTCCCCGCAAGACCCACGACCGCAAGCGTGTTGAAGATGTTCGACCCCACGATGTTGCCGAGCACGAACTCGTGCTCGCCCTTCCGGGCCGAGGCGACCGCGCTCGCGAGCTCCGGCAGCGACGTGCCGGCGGACACCACCGTCAGCCCGATCAGCAGCTCGCTCACGCCCATCGCCCGCGCTAGGTCCACGCACCCCCACACGAGCACGTGCGAGGACCCCACGAGCAGTGCCAGCCCGACGAGCAGCAGCAACCAGGCTTTCCACAGCGGCATCGCCTTGTCGCGACCGGCAACGGGCGAGACGCCCGTTGTCCCAGTGGTAGGGCGCGGCGTCCTCGACGCGCCATCGTCCATCCCCTTCTGCGACTGGTCGAACCAGCAGTAGACCGGCATCAGAACGGCGAAGACGCCCAAAAGGATGGCGCCGTCGACGCGCGAGAAGCCATCGCCGAGCGTGACGAGCAGACAGGACAGCAACGCGATCGCCACGAGCATCGGCACGGCGACGAACACGATCGACGACTTCACGACAAGCGGCCTGATGAGGGCGGCCACGCCGAGGATCACGGCGATGTTGAAGACGCACGAGCCATAGGCGTTGCCGAGGGAAAGGTCGGAGTGGCCCGTCGCGCCCGACAGCGCCGACACGCACAGTTCCGGCGCGGACGTCCCGAACCCGATGATCACCATGCCGATGATGAACGGACTCACGCCGAGCGCCTTCGCCACCGCGCTCGCGCCGTCCACGAACGCGTCCGAGCTCCACGCCAGCACGGCGAATCCGCCGAGCACGCAGACGATTGAGAGCCAAAGTGGAAGTTCGGGATACATTTCGTAGCGACCGTTAAAGGGTTAAAAGGTATTTGTCTTCGCGGCATGAGCGAGCGCGGCGTCCAACGCGCCGAGTTTCGCGTGGTGCACGAGCTTGAACGGGATGTGCAGGCCGAGCGGACGCAGGAAGCGCGCGACGCGCCCCGACCGCACGTGGATTTCCCCCGGGGCGCGCCCGAGGCGCAGCATCGCCTCCATCAACCGCGCGGCGTGTCCCTCCCACAGGGCCTTCAGCGCCGCGTCCGTGCCGCCCACGGAGATTTTCAGCCACACCACGCGCGCGGCCGTTGCCGCGTCTACGGCCGCGAACACGTAGAGAAAGCGCGGCCTCGCCTCGCGCGTATGGTAGGCGGGGACCATCACGAAGTCGACCTCCCACTTCTCGTCCGCCACGACGGGCAGTTTCGCCGCGAGCTTGCATTTCGCCGTGTCGAGCTGGATGCGCTCCACGAACTTAACCTCGTCGTCCGGCGGCATCCGGAGCGGGCCGTCCTGCCACACGCCCTCCACGACCTCCTTGCGCGCGAAGAGCGCGTGCTCCTTCTCGAAGTACCGGAGCGGCAGCTGCGGATCCTCCTCCACGCGCATGAGCACGCCCAGCGACTCGTAGAGGAGCGGTGCGAGGAACGCCTGGTCGGCGGGCGAAGGCGGCTGCGGCACGTAGCCGGGCACGTAGCCGAAGATCTCCGCCGGTCCCTTCCGCACCGCGATCACCTCCCAGTGGCGGAACTCGAGCGGACTCATCCACACGCCGAACTCGGGCACCCGGCGCGTGATGGCGAAGTTGCGGAAATTCTCGAAGCCCGGGAACAGCAGCAGACGCCCCACCACGGGACCCTTGTCGCGGTCCTTCTCGGGACCCGCCGTCACGATGTAGGGCTCCTCGCTCGTCTGCGGCACGAGCGCCCAGTTGTGCGCCGAGACCTTGTCCCAGACGTTCAGCTCGGCGATGGCCGCGGCGATTTCGTATGGATTGTGCGTGTCCATGAGGGGCGTCAGCGGACGGGTGGCTGGAGGTAGAGGGGCAGCGGCTCGGGACGCGGCAGGTCGGGATGGGCGAGCGTGACCTCGAGGAGACGGGCGGCGAGCGGCGTGAGCGAGCCCTTGTAGTGGTGGCCGAACACCGCCGTGAGCAGCGGTTCGATGCGTGCGCCGTCCGGCGTGACGACCGCGTAGTGCTCGGGCACGGCGGCGCCGAGGCCGTCCTTGCCCACGAGCGTGAAGTCGCCCACGGCCTTCACGCCGTCGTAGACCATCACCCAGTAGCGGTCGCGGCGGGCGTCGCCCACCACGGCCGTGTGCGCGCCGTCGCGCGTGAGCGCGTACGTGCTGGGCAGGCCCACGACCGCGCAGGACGGGTTCCCGAGGGCGATCCCCTGCGCGAACGCGAGCGCGGCGCGGATGCCGGCGAAGCTGCCGGGCCCCTGCCCCACGAGCACCTGGTCGAGGTCGCGCACCGTCTTGCCGTACGCGGCGAGAAAATCGCGGATCTTCACGGGCCAGTCGCTCGCGCGGGAGTCCAGGCCCGCGAACACCTTCGCGTGCACCTTGCCGTCGATCGCGAGGGCGACCGACTGCGTGTCCGTGGACCGGTCTATCGCGAGGATGTTCATGCCGTCTTCTTCGCCGCCTGCTGCTGGAGCCAGGCCTCGACGAACGGCTGGATGTGGCCGTCCATCACGCCGTCCACGTCGCTCGTCTCGTACTCGGTGCGGAGGTCCTTCACCATCGTGTAGGGGCAGAACACGTAGGAGCGGATCTGGCTGCCCCAGCCGTTGGCGCTCTTCGCGCCGTAGAAGCGGTCCATTTCGGCCTTCTTCTGGTCCTCGTAGTACTCGTAGAGCTGGGCGCGCAGCATGTTCATGGCCTTTTCCTTGTTCATGTGCTGCGAGCGCTCCTTCTGGCACGCCACGACGATGCCGGTGGGGAGGTGGGTGAGGCGCACGGCCGAGTCGGTCTTGTTCACGTGCTGGCCGCCCGCGCCGCCGGAGCGGTAGGTGTCGATGCGCAGGTCCTCGTCCTTGATCTCCACGTCGATGTCGTCGTTGATCTCGGCGACGGTCTCGACGGACGCGAAAGATGTCTGACGGCGCTTGTTCGCGTCGAACGGCGAGATGCGCACGAGGCGGTGGATGCCGCGCTCGGCCTTCATGATGCCGTAGGCGTAGGGGCCCTCGATGCGGAAGTAGACGTCCTTGAGGCCCGCCTCTTCGCCCGGCTGCTGGTCGTACTCCTCGATCTTCCAGCCCTGGTCCTCGGCGTAGCGCTGGTACATGCGGTAGAGCATCGTCACCCAGTCGCACGCCTCGGTGCCGCCCTGGCCGGCGTGGAGCTTCACGAACACGTTGCAGGCGTCGAACTTGCCGCCGAGGAGCGACTGCATGCGGAGCTTGGCGAAGTACTCGTCCGCCCTCACGCACTCCGCGAGCGTGTCCTTGAGCGCGGACTGCTGGGCCGGGCCTTCCTCCATCTCGGCGAGCTCCAGCATCACGCCTGCGTCCTCGACGGTCTTCGACAGCGCGTCGAACGGCACCACGTAGGCGCGCTCCGCGTTCGTCTTCGCGATCACGTCCTTCGCCTTCGCCTGGTCGTTCCAGAAGTCCGCGCCCGCCTGCAGCCCCTCCAGCTCGGCGAGGCGCCGCCGGCGCTCGTCGATGCCGATGTAGGCGGCCATCTCGTCGACGGAAGCCCGCAACTTTTCAATGCGCTGGCGGACCTCCTCGGCCTCCAGCAGTTTCTCTTTCACTTCTTCTGCCATACTACCTCGCGTAAGCGCATTCATTATACCATAATTCCCGCGCTCGGGAGGGATGCAATTGCGCGGCGCTCAATTTGCGGGCACGGCGTTGTCGCGTCCGCCCTTGACCTGTATCTTGCCGGCGCAGGGCAGGGGCTTCCACGGGACGTCGGTCCGCTCCACGGCGTTGTCGCGGAACGTCACGCGGCTCGCGTTCTCGATCGAGAGCAGGCAGCCGCGCGGGTTGACGAACGTGTTGCGCTCGATCAGGATGTCGCTGATCGCGTCGACGGCGGGCGGGATCTTCCGCCCGGACGCCACGGCATCCGCCACCTCCTTCGCGAAGGCGGCGTGCGTGATCGGGTCGAACTTCAGCGGCCAGTAGTCGGGCGGGATCTGCATCGAGACGAGTATCTGCGGCGCGTCCGGTCCGGCGGGCACGGCGAGGCAGTTCTCGAAGCGGCAGTTGCGCACCACCACGTTCGAGCAGCCGATCCCCTCGCACCAGCTCGTGTACGTGTAGCAGGAGATGAACCGGAGCGGCGTGCCGATCATCGGGCCGAACGTGCAGCCGTCGAACGTGACGTTGTTGCCCTGCACGATGCCCCGGCTCCACGGCGCGCCATGGAAGCGGCAGTCCTTGAACATGAAATTCTCGGTGGCGTACGACTTGTCCACCAGCACGAACAGCATCCCCTTCTGCGGCGGCAGGTCGCGGTCGAACGTGATGCGCTCGCCGTCGATCCCGACGATCCTCCCCGTCCAGCCCGTGTCGGAGAAATCCTCCTGCTTCAGCCCGATCTCCGTGCCGACCGCGAAGAGCGTGTAGGCGACGCCCCGGTTGTTGACCACCTCGACCGTGCGCAGCCCGCGCGTCTGCGCGATCTGCGTGCGGTCGTGGTAGTTGAAATGGTCGTCCTGGTGCATCGTCACCTCGCATCCGACCATCTTGCCGAATCCCTGCGACTGCACCACGTGGTGCGCGTCGGCCGTGGACGTGACGGGGTAGCGGCATCCCGGCTTCGGACGGACGTTGACGTTCACGAGCTGCCACCACTTCTGCGCGCCGCGTGTCTCCACGCCCAATCCCCGGCACGCCCAGACGTCCACGTTCCGCAACGTGAAGTGGCGGTTGGACGTCAGGACGATCCCGTTCAGCCCGTAGTAGCAGTGCGAGATCGTGAACGTGCCGCCCACGTCGATCGCCTTCACCAGGCCGACGTTGTTCTTCGGCTTATACCGGTTGGCCGACTCCTTCGTCACGAACCCGTAGTCCGGCCGCACGTACGGCCAGACGCGCAGGCGCGTGGGCGAGAGCCATTCGCTCTTCGTGCCGACGTGCCCGAGGCTCATGCCGAAGTAGCCGCGCGGCCCGCGCGTGCCGTCCATCCGCGCGCCCGACTTGTCCGCCGCCATCGGCGTGAGGAGCTGCACCGGCACGTGGCGCGGGTATTTCGGATGCGGCTTCTCCAGCTCGAAGTCGGCGTAGGAGGCGTTGTCCGAGTCGTCCACGTGCTTGCCCACGCAGGTGCACCACACGGCGAGCGGGTCGTTCTCCCAGTCCCAGTCCATGTTGAAGTTCTCCACCACCGTGCGGCGGCAGTTCCTCACCTCCACGTTCCCCGCGTTCTCCAGCAGCTCCGCCTGGGTCTGCAGTGGCGCGTGGTCGCGCCGGAACACGAGCGTCGCCCCCTTCCCGTCAAACGTGAAATCCTCAAACCCGTCGATCACCACCCCGCGACCGTCCTCAAAACACCTGTAAACGCCCGGCGCGAGCTCCACCCGGCACGCCCCCACGCGCTTCGCCTCCGCGAGCGCCGCGTTGATCGCGGAGGCGTTGTGCTCGTTCGTCTCCGAAAAGCCGAAGTCAACGGCCTTCACCACGGGACGGTTCGTCGCGCGCGGCAACTCGACCTCGAACTCGGGGCACCCCGTCGGCAGGCCCTCCCCGGCCGTTTTGCCGGCGCGGCGCTTTTCGCAGCAGCCCTTCCAGCGGGCGCGGTCGGCATCGTTCCAGAGGTTTGCCTCCTCGTAGTCGCCGCAGAACGGGATGCCCAGGTCGATCCAGCACGCGAAGAGGCGCAATTCGGCGTCCGTGAGGCCCCTGGCGTGTCCCTTGTCGAGCTTCTCCGAAAGGAGGCGGCTCGTGCGCGACCCGCGCGTGAGCGGCGGATGGGGCGTCGGGACCGACCCCGAGCTGATCCAGTTGAGCATCGGATGGTCGGGATTGCCGGACCACGCCATCCGGTCACCCTGGCCATGTGCTCGCGCGTGCGTGAGAGCGACATAGCTCCGCGTCCACTGGCGCTTGGAGCGCTCGTCGCGCACGGGCGCGGACGTGAGGTCGCAGATCTTCGTGTTGCCGGCAGGCGAATGGCACGCGACGCACCGCCGGTCGAGGATCGGCTGGATCTCGCGCAGGAAGCTGAAGCCCTTCGCCTGCTCGGGCGGCACGCCGTCCGGACGCTTCAGCTTCAGCGGCGGCGCGCCGCCCGCCCGCGACGCGCGAAAGTCGGGCGTCTGGCCCGGCGGCTCGTGGCAGCCGATGCAGCTCGCGTTCTCGCCCGGCTGGAGCATCGTCCAGCTGCGCATGGACTGCACCATCCGCCCCTTCTCGTCGAGAAGCATGAAGTAGATCGGCGTGCACGCGGGCGCCTCGAAGAAGACTGAGCCGTCATCCGCCACCGGCACCTCGCCGAGCACGCGCTTGACGCCCCACGTGCCCTGTCCGAGCGCGGGCGCCGTGCAGGAGAGGCCGCCGCCGCCCGGGCCGCCGTTCGAGTTCCAGCCGATGCCCGCCGGACGGTAGTCGACCGACACCGCGCGCAGCGTCTTCACCGTCCCCTTCGGCACGCCCTTCATCGCCGCGCCCTCGTAGACGTTCTGGATGGCGAACGTGCCCGTCGTCAAGGTTTCGTCGGGCCGCACGGAGGAACGGTTCGCCAACTTGCGCGCATGCACGGGCACGGGGCGTCCGCACGGCACCTTGCCGCGCTGCGAGACGAGCAGCTCATAGCCGCCGTCCACGTCCGTCCAGTACAGGCCGAACGGCGCGCGGTGGTCGCGATAGAGCACCCGCCCCTGCTTGTTGCGCCGCCAGCCCTCGGGCAGATAGGAGAGCACGACCTCATGGTCGTTGACGGGATACGGGTAGGCCGCCACGCGTCCGCCCTGGCCGTAGGCGTCGATGCGCACGGCCTTCGCCCGACGCAGCGGCGCGAGCTGCCACGCGCCGGCGGCCTCTTCGCTTCCCTCGCGCAGGTCGAAGCGCATCAGCTCGCCCGGCTGGAGCGAGTGGTGGCCCGTGGCGATGCCGAAGAGCAGCGAGCTGCCCGGCACGGCGCGCGCGTGGATGAGCGTGGTGGGGAACCAGGAGTTGCCGCCGTAGACGGCCCGCTGGTTCGTGCCGTCCACGTTCATGCCGAAGAGCGGCTGCGGGTACATCTGCGAACGGTCGTTGTATTCCCAGCGCGTGTAGAGGACGCGTCCGTCCGCCGTGAGCGCGGGGTAGTTGTCGTGGACCTGGTCGAAGGTAATGCGCCGGATGTTCGAGCCGTCCGCCTCGCACCGGTAGAGGTTGCTCACCTCGGTCCACCAGCAGTCGACGATCTGCATGCAGCGCGTGGAGTTGAAGAGAATGCGTCCGTCGGGCAGGTAGCAGCCTTCGTAGTCGGCGATTCCCTTGCCGAAGGTCAGCTGGCGCGCCTTCTTGTTCGCGAGGTCGTACTCCCAGAGGTGGAAGTCGTCGCCGCGGTCGCTCGCCTTGAAGGAGTAGAGGAGGCGCGTGCCGTCGGGCGACACGTCCACGTCGCGGAAACACCCTTCCTTCGACTCGAGCAAGACGGTCTCGCGCCAGAGGCCGTCCGGCGTGTATTCGGCCAGGCAGAGGCTCGATCCGATCGCCAGGTACGTGCGCTCGTTCTGCGCGTCGGAAAGCGCCTCCGTGTAGGCGTAGTGCGAGCCGCCCATCACGTAGTGGCGGCAGTAGGTCCAACGGCGCGAAAAGTCCGCGACGCCCTTCAGCCGCTTCGCGCGGCGCGCCAGGCAGTCCTTCCTGTATTCGGCCTCCGCCTTTCCCTTCGGCAGTCCGCCGTCCTGCCGCAGCCACGTCTCCATCAGCTCGTCAGGCGGCGGCGCGCCGATGACGACAAGCGCAGCCGTCCACAGGAGGAACAAGAAGATACGTTTCATGATCGGCGACCTCCTCCAGACGACAGCATCTGCACGCGGGTTTCCTCGTCGCGGTTGAGGACCTCCACGAAGTACGGGGCATGTCCGCCGCGGCAGAAGAGCCCGTGGACGGCGTCGGGGCCGTCCGAGGCGATCACGTCGCGGATGAGCCGGATCATCGCCTTCGTGATCCGCAGGCCGGGGATGAACACCGGAATGCCGGGCGGATACGGCACGAGGAACTGCGAGGCGATGCGTCCCTCGGACTGCTCGATCGGCACGAGTTCGCCGTCGCAGAGCGCCGCGTCGCGCGGCAGCGCGACGGGCTGGCCGGACACCGCCTCCAGGATGCGCCCCTCGTTCGCCGTCCCCGCCGTCGGCGCGCCGATCAGGCGGAGATGCTGGCGGCAGACGCGGAAGAGATACTCGAAATGCTCCTCCATCGTGCCCGCCGTCACGAGGAAGAGGACCGTCGTGGCGCTCGACTTCTCCCACTGGATGTGCGCCTTGAGAAGCGCCTTCTTGAAGGTGGCGCAGGCCGCCGGCGACTTGAGCAACAGCACGATCTTGAGCGGATCCTTCATGTACCCGGCCGCACGCCAGTCCGCCGCACGCCCGGCGATCTCCTCCAGGCCGGCGAAGCAGGCGTTCTCCGGCTTGCCGCACGCGTCGGACACCCGCTTGCGGAACGCCGTCGTCCAGCGCAGGCGCTCGTCGATCAGCTTCAGGCCCTCCCGGCGCATCTGCACGCCCGCGACGTCAAGCGCCGCGAGGAACGGATAGTGCGGCGAGGTGGAGTGCCAGTAGCGGAGGATCTCGTGCAGGTCGTGCGAGAACTTCTCGTAGCTGCCGCGCCCGTGGAGCGTGAAGCGCCTGCGCAGCCAGCGGAACGCCGGCGAGGAGTCTTCCTCCAGCAGCTGCTTGAAGCGCGTGGCGACGTGGATCATCGACGCCTGCGAGAACGCCGCCAGCGTCTTGTGGGTGGACTGCACAGAGAAGTGCGCACCGCACGTCTCGTTCACGGCGTTGTAGCGCACGGTGTCGCCCTTCCCGCGCCCGAACGTGTAGAACGGGTGGAAGTTGAGGTGCGCGGCCCACGCCTCGTCCGCGTAGAACAGCACCCCCGCCTTCTCGCAGAGGCGCGCGATCTCCCACACGGGGTAGAGCACGCCCTCGTAAGTGCAGGTTGTGAGGACGAGAAGCCGCGCGCCGGCAGCCGACGCCAGCTCGTGCTGGATATCTTCGAGGGCAACAGGGCCCCACACGCCCAGTCGCGCGTTCCAGCGGGCGGGCAGGTAGCGCGGCACCGCGCCCGAGGTCACCACGGCATGGTGGACGCTCTTGTGGCAGTTGCGGTCGATCAACACCGTCTCGCCCGGACGCAGCAGCGTCATCAGCATCGCCTTGTTCGAGGTGGAGGTGCCGTTCGTGATGTAGCAGCTCTGCGCCGTGCCGAAGATCTCGCTCGTGAGCTTCTGCGCCTCGGAGAGAGGGGTGCGTGCCTCGGGGCTGGAGAGGTCGCCCAGCGACTCCACCGACACGGAAAGGTCGGTGCGGAAGATCGTGCCGCCGTAGGAATCGAAGAATCCCCGCAGGAACGGCGACGTGGAGAAGGCGCGCCCGCCGTTGTGGCCGGGCGTGTGCCAGTTCGTGCCGGCCTTCGTGGTCACATACTGCCGGAGCGCCGTGGAGAAGCGCGGCATCCAGAAGCTCTTGAAGAGATGGACGATCCGCTCGTGGCACTTGGCCGGATGCGTGAAGACGGCGAAATCCTTCTTCGTCCAGCGGCGCGCCGGAATCGCCACGTCAGGATGCCCGCGCCACGTGACCACCACCTTCGGGATGGCGGGGAAGAAGAGCTTCATCCACGCGCGCAGGGGACGACCCTCGATGTCGGCGGACATGAATGCGTCGTCGATGAGGAAGAGGCAACACGCGCGCCCGGCGTCCGTCAGCACGCCGCGCGGTCCGCCGCTCGTGAAGAGCGCCCGCGCCAGGTTGTCGGGCGCGTTGACGGTCACGAGCTTCAGCGGCGGATAGTCAAGCGGGCTGCGCGCGTCGAACGTCTCGCGGCAGAAGTCGCGAAACGCGTCCGAAAGGCCGTACTCCACCACCGGCAGGTTCTTGACGTCCTGCCGGTGCGGCTTGTGGAGGTAGAAAACCGTCAACGTCCTGATCATGGCTAGCGATAGCCGACGGGGGGCGTCACGTCGAAGGAGATTGTCTGGCCCGCCTCGCCGAAGTAGCCGCCGAAGCCGATGCGGAACTGGCGGACCTTCTTCGGATCGAAGGTTGTCGTCTTGCCGGAGTGGCCGTGGCGCGCGAACGACGTGAACGGCACGTACGAGCGCTCACGGCCTTTCTCGGCGAGCGAGCGCCCCGCGTGCGCAAGGTACATCGAGCCGTCCTCCATCGACGCGAACACGAGCAGCTCGGGCGCGTACACCTGGTCGTCCTTCACGTCCGTGTCGAACGCGATGCCGCGCATCCCGTCCACGTAGGGCGTTGCGGCATAGACGTACGGCATGAACAGGAACGTGTCCACGCCGCCCTTCAGGAGACGGGCCTTGGCCCAGACGAGATTGCCTTCCCTCACCTTGTGCTCGGCCTCCACGGCGGCAGGACACGAAGGCTTGCCCACTTTCAGGACAGGCGCGCCGAGGGGCATCTCCGTAGGCGTGAACTGCTGCGGATCGAATGTCCGACGCGCCTGCGCGAGCGGTTTCGCCGTCGTGAGAAGGACGGCGCCGAATGGCGGCAGGTCGAGGGGAATTCCGGCCGCGACAAGCGCGGCCGCTCCCGCATGGGGGGCGTGTCCCGCATGGGGAGCCGCCATCTTGGCGGCGGGGCCGTGCGCGCCCGTGCGCGGGTTCCACAGCTCGCACGACGCGTTGCCGGCAAGACGCACCGTCCCGCGCCATGCGTCGGGCGAATCGTTCATCACGAGTACCACGTCTCCTTCCGCCGTCCGCCGGCGCGCCACGCGGATCGCCGCCTTCTCCGCGTTCGCCGTGATGGTCACGGGCGGTTCAAGGAGCGCGTCCATCACGTCGGTGAGCGTCGCTCCCTGCTGTGCGGAGAGGAACACGCCGATGCCGCCGGACGCGTTCCGCGCCACGCTGAAGGAGCGGCGCAGGGCGCCCTCCCCGAACATCTCCGCGCAAAGGCTCTTCGCCGACGCGTCGGGGAATCCGGCCTCGCTGTTCGCGGGACACGCCCCCACCGCCACCACCACGCCGCCGGCCTTCCAGAAGGCGTGGACGTTCCGCAGGGCCGCCGACGAAAGCGTGGTCGCCTGCGGCAGCACCACCACGCGCCAGCGCAGGTCGCCGTGCGCGAGGCTGTCACCCGACACCTTCGCCTCGGTGAGCGAGCGCGCGTCGACGAACATGTACGAGCGCCGCCCCTCGAAGAGCGCCGCGCCGCAGTTGCGGAAGCACGACGCCACGCGGGCGTTGTCCGGTCCGCCGCCGCCGTGCAGGCCCGGGCGGTATGTCGACATGAGCGCCTCCGCCGGATAGAGCAGCGCCACCTCGGCGCCGTTCTGCCCTTCCGCCATCAGCGTGATCGTACGGCCGATCACGGTGTTGATGCGGTTGATCTGCTCGCGCTTGAACGGTCCCCAGCGGTAGTAGCTCGTGAACGTGTTCACGCCGCCCCACACGAGGCGGTTGAGCGAGCCGATGATCTCGTCCTCGCTCACCTGGTAGACGGGACGCGTGTCGCCCGGACGGCGCCACTTCTGGCTGTGGTCGGACGCCTCGCACATCACGTAGCGGCTGCCGTTGAGCGCGCCCGCGCTGCCGCCGAACTGAGCCGTGATCCACGGCACGGTGGACGGAATGCTCGTGAGGCAGTCGATCCCCGGCGCGCTCAGCGCGCGCAGGCAGCGGAAGAAGTCGCCGTAGTACGGCACATGGGAACAAAGTCCCTCTTCGGCGAGGAGGTGTCCGCCCGAGAGGATGCCGTGCTTCGTGGCCCATTCGGTGAGCTGCCCCATGAAGTTCTGCGACACGCGGTCGCCCACCAGGTTCCAGAAGTCGTAGCGGAGCCTCGGCGTGGTGCCGGACGCGTTCTCGAAGGTGATGGCCGGCACGTCCGCCAGCAGGTCGCGTCCCGTGCGCGCGCGGTAGTCGGCGGGCAGGTCGGGGCACCACGGCAGCACGTAGTACGGCATCTGACGCAGCCAGCTGCTCATGAGCGACGGCTCGTCCGTGAACGTGGACGTGAACACCTTCAGGTCCGCGCCCAGCTCCTTCGCGTAGCGGTCGTGCGTGAGCTCGATGAAGCGGGCGGTCGGCTCGCGCATGAGCAGGTTGATGTAGGGCTGCTTGAGGGCGAGGCTCAGCGCGGAGTGGGTGGACTCGTAGAGGTAGTCCTCCGTAATGCCGATCACGCGCCACTGGGCGGGTCCCTGGGCGGGGGCGGTCCACTGCACCTTGCCGTCCTTCGCGCCGGCGCCGACGTCCACGGCGGCGTCCGTATCGGGACGGCCGGCCTTCATCGGGCACGCCACCGCCCTTCTGAACGTGCCGGGCGGGAGCGTCAGCTCCGCCTGCGCGCCGGCGGCGACGTTCGTGGCGGCCACGAGCACGCCGCGCGCCTGCCATTCGGGATGGCCGCGCATCGTCTTGTCGCGCGCCGTGCCGGAGGGATAGCCATTCTCGTCGTAGAGCCAGAGCGTCATCCCCGCCGTCTTCGCCTCCTTCACCACGTAGCGCATCGTGTCCCAGTCGGCCGCCGAGTCGAGGTAGTTCGTGCCGAAGCTCACGTTGCACGCCATGCCGCCGAAGCCGTCCAGCATCAGGTTCCTCAGCTCGGCGTCGTTCGCCTTCCTGTTGTTCGGCCGTCCGTGGTGGAGCGGCAGGATGCGCGCGGACGCGGGCGGGTTCGCGAACCGCGCGGCGCGGCTGCCGCCCTCGGGCGGCGCCTTGGGAAGGGAGTCGGCGGCCGCGACGCATGCCGCGCAGCAAGCCGAGAGGAAGAGGGCGTGTTTGATTTTCATGCCCGTAGTTTAGCATTTCCCATTCCGCCGCGTCAAACGGAAACTGGGGAATGGGGAATGGGGAACTACCTAAACATCAGCACGGTGCCCTTCGGGCGCACCTCCAGGCAGCCGATGCCGGAGACGAGCCCCGAGGGATGCGAGGCGTCGATGAAGCCCGACACGGACACGCCGTTGAGCCGCAGACGGTCAATGCGGTTCGTGCCCGCGAAATCGAGCCGCAGGCGCGTGCCGTCCGAAAGGTCGAGCGCCAGCTTCTCGGGAAGGTCCGGCTCGGCGATCTCGTCCGCCTTCTTGATCAGCACCTGGTCCACGAACGCCGTCACGTCGGTGGCCGTCGCGCCCACCTTCAGGTGCGAGCCGTCCGGCTGCGGCAGGCCGTTGAGGCTCATGATGCCGAACGTGTACGTGCCTGCCGCCGGCACGTTGAAGAGCGTGCTGCGGAACACGAAGTTCGTTGTGTAGATGCTTGGCGTGCGGTAGAGCTGGTTCGTCACGCCGTTCCCGTCCACGAGGAAGAACGCCACCTGGTTGCCGGAGTAGTTCATGCTCGGCGTCGGGTTGTAGATCCACACGCGCGAGCGCGTGGAGAATTCCAGCCGATACGCACCTGGCTGGGAGAAAGTGACCTCATGCGTGGCCGTTCCGCACTGGGTTAACTCAAGCGCCGTATTGTTTATGCCGTGGGTCAGGCCGTAGGCGTATGGGTGGTCGCTGCTGACGTTCGGCAAGGCGCGGCCAGGGTCTCTGACTGTTATCTCCGACTTCGACGTATATGTGCTGCCGTCCTTGATGGGCGTAAGCGTCCACCCGGCCGCCGACGCGAACGGTTCGTCGAGCACCATTCCTTCCACACCGTCCTGCCGCACGAACTCAAAATCGTCGACGATCGCGCAAGGGGTGTTATTGGAGCCGTTCGTCCCGATCTGGCGTACGCGCAGCTGCACGGTCGTATCCGCGTCAAGCGTGATTGGCGCGTTGAACGTGACGGTGACCATGTCGGGGTCTGAGTATGCCCCCGTCGTTCCGAGCGAGGTCTCCACGCCGTCCGCCACAAGCCATGCCTGCAGATTGCGCGAGCGGTGCGTCAACGCCCCGTTCCACTTCCGCCCCTCGCTGTAGTACATTCCGCCCAGACGGCACCGCAGACGCCACTTGCCGGCGGGCAGCGTGAACGACGACGAGGTGATGGCGGCATCCGTACCGTAGAGCGCAAGCTGGATGCCGCCCCACGCGCTCGCAGAATCGAGGTACAGCGCGCCGCTCGTCATGCCGCGCGTCAGCACGCACACGTCTGGATTGGTCTGGCCGCTCGACGCGAACGTCCAGTCCTCCACCGTGTTCGCGTTGCTGAGGTCCGTGCGCGAGCTGAAGGGGATGTCCGCGCGCTCGAAGTCGCCGTTGGGCGGTCGAACGACGGTCTCCGTCTCCGGCTCCGTGATCAGCCGGAAACGGAAGTCGTCGAAGATCGTGTGCGCGTCGCCGGAGCCGACATCCTGGTTCAGTACGAACGTGTACGGCCCCGCCTCCACGTCGCGCACACGGAAGCGCTGATGGCGCGTCGTCATCTCCACGTACCCCATCGCCGTGCCGATCTCGTTCGTGACGCCATTGCGCACGAGCGACATCTTCACCTGCCCGCCCGCGTATGTGTCGTTGCCACGCGTACCCGTCATGCGTCCGGCGGTGAGGAACGTCAGCTCGTAGTCGCCCGCCTGCGGGAAGGTGACCGTGTTCTCGACCACACACCCCCTCTTGAGAGCCATCACGACATTCCCCTGGAACGGGTAGTCCTCGTATCTGAAATTCGCCTTGCCCCCACCGTCAATCACCCAGTGGCCGTTGCCGGACTTGCAGTTCGCGATGTTGATGAAGTAGAACGCGCCGTAGACCTGGCTGTTTGAGTCGGACACATAATGACTTGAGAAGGTCCAGTTATAGTAGGTGCCCAATGCGCCTCTTTCATATGCGGTTGACGTGCTCTGCCACGCCTCCATGTCCGCGTTGGGCATCGTGGCGAAGATGTCGCCGCCCGCCTTCGGAGCGCCGTCGGCGCGCGGGGCGGAGAGGATGACTTCGCCCGGACCGTGCGCCGAAAGGCGCTTCATCCCCTCCGGAAGGGACGCCACGCGCACGCTTGACGTGGCCGAAAGCGCGAGCGTGGCCACGCCGTCCGCCGCCCGCGCGGCGGTCGGCGCGTTCGCGGCGGAGAGTACGGCATAGGCGTTTTGCCCAACCGTCAACGCGTCGCCCGGAGCGAACGCGAACGGCAGCTCGCCGGCGGAAACGTGCACCGTACCGGAGTCAACGCGGAGCGTCCCGACATTCGGAACCTTTGGCGAGGTGACGACCTCCGCGCCGTTCGCCGCCAGCACGCGGCCCGCGCCCGCCTGGACACTCGCCGCGCCGACCGCGACCGACACGGTCGTGTTCGTCGCCGAAGACACTTCAATCGCGCCGGGCGAGCGCCCCGCCGCCGTCCACTTCCGCAGCAGGTACTCGCCCACCGCCATCCGCTCGGCAGCCGAAAGTCGGTTCGTGAACACAACCACCTCGCCCAGCGCGTCACCACCGGCACGATAGCCGTTTGCGGCAGACCAGATGTTGCGGTCGTTGAAGAAGTTGCCAAACGTCCCCAGCGTCTGCCCGGCATGCCATTCGTGGAGATAGGGGCCGACACCCACCGCCGTCGAGAAAGGCCGGACATCTTTGCCGTTCCACCGCGTCGTTCCTGCAATAATGCCTGGATGGGTGGCCACGCTACCCAGATTTCCCAAAACCGCATAAGTACTCGGATGCCAGAAGAGCGTCTGCCCGCCGTTGGCCCCGAGCGGGTAAGCCCAAGCATCCGAAACACACCCGCTGAAGAACACGTGATGGACGATACTAATGGCATTGGCGTCTGCGCGTGTCTTAGAAAGGATACGCATCCAACTGCCCGAAAAACGACCATTGAAGTCCACGTAATCCATCCCATTCGTGAGGGCGATCTTCTTCACGGGGTAGCGGATCACCTTCTCCCACACGCCTTCCGAGACCTCGTTCGTGACGAAGCTGATCTTCGCCTCCGCGCAGTAGTAGTTCGCGCTCCACTGTCCGTCCGTGCATGTCTCGCGCACGTCGTACCAGCGCGCCACCTCGTCGCCCGTGGCGCCGTCGGGCGGCACGAGCGTGTCGCTTTGCATGGCGTCCAGCCACAGCGCCGCGCGCTGGAGGCAGGCCGGCTGTTCAAGGCCGGGGTCCGTCCCCGGCACGACGTTCAGCGTGCCTTCCAGCACGCGCACGGGAACGGGTTCGCGCGTCTGGATGGCGTTCACCGACACCGTGAGCGCATCCGTGCCGGTCTTCTCGATCGCCACGGCACCTGACGCCGAAAAGATGCTGTCGACAGAGACGTCGCCGTTCGTGGCGACCACGCTCACGCGCTCGTGGTTGTCCACCGCGAGTTCATCGGCCACCGCCCCCATGAGACAACATGCCGAAAGGAAAAGGGAGAGTTTGATTTTCATGCCCGTAGTTTAGCATTTCTTTTCCCGTCGCGTCAAACGGAAACTGGGGGAAGGACGTAAGGCGCTCACTTCACGGGCAGGGCGGCGCCGTCCTTGAACTGGCGGGAGCGGCCGTTGAAGGAGAGCGCGACCGCCCAGACAGGCTTGCCGGCCGCGCGGTATGGCGCGGCGTACTTCCTGCGCTGAATCTGCGTCATTGCAAGTCTCGGCGGCTTGTTCACCTTCAACTCGAAGATGTAGGTGCCGCACGGATGGTCCGCGACGAGGTCGGTGCGCCCGCCCGCGTGGGAGACCTCCTGCTCCACGCGGAAGCGCTGTCCCTCAAGAAGGAACCTAAGGCAGCGTGCGTAGGAGAGCTCGTGCGGCTTGCCCTCCGTCGAGCCGTACACCGCGCCCGCGTAGAGCGCCTTGAGGCCGTCGAAAAAGGCGTCCCATTGAGCCCGCATCAGATTTGCGCCTATGTTCACAGCCCAAAGCACATCCCTGTTCGAAACCAGGTTCGTCATAAGCGCAGAAAGATCCTGGCGCACCTCCTCGTCCGGGACGCCAAGATCGAAAAGCCCGTGCTTGTAGTCCTTGATCGTCAGGTAGCCCGTCTGGTACAGCATTCCCTCCACCGGGAAGTTACGGAGGTCGGAAACGTCGAACGCCGCCTCGGAAACGCTTTTCAGGCTGTTCAAGTCGACGGCGAGAACATCGTCGCGCTTCAGCATGTTCATGAGGAACGACGCCTTGCCGGTCTTCGCCCAGTAGAGCTCGAACTCGGGCTTGCGGTTCGCCATCGTCAGGTTGATGGAGACGGGGTTGTACACGTTCTCTCCCCTGAACTTCCAAAACCTGTAGCCGTTGTAGAGGCGCTTGATTTCGGCGCGGTACGCCTTGGCCGACATCCCCATCACCTTGCGGTGCGCCTCCATGTGCTCAACGAAGTACCTGCCGAGCTCGTCCTCGGTGTAGCCGAGCATCACGGCGTAGTCGTCGTCGAAGGAGATGTCCACGAGGGACGACAGCGTGGAAAAGATGGAAAGCTTCGTGAACTTGCTGACGCCCGTGATCATCAGGAAGCGAATCTTGCCGGAGCGGTCCTTCATCTGCCCGTAGATGGGCGAGAGCGCATCACGCACCCTCTCGGCCACGTCCGGGTTCTTCAGCGCCTTCGCGACGGGGTCGTCGTATTCGCCGATGAGGATGACGGGGGGCTTGCCCTTTGCGGCGAGGACGTCAATGGCGTTGCCGAAGTTGCCGGACGGCGTTTTCTTTCGGTTGTACTTGACACCCGCGCCAGCAAGGCCGGCCTCAATGCAGTCGGGCAGGTTCTGCGCGAACGTGTCGTAGTCGCTTGCCGCGCACATTCCCATGTTGAGGTGGATGACGGGATATTTCTTCTTCCATTCCCAGCCCACCTTCATGATGTCAAGGCCTTTGAACAGCTCCTTCCGACCCTCAAACATCGCCCTCAAGGTCGAAATCATCAGCGACTTGCCAAACCGCCTCGGGCGCGCGAGGAAGAACATCTTCGCGCCCTTTGCCGACGCAAGGCGGTGAAGCCACGCCGTCTTGTCAACGTAGACATAGTCTTCGCGCCTGATTTCCGCAAAGTCGTTTGAATCTTTCGTTATCGTTTTCACGCCGCATATTTTACCATACCCGCGCCCATGTGTGCAAGAGCTCGTCAGTCTCGTTAGTCCGACGCGGGATTCACCTTTGCACGATCTGCGGCCAGGCACCGCCAAGATGCCCTTCGTGGAACACGATCCCGCCTGCGGCCAGCGCCGATGTCATGCGAAACCCGCAGCCTTTCCGCCGCCGGCCGGCTCGACGAGCGGATCGTCGATGCCGCGCTTCTTCGGATCGTAGTTGACGCCCACGTGGAACACGGGCAGGTCGCGGTCAAGCCACGGGTTGCCGTATTCCTTCGTCCGCGCCTGTTCCAATGCCTCCTGCGGCGTCTTGCCGTACTTGAACTCGAACACGTACGTGCCGGACTGGTCCTGGAGGACCGCGTCGGCGCGTCCGCGCGCGCTCTGCCGTTCGCCGGAGATGTCCGCGCCGATGAGTTTCATGAAGAGGAGGAAGTACCGCTTCGCCTCCTTCTCGTCTTCGATCTTCCATTCATGCGGCACGGCAGCGAACGCGGCCTTGAGGTTCTTCGTAAGCAGAGACTCCACGCCCTTGGCAATCAGTCCCTCGCGCGATACCACGAGCTGCTCGGTCCAGTCCGCCATTCCCGCGTCGAGGAGCGTCGAGACGTACCCCTCGGCAAGTGAGTTCGCAATCTCGTTGTTGGGGATGCCGAGACGGAAGAAATTGGCGTCGATCGCCTCTTTGATCGTGAGATAGCCGCCCTGGTAGAGCAGGGCGGGAAGCGGCATCGTCTCCGCCGCGCACACGTCCAGCTGCGTCCGCGTCGCCGCCAGGCCGTTCAGGTCGGCGGGAATCTCCTTCGCCGCCTTGATGCGGTTCACGATCGTCGTGGCCTGTCCGGTCGCCTCCCAGTAGTTGGCGAGGATGCACGTCTTCAATGCATTGCCGAGCGACACCGGGTTGCAGACCTTCGCCTCGGACTCCGGCGAGAAGCGGTAGCCGTCATACCATGCGAGAAGCGCCTTCTTCGCCGCCGCGAAGTCCATGCCGTTCTTCGCCGCGAACACCTCGATGTTCTCGCGCAGGGAACCGTCCAGCTCCTCCGGCGTGTAGCCGAGGAGAGTGGCGAAGCGCGGATTCATCGTGACGTCTGTGAGGTGGTTGAGCCCGGAGAAGATGGAGAGCTTCGTCAGCTTCGTGACGCCGGTCATCATCAAGAAGCGGATAGACCCGGAGTTGACCTTCAGTTTTTCGTAGAAGTCATGCAGGACGGAACGCACCTTGTTCAGCGTCGGGAGGTCGTCGAGGAACTTCGCGACCGGCTCGTCGTATTCGTCGATCAGCACGACAATCTTCTTCGTGGGCGATTTTTCGGCGACTGCCTTGAGGAAATCCTCGAAACGCCCGGAGACCGGCCCCTTATCCTGATACGGAACGCCAGCTTCCTTGCATAGCCCCTCGACAAGGATGCCCAGCCGATCCATGAAGCCTTCGTATGTTTCACCCGTCGCGCTGGACATCGTGAAGCTGTACACCGGCGTCGGCTGTTCCCATCCCTCCCACGGGAGCGAGTCGATGGCGAGGCCCTTGAACAGCTCGCGCCGCCCCTCGAACATTGCCTTGAGCGTGGAGAGCATGAGCGACTTGCCGAACCGGCGCGGACGCGACATGAACAGCTGCGTATCGGCGTCATTGACGAGGCTGTACAGCAAATCCGTCTTGTCGATGTACTTCCCCTTCCCTCCGAGTATCAGACTCGGAAAGTCGTACGTCCCGGTGGTGGGAACCTTTATCTTTCTTTCCTCTTGCATTCGCCGCTTGCTAGACCTTCTTCAAACGGTATGGATTTTACCAAATCCCCCCGCCCCGCGCACCGCGAAACGCTGTCCAATCACTTCGGCTTGTTGTAGCCGCCGCGACGGATCCAGCAGGAGTTGCACTCGCAGGCGTCGTCGCGTCCGCAGGTGCCCTGGACGTCGTGCGCGGGCTTCGGCTTGAGCGACGCCTTCACGAGCGCCAGGAAGCGGTCGCGGTCTGCCGGCTTCACGAGCCACAGGACGCGGCTGCGCTCCTCCATGCCGCGGTTCACGAGTGCGTCGAACGGCTGCGCCGCGACCTTCTCGCCCAGCGACTCCTTCACGGCCGCGCGCAGCGCCGCCTCGCCCGCCGGATCGACCTCGCGCGACTCCGGACGGTTCCACGAATACCCGCCGCCCACCGTGAACTCCGTCACGTTGAGGTCCATCCAGAGAGCGAGCGTCTGAAGCTCGTCTTTCGAAAGACGCGCACCGCCGTGTCCGCGCTTCACCTTCTTCCAGAGCGGACTCGCCGCCGCGAAGTAGTCGTACGGCTTCGACTCGCGCGTCTCGCGGTAGCTCGCCACGAACGAGATCTGCTTGCGCTTGATGAGGTTGTAGACGCCGTTCGTGCCGACGAGCGAGAACGCGGGACGGCGTCCCTCGCCCAGCCCGTGGCAGGAGATGCAGTGCTTGTCGAAGATCGGCTGCACGCTCTTCGTGAAGCTGAACGGCCCCGTGTAGCCAAGGTCGACTTCGGGCTTCGGGTCGTAGGTGGTGCGGCCCGCCGGGCTCTGCACCGCGTACTTCGCCGCGCCGCTCTTGAACTTGTTCTCGTGGCAGCCGGTGCATCCCTGCACCTCGCCCTTCTGCGCGTAGATGAACGACCGCATCGTGAACACCGCGACGCCGTTCGTGTCCACCGCCTGCAGCTGGATCGGAACGCCAGCCGGAATGTGGAACTGGGCCGATCCGTCGGGGGCGACGGGCACCGTGCCGAGCGACTCCTTGTGGAGGTCGAGGTCGTCGTGCTGGTTGAGCGTCTCGCGGCGGCATGCGCCCATCACGTCGAGCTTGTTGATGCGGATGGCCGCGATCGAGTTCTTCGGCAGTTCGGAACGGCAGTCGTACACGTTCTCCACGTAGCAGAGGCCCGTATTCGGTGCTTTGTCGGGCGGCGGCAGAGTGGAGACGAGCGCGGGCGGCATCGGACGCTTCACGAGCGGGATCGGGTTGAAGGTGGAGATCTCGGGATCCTGGTAGATGAGCTCGCGGCCGCCGAGCGTGTCCACGAGCCAGATGCCGAACGCGGCCGGCGACGGCCACGCGGCCATGTACTCCTCGCGGCGGTGGCGGGGATGGTAGTCGGGATAGCCGAGCGTCTCGTCCGAATAGGAGCAGAGGAAAAGCGTGTCGTTCACGGGGAACGGCGAGCAGTAGGCGCCAGGCGTGTTCCAGCCCTCGCTCTCTGGGAACGGCACCTCAGGCGTGACGCGCGTGACAGGCTTGAGTCCGTCCTCGCCCACGCTCGGGTCGAGCAGGAAGAGCGAGCCGCTCGTGATGTTGTGGTGCGCGCTCGCCGTGCAGAGGAGGAGTCGCGAGCCGGGGATCGCCTTCGTCTCGGTGACGACGCCGATGTCCTCGGAGTAGTTGCCGTAGACGTGCGAGACGGCCGTGCCGTCGGGGCGCGTGGCCCAGAGCGACTGGAACCACACGGCGTGGCGGTTGATGTAGTCCCACCGCGTGTAGGCGATGCGGCCGTCGTTCATGACGGCGGGCTCCCACTCGTTCGCCTCGCCGAAGGATATCTGGCGGATGTTCTTCCCGCCCGCATCGGCACGGTAGAGAAGGAAGGACGGCACGTAGCGGCCCCAGTGGCAGCGGCCGTAGTTCTGTCCGCGCGTGGAGGAGAACACGAACCCGCCGTCCGGCAGGTAGCACGGGTCGATGTCCTCGATCATCGCGGTCTGGCGTCCGCCCTGCGTCTCCATCGGGTCGCCGGGACACCCCGTCACCTGACGCACCCAGCTGCCGTCCGCCGCGCACTCGTAGATGAAGTAGCGGCGGTGGGCGATGGCGCGCTCGCCACCTGCCTTGAAGCCGGGTCCGTAGATCGGGTGCGCGGGATCGACCTTCTTCACCCACGGGTCGTCGCGCACGATCACCTCGGGCACCTTGAGCTTCTGCGCGTCGGCCGGCGGCTTCGCCGTGTGGTCGCAGAACGAGAAGAGAATGCGGTCCGCGTTCCAGTGGAGGTCGGGGTTGATCACCGTGCCCGTCGGGAGCTTGTCGCCGAGCAGGGAGGACTTCTTCGGCGCGGTCTGCCAGTTCTCGAGCACGACGAGGCCGGGACCCGGACGGCTCCAGCGGCCGAGGTACTGGTCCACCATGTGGTTCTCGCGCGAATACGGGATGCCGCGCTGGACGGCGAGCAGCTTCTTGAACTGGAGGTCGGGGTGGCGGAAGAGGATGCGGCGGCGCAGACGGCGGATTTCCTTCTCCACCGTCTTGCGCTCGCGCTCCGTCTTCGCGGCGGCGAGCCACTTGCGATTCGCCTCCAGCTCGGCCTTCTCGTCCGCGAGCGCCGGCTCGCCGAGCGCCTTCGCCACGTAGGCGTAGGTGCGGTCGGCGAGCGCGAGCGCCGCCTCAGGTTCGCTGCTCTTCGTGGCGGCCGTCGTGCCGGCCTGGCCGGCGGCGGCCACCTTTGCGGTGTAGTCGTAGCGTCCGGGCGGCGCGTCCGTATGCGCGGCCCACGTGCAGGAAGCAATCCCCGCACAAGCCATCATCGCAATTGCCTTTTTCATCGTTGCGTTCCTTTCGGTTCTGAAGATTGTCTTGCGATTGCCTTGATGTCTTCCACGGCCAGTTCGTTGGCCTCGGAGTGGAAGCCGTAGCACTGGAGCAGAAGGCTTTCGTCGCACTGGGCGTAGATTTGCTTCATGGTTTCGCCCGTGAGGTAGTGCCAGTAGCGGGTGATGTAACCGCCGTACCAGAGCGCCTCGGTGTTGTAGCGCGGCGGGTTCGGTTCGGGATTGAGGCCGAACTCCTCCATCACATCCTCGTAGATGTATTCGATCCCCGCCCACTGGAAATGGTCGAAGGTGGAATCCAGCCCCGCCGCCGCCTTCGAGTTCATGAACGCCCTGATGAAGACTTTGGCGTCAATTGGGCGGCGATCGAGGCTCTCGAACAGCGCCGCCTGCATCTCGCATTGCTGCATCTGGAACACGTCAAGGTTCATCCCAACGCCTTCCCGTGTCCCGTTCGATGATTTCCTGGAAACTCATCCCGTCGCGACGGTGGAGCATCCTGATACGGTCCACCATCCTGACGGCGACCCTGCGCTGGTTCTCGGATTTGACGCGCAGCGCCTCGCATTCATGGGGCGCAAGCGCCTTTTCGTTCACGATCCTGACGCGCTCGCATGCCGCTTTCGTCATCGCGCAATACTGGTCGCCGAGATTGAGCGCCTGCAGCGAAGCCAGAAGGCCGATGTCAGAGATAAAGCCCTGGAAGAACCAATCGAGCACCACGACCATGCGGTCGTTGGCGATTTTTCCCACGATCACGTCGTTCGACTGCGCGACGGGAACGAACCGCTCGTCATAATAGGGCCTGAACCGTTCGGGGATCGCGCGCCTGTTCCATGCCACGAACATGGCCCAGTCGAGGTCCGGCTCGAAACGATGGACGCGCAACCCCTCGACGTCGTAGTCGATTTCGTAGAACTTCGGCGATTCGCCGTGGCAGATGAGCGTGAGCGGCTGTGTTTTTTCGGTTCCCATGTAGAAGCCGCGCCCGAAATCGCAGACATCACGGCTCGTCGGGGCAATCGCTCCGATCAATCCCGATTTTGAACCGTGGTAAAGCCTCATCGTCCACCTTCTTCTGCCTTCACATCCCTGACGCCGCGCGCTTGGCCCGCCCATGGCGAGGCGGGGAATGGCGCGGGGACCAGAGACGAGAGACTTGAGACGAGATCGCCTCTCGTCTCAAGTCCCATGCCCTCCATCCAGTATCAGGCGCGGCCCTTGGACTTCAGGAACTCGAACGACGGCTTGATGGCGTCGAAGGTGTCCTCGTGTTTCTCGCACTCGACCACGTACCACTTCACGCCGTCGGCGTCGGTGACGGGGAAGAGTTCGTCCCACGGCACCGGCGTCGCGCACGGCTTGCCGTTCTCGTCGCAGCCCGGCTTGCCGAGGATGGCGTCGAACTTCTTGACGCCCTTGCCCATGCCGTTCTCCTTCGCGTGGAGCGTCGGCGAGCGGCCCGGGTACTTCTTGTACTGCGCGATCGCGGTGACTCCGGGGAACTCGTCTCCCGCGCAGGTCGTCCAGCCGACGTCCTGCTCCATGCAGACGTCCTTCGAGGTGTTCGTGAAGAAGTAGTCCCAGAACGACGTGCCGTCGAGCAACTTGACGCCGTGCTCCCAGGTGTGGTTGTGGAGGCCGATCTTGCAGCCTTCCTTCTTGGCCACCTCGGCGGCCTTGTTGTAGAGCTCGACGAGCTTCTTCGTGAAGTCGTCGATCGCCTGCGAGGGCGGGCAGGGGTCGCCGCCGCGGCCCGTGGACCAGGTGGCGCCGGGCGGGATGTTGCCACCGCCGGGGCAGATGATGAGGCTGTTGCCGTAGGCGAGTTCGAACGCGCACGTCTGCTTCAGCTTGTCGGGGTTGAACGTGCCGGCCTTCGTGTCGAAGCCGTAGAAGTCGTTCGACACGTGCGTGCCGCACACGACGAGGCCCGCGTCCGCCAGCATCTTCTTGAGTTCCTCGGGCTTGTGGCCGTAGTAGCCGGCGAACTCGACGCCCTTGTAGCCGATGGCCGCCACGTCCTTGAGCGCCTGCGCGAGGCCGACGCCCTTCACAAGCTCCTTGCCGTCCTTGTCCTTCTTGCCGCCGATGTACGTGCGAATGGAGTAGAGCTGGAGGGCGACCTGCGCCTTCTTGCCTGCACACTCGCCGCAGCAGCCGGGAGCAACTGCCATGGCGCCCGCGGCGCCCATCGCGCCGAGGAACGTCCTACGTGAAACGTTCATCTCTTTTACCTTTCTTTCTGTTTTTTACGAAACACGTTGCCCGCACTCCGTCACTGCGGAGACGGAACAGCGTGTAGTGTACCATAAAACCGTGCGCCGCTTCTAGGCATTTTTTGCCGTTTCGGGAACGGCAACGCGCGCAACGATCAATTTCAGCTCCAGGTGCGGGTCGCCGCCGTAGTCGGACTCCAGCAGCGTGAACAGCACGTCGCGCGGCACGTCGTGCGCGCGGATCGCCTCCACGTCCGCCCCGTGGTTCCACCACACGGCGCGCGGGATCGACTTGTTGACGAACGCGAACGTGGCGTGCTGGCCCTCCGCGCCGATCGGCTTCGCGTCCGAGAAGCGCACGCCGCGCAAGCCGAACACGGGCTCCGCGTTGCCCTCGCCGAACGGCTCCAGCACGCGCAACGCGTCGTACAGCTCCAGCGTGAGGTCGCCCGGTTCGAGCCAGAGATCCGGCTCAAGCGCCTTCGCGCGCTCGATCGCCTCGCGTCCCGCCGCGTACTGCGCGGCGCAGGCCTCCGTGAAGAGGCGGCTGAAATCATCGAACCGGCCTTCCTTCACCGTGAACCCGCCGGCCGCCGCATGGCCGCCGAACCGGTCGAGCGCGTCGCCCGCCGCCGCAAGCGCGTCGTGCACGTTGTACCCGTCCGGCGCGCGCACGCTGCCCGTGTCGCCCACCGCCACGGCCACCGGCACGCCGAGACGCTCCATCACGCGCGCCGCGACGATGCCGACCACGCCGGTGTTTCCCTTTTCGAGGTGCGCCACGCAGGCGGGGCGGCCGGACGCGATCTGGCTCTGCAGCGCGACCGCGAGCTCGCGCTCCTCCGTCTGGCGCCGCCCGTTGATGCCGTTCACGCGCACGGCGAGGTTGCGCGCCACCTCGCGGTCCTCCTCCATCAGGAGATTGTAGGCGAGGGCGGCGCTTTCAAGGCGCCCCGTCGCGTTGATGCGCGGCGACAGGAGAAAACCGTAGTCGCGCGCGCTGGGCGCCGAGGCGGCCACGCGGGACGCGGAGCGCATGAGCTCCTTCAAGCCGAGGGGCGCGCACCGCCAGAAGTTCGCGAGCGACTGCGCCACGAGGATGCGGTTCTGGCCGCGCAGCGGCATGATGTCCGCCACCGTGGCGAGCCCCGCCAGCACGAGCAGGGGCGCGGCGAACTTGCCGCCCGAGTACAGCCCCTCCGCCTGGGCCGCCTGCACGAGCGCGCCGGCGAGGAAGAACGCCACGCCCGCGCCGCAGAGGTCCGCACAGCCCGGCGCGGCTGCCACGCGCGGGTTGACGAGCGCGTCGGCAACGGGGAGCTCCGCTCCCGGCAGGTGGTGGTCAGTCACCACCACCGCCACGCCGCGCGCCTTGATGGCGGCGACCTCGCGCGCGGAGGAGATGCCGTTGTCCACAGTCACCACGAGCGCCACGTCGGGGTGTTCGCCGAACAGGCGCTCGATCGCGGCGGCCGTGAGGCCGTAGCCCTCCTTGAAGCGGTCGGGAACGAACGCGTCGGCCGAGGCGCCGAGACGGCGCAGGGCCGAGACGAGGATCGCGCTCGCGCACACGCCGTCGCAGTCGTAGTCGCCGTACACGACGATTTTCCGGCCTTCGCGCACGAAAGGCAGGATGACCTCCACGGCCTCCCGCACGCCCGGCAGCGCGTCCACGCGCGCGAGGCGCGCGAGGGACGGATCGAGGTATGCCTCGCGCTCTTCCGCGCCAATTCCCCGGAGTTCCAGCAGGCGTTCGACTATGGGATGCAACATCACGGGTCTTATTCTATCACATCCCGCCACCGGTGGCAACGCGCGCGACGCGGTGCGAACGGGCGGCGAGGGACGTGCCGTCCGGGAGCGTGTACGGCGTGTCGCCGAAGTTGACGGTCACGACCGTGCCGTCCGCGAAGCGGCTCTGCTGCACCGTGCGGTCCGGAGAGAGGATGCGGTGGTCGAGCATCTCGCTGTAGCCGGTGGCGCGCGCGACGGGCGACGTGATGCGGTAGCTGCGCACGAACTTCTCCTTGTCCTCCTTCCACTGGCGGTTGTTGAAGATGTACATGCCCATCGTGCCGTAGAGGACGTTGAAGAGGTCGCGCTTCCACCAGATGTCCGGCAGCTTGTTGTTGTAGTCGCCCCAGTACCAGTGGGCGCACACGCACTCGTGGTAGACGAGCTCCCAGAGCGGCAGGCGGTAGTTCTCGCCCACCTGGTACTTCGCCACGCGCGGCGGCACGTTCGTCCAGATCTGCGGGATGTTGCGTCCGGAATCCGGCACGCGATACGGCCCGAGCGAGAGCATGCCCTCGTAGTAGTCGCAGAACGGCACGCTCGCGTCATGCCCCGTTTCGCTGCCCACGACGAGGTGGAACTCGTCGCCGAGGATGCGCAGGAGCTCCATCTTCCAGTGGCGGCTGTCCGAGCGCGTCATCGGGTGCGCGGGGTTCCAGCACGTCTGCCACGGCGCGGCCACGGTCGTGTCGATGAACCGCGTGTTGTACGGCTTCGTCTTCAGCTCCTTCGACACGTTGCGCCGCTCGTAGTTCGGCGCCACGCTGTCGCACATCATCGCGCAGTACGTCCACGTGCCGTCCTTCGCCTTCACGCCCCACGCGTGCCGCCAGTCGTTCGAGTTGGCGCTGTTCCAGATGATGTCCTTCGGCCACGCCTCCGTGTTGCAGCCGCTCTTCCAGCCGAGTTTCTTGAGCTGGTCGGGGTGGTAGATGTCCTGGTAGACGTCATAGCGGCTCACGAGCACGTCGGGCATCTCCGAGAGGAACTTGACCTGCGCCTCGTCGCCGCCCGCGCTCCAGAGGAAGCGGTCGATGCCCGCCGCCTTCAGCTCCTTCGCGACGGCGGTCTTGTTCTTTTCCCAGCACCAGACGTTCGGCGCGCCGAGGAGACGGTCCACGAGCGGACGCTCCTTCGCCTTCTCGCGAAACGACTTGAATTTCCCGATCGCCTTCGCGTGCGCGCGGTAGCGCTTGCACATCGCCACGTAACCGCCCTTGTCGAGAAACACGTAGCGGATGCGCCGCGCGTAGCCGAACTGCTTCTTCTGGTCCTCCCAGCTCGGACCGAGCGTCCACAGATTCGTCTCCGCGTCGCGCCGCGCCACGAGCGCCACGTCGTCCGGCGTCTCGAGGATCGCCATCCACCCCGCGCCCGTCGCGTCGTCCTGCACGCCGAAGAACGCCATGCAGATGCCGTGCCCGCCGTATGCGACCAGGCGGCCGGGGATCCCGTCGGGATCGTCCGCCGGATAGCTGATGCCCTCGTTCAGCGGCACGATGAGTCGGTCGCCCTTCCGCGAGGCGAACGCGGCGGGATACGCGAACGGCGAGGACATCGCCCCTTCGCCCTCCACCGTCACGACCATTTCCGGACGGTCCTTCTCCACGCGGTAAATCGCCTTCCAGCGCTTCATCGTCTCGGGGTTGATGAACGTGGCGCGGACGGAGCCGTCCGCCTCCACCCGCCGCTCCAGCTCCTCGACCGCCCACCGCGAGCCGGCCACCGGCTTCCACGTGCGCCCCGTGCGCGTATCCTCCACCTCGAAGCCCGCGCCGCCCACGCGGCCGCGCAGCGACCCGTTCGCGAACGTGCAGATCTCGAGCGGGCCGGTCTTCGGCAGGGCGTTGCCCGTCCGCACGACGCGCACGTTCCGCACGCGCGCACCTGTCACGCCGCCGCCCAGGATGCGCGGCTGGATCGTGGCGACGCCGTCCGGCACCATGAAGACCGTCTGGATCGGCTCGCCGGGCTTCGCGTATCCGCCGCCGTACGACCAGGAGACCTCCACGCCCTTCGCGTCGCGCAGGATCACGCTCATGCAGACGGTGCGCGAGTCGGGCATGTCCGCGAGCGGCTCCGTCTCGCACGTCAGCTCGAACGTGTCGCCGTGCTTCACCGCGATCTGCGGGCAGCCGTTCACGCACCAGTCCGCACCGCCCGTGTGCCGCACTTCGAACGCGCCGTCCGGCAGCGTCGTCAGCTTCACGGCGTCCTTCTCGCGCGACCACGCGCGAAGGTCCTTGAACGCCCATGCGTTCGCTTCAGTTCCGCCCGCCGCCGTCTGCAGCAGGGCCCCAACCAGCGTCGCGCACAGCAACGCCCTCATTCCATGATTTTTTTCCATGCCGTTAGTATAGCATAATTCGGCATGGTCCGCAGAGGATCTTCCGATCTCGTCAATTCCCGGCGAGAATATCGAAGACGGCGTCTTTGTAAGGTGCGTCCTGCCAGGCGAGCAGCACCTCCACCACCGAATTGGTCTCTATGTCCAACTCGTCGCCGTCAAGCGTGCTGAGCAGGTCGATTGCGTTAACGACCGTCTGCTCGGGCGACGGCACGACCGAGGGCGATGAAGTCGGGGTCGGCGAAGACGCCAGAGCCGGCTGAGATGGTGAAGAGGCCGGAGGCGAAGATGTCCGAAAATGGACGGCAAAGAGACAAAGCACCGCCAGCGACGCCGCGGCCAGCAAACCGCCCCAGAGACAAACGGACCGCCGCCGCGCGGCCGCACGGGCCTGTGCGGCTGCAGAAGCCGCATGTAGGATCGCCTCAAGGCGCGGAGGCTCGACGGGAACGTCGCCTTCAAGCCGTTCCTTCAGAAAATCGTTCAGTTTGGCATCTTCGTTCATTTTTCACCTCCCAGCATTCTTCTGAGTTTCAACGTGGCCGACCGCATCCAAGTCAACGCCGTCCCGAGCGGAATCGCCAGCTCGGCCGCGATCTCCCGGAACGACAGTTCGCCCTCGACACGCATCAACAGGACCTGGCGCGGTCCTTCTGGCAGGGTGTTCACTGCGCGGCGCACGTCATCGGAAGTCGCCTGCGACTCGAACGCCTCGCCCGGCGCCGGCCCCTCGGCCACCACCGTCGCCGCCGCCTCGGCGCCCTCGCCCTCCTCGTCGTCCAGGCTCACGACGGCGCGCGTGCGGCGCAGGTGATCGATTGCGGCGGATCGCGCAACGGTCGCGAGGTAGGGCTTCACCATGCCGCCGCGGTAACGCGGCGCCGCGCGGATGACCCGCATCCACGTCTCCTGGAAGACGTCGTCCACGTCCGCCGCCACCGGCAGCATCCCGCGCAAGAGGGCCTGCATCCAGGTGGCGTGGCGGCGGACAAGCGCCGCGAGCGACTGAACGTCCCCGCGGCGCGCGTACGCGAAGAGGAGCTGGACGTCCTCCTCCATCAAACCTTACTTAGCTTCGGTTTCCTTGCCTTCGCGGCGAGGGCCGCGCCGGCCTTCCCTGCCGCCGCGCGGACCGCCATGACGCGGACCGCGGTCGCCGCGGGCCTCGAAGCCCTTCTTCATTTCCTCGCGGGCCTTCGCGATCTGCTCGGGCGTGAGGATCGCCTTGATTTCGATCACCCGGCGGACCTGGTCCTTGGCCATCTGCTTACGCAGTTCAAAGACCTCGTCAATGGCCTTCATCACGGCGGCCTCGTCGACCTTGTCCGCCTTCATGAGGTCGAACTGCTTCATGGTCGCCTCGCGGACCTTTCTCATGCCCTCGCGGCCGTCCTTCGCGCGGTCCGTCACCGCCTTGAGCTTTTCCTTCTGTTCGTCGGTGAGGCCGAGCTTCTCGACGACCTGCGGCCGGGAGACGGCGAAGACGATCGGATCCATCCCCATCTCATGATGGCGCATGCCACCCATTCCGCCGCGGGGACCGCCCGCATGACGTTCACGTTCGGGAGGGTCTGCAAGTACCACGCAGCAGAGCGCGGCAACCGCAATCATCATCAGTTTCTTCATTTCATTTTTCCTTTCGCGGCGCATTTGCCGCTTTTTGAACAAGCGCCACCATGGCGCTAACGTTTACAGAGACGCACACGCCGCCGAGATTATTTTAGAAAAGATGGTTTATTTTACGGGCGGTCACCGCTTCACGTGAAGGCACCCGTCGGCGAAGCGGGCGAGAGGCGCACCTCCATGCACGCTCCCGTGCGGTTCGTCGGCACGGAGAAGAGGAGTGCCTGTCCGGCCTGGCCCACGAGCAGGTTGTGGATGTGGCCGGTGAACACGCCCACGAGGTTCGGGGTGTTGAACACCGCCTCGCGGAATGCGTAGGTGGACGGCATCAGCCGATCCGCCCACCGCTCGCGCCGCTCGATCTCCCAATAGGGATCGGTGGCTGCGCCCCACTTGGGGTTGCCGCACGTGGTGATGCTCCAGCCCTCGACCCAGAGCGGGATGTGCATGAAGAGCGCGATGGGGTCGCCCTTCGCCGCCTCCTGCTTCCAGAACGCAAGCTGCTCGGGAAGGACGTGGTAGGCGGAGTTGTCGATCATCACCATCCGCACGCCCTTCACCATCCTTGAATACATGATCGGGTTCCCACCCTGGTAGAGGGGCTTGAGGCGGCGCTCGGTCCAGCGCGCGCGCTGTTCGAGGTCGCTGCCGGATTCGCCCTCGAAATGCCAGTCGTGGTTGCCGGCCACGTAGAGCCAGGGAAGACCGGCGCGGTCAAGCTCGCCGCGGAGATGGTCGAGGTTCGCGAGCGTGGGGAAGCTGATGATGTCGCCCACGAGGACGACGACGTCCGTCTGCGCCTTCTTGGCGCGGTCGAGCGCCTTCGCGAGCGCGTCCTTCGGCGCGGGCCACTTCGCCATGCGCTTGTAGTTGTCGGCGTAGGCGTCGTCGCGCGAGTCGTGGAACCCGAAGTGCGTGTCGCCGATCACGAAGAAGTTGACCGGCTCCTTGAGCCCGGGCATGGGCATCCGCAGCGTGCAGCGGCTGTCGAACGAGAACGGACGTCCCGTTCCGCATTTTCTCTCCTCGCCGCAACGCGGCGCCGTGCAGCCGGCCATCGCCGCAAACGCGAGGGAGGCCCCGATGAAGTCTCTTCTGTTTGTTTCCATGCCCCCATTATACCAAGCCGCCCGCCTCCCCGCAAGAGGCTGTTACTCGGTCAGCGATAGGGGGTGGCCTGCGGCGCTAGCACGGAGGTTGGGAGTGTCCTCGGAGACACGGAGTCCATTTTGGAGTTTTGCTTCGCGCAAACGAATGACTTGGCCTCTC